>JAZQTM010000090.1:0-16294 GCA_045630765.1 Acutalibacteraceae bacterium | reverse complement strand
TTAGCATTAAGAACAGGTATTCCCCCGGCGCGATCCAGGGCGTTCATGGTACCGGTGGCTTAGTGGGCTACCTCCGTGGGGATAAAGACCGCGCCCGCGTTATCCTTGAGGTTGAAGACAGCTACAGCGCAGCCACCGTTTCCGGTGGTGGTATCTATGGTGATTTCTGGTATAACACAAAAGTCGCACAAATCACTATTTCTGTCAAAAATTCGCATTTTGCCGGTTCGGCGACACAACCGATCGGATATACCAACGCCGATTTGAAATCGTTGACCGTAGAGAATGTGTATTATAAGGCAGGCTCCGCAACGGCGGCAAATGTGATCACGGAGTCTATCGATAACGGTACCACCATTTTGATCGACAAGGTGGAGGAAAAAACCGCAACGGAATTTTCCGATGGCACGGTGGCGGGCCTTTTGAATGCGGCGGCCGCCATCAATGGTACAAAGTGGGCAACGGGCACCGATGGGTATCCCGTGTTTGCACCCGCGCCCCAGATGTCTGCTCTTTCGGTAAGTTGCGGCACCATCGAATTTAATCCGAGTGATTACGAGTATACGGTTAACGTTTCCGATGCCGTGACCTCTGCAACGGTTACAGCAACGGTGGAAAACGGCGTGACGATCACAGTGAATGGTGTTGTCGTCGAAAGTGGCACACCTTCCCAAGAAATCGCTTTAACGGCGGGTGGTACGACCACGATCACCGTTGTGGTCGACCTTAACGGTTACTCGAAGACCTATACGATTGCGGTTTCCCGCTCGGCGGCTCCGACGCCTCCGACGCCTCCGACGCCTCCGACACCTCCGACACCTTCGACGGAGCCGGAGCCGAATATAACGCCGGAACCCTTTGCCAACTACACGGAGGATGGGGCCGGCACGAAAGCCAATCCTTATAAGATTGCGAATGCCGCACAACTGTATTTCTTGGCAAAAACAGCGAAAGTTGCCAACAAAGCGGATATCAATACCAAGGTAGCTGTTACCGTTGGCGGCGTTGATTATCTGTTTTCTAATTACAAAGAAAAATACTTTGTTCTGACAGCCGATATCGACTGGAACAACGAGGTGTGGATTCCGATTGGCGGCGGCGCTAACGATACTGCCTTCCAGGGCATTTTTGACGGTGCCGGTCACAAGGTCAGCAATCTGAATTGTAGTGCGTCCCAAGCGCTGAGTATCGGTTTCTTCTCTGCGATCACGAGCACGACCGTTAAGAATCTATCCGTTGTGTCAGCTACGTTTAAACATGACCGTACAAACAACACCGCTGCAGGTGGATCGGCGAACGTCGGCATCGGCGGCATTGCCGGTAAATGCAGCACGAATACCAGCTTTATTAACGTTCATTTTGACGGTGACATTATTGTTACAGGCAACGCAAGCTGGAACACCTACTCTGGTGGTATCGTTGGTTTTACCGACAATGCGAACAACTCGATTGCCGGCTCATCCGCAACCGGTTCCATCACATCAACACGCCGTTACGTCGGTGGTTTGGCAGGCTTGTGCTACTCCGGTAGCGTGGCGAAGCTGATGGAGATCAGCGGCTCCTACAGTGCGATGAATATTGATTGCACGGCAACGACCTATGGCGTAGGCGGTTTGGTGGCCTGTGCTTCTGATAAAGCCGGCCCCAACGCCGTGAAACTGGTCAACTGCCATTTCGCGGGCACGATCAACAAACCCTACCCGATCTCTCAATCCGTTATCGCTGTCGGGGTAGAAGACGATGTCTTTTACGTAGAGGGTTGCTATACCGGTACCGATAGTGCTGCTATGGGCGGCGCAGGTATTGATGCAGCCAATCCGAGTGCACGCGAAAAATCCGTCACTGCCTTCAAGAATGGCACGGTAACCAATCTCTTAAACCAAACGGCAATCGGTAATACAAGCTGGAAAAACGGCACAAACTACCCGATCAATAACACGGTTATCACTGATCCGTTGGTAATGAGTGCGATGCTCAGCGGCGCCTCCTTTGCATTTAACCCTACTATCTATACATATGATCTTGAAGTTCCGTATTCCACCGATTTGGCTGTTGTGTTACCGACAGTCGTGGACAACGCCACGGCGTACGTCAACGGTGTATCCGTGCAGAGCGGCTCGGTTTCACAACCGTTAAATTTGACGGTGGGTGTACCGCAGAAGATCTATCTGCAGGCGAAGCTCAATGGGGTCATTAACACCTATTTATTTAAGGTGACCCGCCGCGAACAAGTGCCGGACGGTGTTTGGGATGGTGGATATGAACCCTTCGACACTTCCAATAAAAAGGGAACTGACCTTGATAACCCGATCATCATTGAAAACGAGGCGCAACTTGCTTTCTTAAGCGCGATGGTCAATGGCAATGCCGTTATGATCGGCAACACGGTCTACCTTCCTCCGGAAATAGATGCAAATTCGGCAGTTTATGCAAACACCTATTTTAAACTTGTCGCGGATCTCCAACTGAACGTTTTGGACAACTATGAAAACTGGGACACCGCTGCACCGTCCAACAACTGGGAACCGATCGGATATCACATCTGGAATGATCGGCCGGCAACCAGAATGTTTGGCGGTACCCTTGAAGGTGACAGTCATACGATTACCGGTTTGTACACCAAAACGGGTTATGACAAATTTGAACTTGGAACAGGCTTGTTTGGTGCCTCATATATGGCGACTATCCGCAATCTCCACGTGAAGCAGTCCTATGTTTCAGGTTCTCGTGCTGTCGGCGGTTTGGTGGGTAGAGCAGATGCCACTACAGATGCTGTTATACTGCAAAACTGCAGTTATTCGGGAACGGTGAAGGCATCTGCAGATATGTCTGCTGCAGGTGGTCTTGTCGGAAGAATCTATGCCTCCGCTTTATTGAACAGTTGCTGGTCGGAAGGCGACATCACCGGTAATACGTACGTAGGTGGTTTGATCGGCTGGGCACAGCTGTACAAGGAACTCAACATTTTTAACAGCTATAGTGTTATGAAGGTCGAATCTCTGATGCAAACGCCGGAATATGTTGCCGGTTTGATCGGCGGTATTTACAAACATGGTGGTACCGGTACCGTTTCTATTCGCAGAAGCTATTTTGCCGGTTTTGTTAACACCAACACACCGATTGTTGGTAACAAAGAACCGGGCACCGGGTATGGGACGGAGTCGACTTACTACAGTGCCGATTCCTTTGTGGGGCCGGTGAACGAAGAGCTGTTGTTTGATGCGACTGAGTATTCGGCAAAGGCGTTCGCAGACGGTACAGTTACCAAGCTGCTGAACGACGTGCCCGAATACGGTGATTTCTGGAACTGGAAGGATGGCGAAAAGGGCTATCCGGTTTCTGACGGTGTTATCTTAGTCACCGATTTCCGGGATCACACGGACGATTCGCATTTCGGCAATTCCACAGCATGGGCAGATAAATTCGTCGTAAAAGACGGAGGTATCCTGAAAAACCCGGACGGCAGTGCGGGCGATTCCGGTGACAGTCCGATCACCGGTGAGAGTTCCATCTATATCGCAGTGATCGTCTTGTCACTGATTTCTGCAGTTTCTGCTTTCCTCCTCGCACGGAGAAAACGGAACGCTAATTAAAAAAACAGCCTTTCGGAGGTTTCCGAAAGGCTGTTTTTCAGTATAACGAATTCTTTTGCGCCGTTCGGTATTGAAGCGGCGTCATATCCAAGTGTTTTTTGAAAATATACATAAAATATTCCAGCGAATTGTACCCCGAGGAAAAGGCGATTTCTTTGACCGAAAGGGAAGACGAGGCGAGTAAATTGCAGGCAAATTTCAACCGAAGAGTGTTCAAGTATTTGTGAAAAGTCGTTCCGACCTCTGCTTTGAAAAGTTGACCGAAATAATTGGGGGAGAGGGATAACTTATCCGCCAATTCTTCCAGCGTGATACTGCTGCGGTAATGCTCGTTTGTATAAATAATCGCTTGTTGGATCGGTGGCGGCAACGTTGCGTGATGCAGCGCGGTCGTTTGTTTTCTTAAAAAAGCGATGAGAATTTCCTCCATGCAATTTTGCACGGCAATATCGTGAAACGGCAAATTACAGGACGTCTCGTCACTCATTTTAGACAATACATTCACGATCTTAACGGTCTCGCTCGGCGTGAAAGAACAGTTGAAGGTGTGAAATTCCAAATGCTCGGCAAGCTTTGGCGAGATCCATTCTTTTCGAAAATAGACGCTGTAAAGAACCATATCGGTAATCGCCGTTAAACTGTGAAAATCGTTGTAACACATTAAATGTGAGCAACCGGCGTCGATTACGGAAGAGATGCCGTTATGGATATGTTGCGCCTGTCCCGACACGACGATTTCAAACTCATAATAATCGTGCCAGTGAATGGGGAAAGAGGCGCCGGCATCGATCTCCTTTTTATGGACAGCGAAACGGCGATCCTCTTGAATATCGGCGGATCGTGTAAGAATATGCTTCGTCATAAGCTTTCACCCAAATCGTTGATTTTCTTAATAATAACCTATTTTTCTTGAATTTACAAGAGGCTTCGAAAATAGTATTATTATCTTATGGAGGTGTGTCAGTTGACAGGCTTTGATATTGGCGGGACCAAATGCGCCGTGTGCATCGGCAAAGAAGGTCCTGACGGATTTGAAATTTCAGATAAGCGTGTAATGCCTACCGATCATACGGTGTCACCATATGTGATGATCGACAGAATGTGTCAAGCCGCATTGGAAATGGGCGGTATGACCGATGTGGTCGGTATTAGTTGCGGCGGCCCTTTGGATGGCAAAGCGGGCGTTATCCAATCGCCTCCGAATCTCCCCGGTTGGGACGACGTGCACATCGTCGAGTATTTGGAACAACGCTACCCTGTCCGCGCGTATCTCGAAAACGATGCCAATGCTTGTGCGTTGGCGGAATGGCAGTTCGGAGCGGGGAAGGGCACCGAAAATATGATCTTCCTAACGTTCGGCACCGGCTTGGGCGCAGGGCTTATCCTTGGCGGCAAGTTGTATGCCGGAACCAACGGTATGGCGGGTGAGGTCGGCCACGTGCGTTTGGCGGATGATGGCCCCGTCGGGTTCAACAAAGCGGGTTCCTTTGAAGGTTTTTGTTCCGGTGGCGGTTTGGCTCAGCTCGGACAAGCCGTAGCACGTAAACGGTTACAAGACGGCAAAGCCGTGTCGTTTTGCAAGGATCTGTCGGAACTGGGCAACGTTACCGCCAAAAGCATTGCCATAGCGGCAGATGACGGCCACGCCGATGCCGTAGAGGTGTACGAACTGTGCGGCACAATGCTCGGCAAAGGGCTTTCAATGCTGATTGACATCCTCAATCCGGAGCGTATCGTGATCGGCAGTATCTATCAGCGCAGCGAAAACTTGCTGAAAGCCGCGATGGAACGCGAACTGCAAAAAGAATGTTTGCCCGAGGCGCTGAACGTTTGCCGCGTCGTGCCGGCAAAACTCAAAGAAAACCTTGGTGATTATGCCGCTTTGGCGGTTGGTGTTATTGGTGCGAAAGGAGAAAACGGAAATGTTGTATGAACGGTATCCCGAATTGCAAGCGTGCAAGCAGGAGATTGAGCAGGCGCTCGCGTTGCTCATTGAAACCTACCGCAACGGCGGCAAAGTGCTGGTGTGCGGAAACGGTGGCAGTGCCTCCGATAGTGAGCATATCGTCGGCGAACTGCTCAAAGGATTTTTGTCGAAGCGCCCCGTAACGGATGAGCGCATTCCCGAATCGCTGCGTGCCGAACTGCAAGGCTCGTTACCGGCGATCTCGTTGCCCAGCCAGTGTACCATTTTAACGGCATATTGCAACGACGTATCGCCCGAAATGATGTACGCCCAACTGGTGTACGGATACGGAAAAGAGGGCGACGTGCTGATTGCGCTCTCCACTTCAGGCAATGCCGCCAACGTGGCAAAAGCGGCAGAGGTTGCCCGCTATATCGGTGTGAAGACGATAGCGCTCACCGGTGCCAAGGACAGTAAACTGTCCGAACTTTCAACCGTTACGGTAAAGGTGCCGGAAACCGAAACGTACAAAGTGCAGGAACTGCATTTGCCGGTGTATCATTACTTGTGCGCCGGAGTTGAAAAAGAACTATTTTAAGGAGGAAACGACTATGAAATATATGATTGGTTGTAACTACTGGGGATCCAAATACGGAACGGATATGTGGAAGTATTGGGACGAGGAATCGGTTCGTAAAGATCTGGAACTCGTGTCGCAGTACGGTGTTACGCATATGCGCGTGTTCCCCAACTGGCGCGATTTCCAGCCCATTCATTTGGTGCAACAATGCAAAGGCGAGTTCCAGCAATACCGCTTTGCAGACGACAAGAAGATCGACGACGAATTCGGTCTGGATATGGAACAAATCGAGCATTTCCGTTCGTTTTGTAAAATGGCGGAAGACAACAACATCAAACTGGTCGTGTCTATCGTTACCGGTTGGATGAGCGGCAGATTGTTCGTGCCGCCGGCACTTGAGCGTCTCAACCATATCACCGATCCCGAAAGCCTGATGTGGCAAATTCGTTTGGCACGCGGTCTGGTACGTTACCTCAAAGACGAACCCGCTATTGAAACGTGGGATCTCGGCAACGAGTGCAACTGCCTCGGTGTTACCCCCGATCGCAATGCCGCGTATCTGTGGACGGCAACCATCCGCAATGCGATTTTGTCGGAAGATCAGTCCCGTAAGATCATGTCGGGGATGCACGGTCTGGGCACGTACTCCACTCAAAACCGCTTTTGGTATATCCAGGATCAGGGAGAGTTGACCGACGTACTGACCCCGCACCCGTATCCGTCCCCGTCGGTTGGCGGCGACATTGAACCCATCAACCGCCTGCGCACCACGTTGATCCCGACGACGCACGTCGCATTGTATTCGGGCATTGGTCATAAGCCCGCTATGTTACAAGAGATCGGCACGTTCAGCAACACGGTCGGTAACGAAAAGATTGCCGCGGACAATGTGCGCGTCAACCTGTTCTCCGGTTGGGCGAACGGCTCTCTCGGCTATTTCTGGTGGTGTGCATACGACCAAAAGCATCTCACCAACCCGCCGTACTGTATGAGTATGATCGAAAACGAACTCGGAATGTTCCGCGCCGATTTCACGCCGAAACCCAACGCGTTCGTAATGAAAGACGTTACCGAACTTCTTTCCAATCTGCCGTTCGGTGAGCTTCCCGCCGCACAAGTGGATGCGGTCTGCGTGATCCCGACCGAACTCGAAAGCTACTACGATCAAATGGGTGCTACGTACGTGCTCGGCAAACAAGCGGGCATCAACATCACCTTCGCTACGTGCGATCAGGAATTACCCGAAGCGCCGATCTATATCGTTCCCGCCTTGATGGGCTGGAGTGCCATCACCCAGGACGTGTACGCCAGACTGGTTAAAAAGGCAGAAGCGGGCGCAGCCGTTTATATGTCCACGGGCACCGGCTTTATCAGCGAAATCGAGGATAAAATGGGCCTTGAATCGTTTGGTATGATCAACTCTCACGAATGGCGCGAAGCAGATTTCGGCACGTTCAAAGTTCCCTTTGAATACGACAAGAAATTCTTGTTCCGCAGCGTAGGTGCCGAAGTGCTTTGTGAGGACGACGACGGCACGGTCATCTTCTCCAAGATGCCGCGTGGCAAGGGCGCCATCTATTTCCTCAACTTTGCTGCGGAAACGGTTGCCTGGAACCAGCCGGATGGTTTTGTTGACTATCCGTACTACAAGATCTACCAGATGTTTGCCAAAGACGTCTTGGCAAAGAAACCGGTTGTCAGCAACAATCCTGACATCGTGTTGACCGTACACCCGATCGACGAAAAGCGTTCCGTCATCGTGGCGATCAACTATTCCGACTGCGATCTGCCGTTCGACATTACGTTGCAGGGAAGCCGTATTACCGCTATGTATTACGGCGATGGCAAGACCATTCCCACCTGCGATGCGGCGATCTTTGAAGTGACGATTTAACTTGCAAACCGTCCCCTCGTGTGGTACAATGTTAGCATCACACAAGGGGACGGTGTTCTATTATGCAGTTTATCAAAGCGCGCGGCGGCTTACCCAACACTACGTACCGCATTACGCACGACAAAGCCTGCAAGGTCGCCTTTATGGGCGGTTCCGTCACGGACGGTATGGGCGCCAGCGCAATCAAAGGCGGGTGGCGTATGCGGATATTCAACTATCTGCAAGAAACGTATCCCGACGTCGCGTTTGAGCAAATTGCCGCAAACATCGGTGGTAACGGCTCGCAGTACGGCGTATATTTCGCCCATCAGTTTGTAGCGGTGAAACACCCTGACGTGCTGTTCATCGAATACGCGGTCAACAATGCGTACGACGGCTGCGGTGATCCCGAAACGCTGTGGATGCATTATGAAACGCTCATTCATACAATTCGCGCCGAAAGCCCGTATACCGAAATTGTATTGGCGTATGTGTCGGATTCGCAGCATCGTTCCAAAGACATCATCCCCGTGTTGGAACAGATCGCGGATAAATACGATCTGCCGTCTGTCAATTACTACGATGCCGTAATGCACGCGATGGGTGATGCGTCGAATTGGAGCAATTACTTTATCGACGGCGTCCACGCCAACGATAACGGCTATGACGTGATGGCAGAGGTAGCAAAAGGCTTGGTCGAATATGCGATGCAAACGCCGTCCGCAACCTACGAAAAGGCGGCAACACCCGCCGCACAGGCACGTTTGCAGAGTGAGGCAAACGCTCTCATTACCTCCACGTTGGATCCCGTGCCGATCGGATGGGAAAAGGTAGAAAAATTCTCCTATGCCGGTCGCCATTACAACGGCTGCATCCAAACCACCGCGACGGATAAACCTATCACCGTTACGTTCAAAGGCACGGATTTTGGCGTGTTGGTAGAATTTGCGAAAGATGCCGGTGTGCTGGAATACAGCGTTGACGGCGGCAGTCCCGAAACCTTGGATTGTGTGCTGGGATATTCCAATCCCAAAGCCAGAATGTTACTCAAAAACGGCACAGACGGTGAACATACCGTCACAATGCGTATGAGCAGCGGTGACCGTATGGCAATCGCCGCATTTTTGCTCAACGGAACGGCATTAAGCGTTAAATAATGCTACTTATTGGGAAACAAATGGCACAAAAAGGCTTGCAAAGTCATCAAAGTATTGTGTATAATGAATTTACCACTAAACGTTAAGTTTAATGATCGGAAAGGATGTTTATGCGTATGAAAAAGGCACTGGCTATCCTGATCGCGGCTGCGATGTTGTTCGCGTGTGTTGGTTGTGGGGAAGAACCCGTCGAAAACACACAAACCACGACCACCGAAATTGAAACCACGACCACTGTCGCCGATACGGATGATACGGAAGATACGGCGCAAGATAACTCCGCCTCAAGCACCTCCTTGTCATCGCAAAAATCCCAAAAGACGTCTACTACCAAAGTCACGGCCACCACTTCCGAGAAAGCTTCCAAGTCGAAGACCTCAAAGTTCCTCACGGCGAGTTACAAACGCTACAAAAAATACATCACGGTGCGTGGCGGCATGAAGAATACCGGCTACAAGATCGCCAACGATCTGGAGTTGAAAGTCGCCTTTATGGGCGGCTCGGTAACAGCGGGTATGGGTTCATCGGATAACCACAAAGGTGGCTTCCGTGGCTTTTTTTTCCATGAAATGAGAACCGAGTACCTTGCGGCAAAGTTTACCCAGATCACTTCTACCTTGGGCGGTAACGGCTCGCAATACGGTGTGTACATCACCGAGCAGATGATCGCTACTCAAAAGCCCGACCTCGTATTCATCGAGTATGCCATTAACAATGCGTACGATGGCGTAAAAGAGGCGGATAAACTGTGGAATCATTACGAAACGATGATTCACACGATCTACAAACACAACCCGTATGCGGACATTGTTTTCTTGTACGTATCCGATCAAAGGGAGAGCGACAAAGACATCATTCCGATTGTGGAAGAAATCGCCGAGAAATATCAGTTAACGTCGATCAATCTGCATCAGGCTATTCTCGACTATATGGAGGGCCAGGGCCTGAAATGGAGTCATTATTACGGTGAGGATTCGGTTCACTGCAACGATAACGGCTATATGTTGATGGGTAAGATTCTGCACGGCGCTGCTCAATATGCTTTGAGCACATCGCCGTACACCTATGCGAAACTGCCGTGCCCCGCCCCGAAAGGAACGATCCAATCGGAAGCAAAAGCCGTTGCGGCAACCTCTTGCACCATCCCGGCGGGCTGGAAAAAATCCACCGACTTCTCGTATGAGGATAGCTTGTTTGGCGGTTCTATCCAAACCACCGAAACCGGCAAAACGATCACCGTCAAATTCAAAGGTACGCACTTCGGTGTACTGGTCGAATTTGCCGAGAACGCCGGTATACTGGAATACAGCGTTGACGGCGGCGCGTATCAGCAGCTGGATTGCTACTTGAATTATTCCAACCCCAAAGCGCGTATGCTGGTTGAAAACGCCGACAACAAAGAGCATACGATCACGATGCGCATGAGCCAAAGATCCCATATGGCGATCGCGGCGTACCTGCTCAACGGTACGATCATCAGCGTTTCCTAAAAGTAAACACATAGCAAAGCGGGCTGTCTTCTGTTGGAAGACAGCCCGCTTTTTTTATTGTTACGGTTTCACTTGAGGAACATCCGTGTGTTCCGGTAGATCTGAGAACGTTTTAATATATTTGGTAGGGGAGTTGCCGGTATATTTCTTGATCAACTTACTGAAATAATACACGTCGGGGAATCCCACCATCGTGCCCACCTCGGACACGGAGAACAGGCGCGTCTTGAGCAGTTTCAGTGCCCAGTTGATCCGCAAATCCGTCAGATACTCCATCGGCGACTTGTTCAGTTGCTCTTTGAAGATACGGCGAAAATGCGTAACACTCAGTCCACAGATATCCGCCAGCTTTTCGTTAGTGATGTTATCGTCGTAATGCTGATGAATGTAGGTGAGGACGGGGTACAATCTTCCGTAAAAACGAAAACTGGAAGTATTGCCGTATTCCTCCATAATATCGATCAGCACTTTCTCAATCGCAATACGCGCCTTGGGCAGATACCACGGTGAGCGATCTTCCCAAATCTTGAGGATCTCGTCAAATTGTTGACAGATATACGGCTGATTGGACAGATCAATGTGCTCGGGGAAATCCAGTTTTTCAAACGCCTTGGAAGGGTGCAGGGAAAACCCCGTGGTGATATACGCAAACCCCTCGGTTTTGGCTTGAACGGTATACTGCTGATCCTTCATCAAGAACAACAGCGTGTGTTTGGCAAGCGGAACGGTCTGCTTGTGGTGATTGATATATACACCCTCGCCGTCCGTTACGTACAGATACCCGTCGGAAAGCCGCCCGGGACACACGTATTTGAACTCCTTGCTTTCGATCTTTTTCACGATAGTGGTGATAGACCCCACCCGTATATCGTTATAAACTTCCATACCCATTATTTTGCAATGTAACCGCGTGTGCGATGGAAGTTTTTACCCTCAAGCATATACTTTTTCGCATTTTGCGCGAGCAGGGAGGTGGCGGGCAACTCTTTAAGCTGGTACCGTTTTTTATCCCAACCAAACACGTAACGAACGATATCGTTTGCTTCTACACTGCTTGTCTTTTGGAACAGATCGCCGAAACGAACGATATTGCTCTCAAGCGGCAATACCTCTTTGAGCGACTCATCCAATAACCACGAATCGCACGAGAAGTAGCGATACTCATACTCGGGGAAGTACTTGGCGAAAAATTCGCGCGCCATATCCAGTGATTTTACACAATCTTCCGTCTTCAAAGGTCCGCAAGCGGGAATATGCACACCGATGATCGGATCGTCTTTCTTGACACCCAGTTCCGGCACGTCGGCGGGCGCTTTCTCGAAAGTGTATTGCAGTCTGCCGAGTTTGAACAGATTGGCGGTCATATGCCATTTCAGCCACGGCAGCTCGCCCAAATACAGCGATCCTTTAATGCCGCTCCAAATATTGCACCAAATCGACAGATCCGACAACGTATCCACAAGAATATCCTCGCTGATACCGAGTTCCTTGTATTTTTCGCTCAATTCCTCGCACATAAACAGCATATTGAGCAGATTTTTCTTGCCGTCCTCGCATTCCGCATCGTAATACTTCATCGTCATGTAATCCGAAACCGGAATCGTATTCAATGCCTTCTCAAACTCGGCATCAAAATCTTTCTCAAAGCCGATTTTATCGTACCATTTCTTGATAATGGTCTTCACTTCCGGATTTTCAAAGGTCAGCGGTTTTGCAATGTTCACGTCGGGACTCGCCAGCGTGACCTCTTCTTTATCAAGGCCCAGGAAACGCATCAGATTTTTGTGATACATTTTCTCGAAATTCTCTTTGCTGACACCAAGATCCATCAGAATAGCGCGATCGGTATCACGAACGCTTATGACACGGTTCGGCAGATAGTTGTTGACACGCATATCCGTACCGAACAAGATATTGTTGGATACGTCATAACCGATGGTAAAGAGCTTCGTCAGCAATTCACGACGATAAATATCGGGTGTACCGGGCGTCAAATCAAAGAACATCTCGGACGGATGACGCAAAGCGTGCGAATGCAAGAATTTACCGTACATCGCAATACAATCGTCCACCCACGGCCACGAGCAGTGACCCATGGAGAAACGCAATCCCTCCACACCGATCAGTGCTTCAAAGTTGATGGGGGAGTTGTAGGAGGAGGAAACACCGCCGTCCCACAAAATACCGGAATGGAAAAATACCGGTTTGTCGTATTTGACGAACTCACGCAACAAGTCCAGTACAGGTTCCTCATAAGCGTAATAGCTGTCGCAGATCATTTTAAAGCCAACGACACCGGCTTCAACCGAAAGACGCACCTTTTCTTTAACGTTTTCTTCGTACGGGTGAATATACATAACGGGGAACAAACGCCCCTCGTACCCTTTTGTCCACGCAGCAAGCGATTCCAAACGCTCCTCAAATGTAGCGTCCGTGGGATAAGAAGCACGCCCCTCACGTTCCAACTTCGGACGGGGGGAGAACACGCAAGCGCCGTACACACCGCCCTCTTCCAGACGCTTAATAAAGCCCTCGGGATCGGGGGTGGGGGTAGGATACGCGTGAAGATGCATATCAAAGATTTTCATAATAGGTTCCTCTCTTTCGGTGTAATTATCTTATATGGTAATCCAGCCACCCGAAAAAGTCAATATTATTTGCAGAATATGTCCAACAAAAAAGCGGGGTTACGAATCATCGTAACCCCACATTCTTTAAAATCTTATTTATCAATCGTCACACGCACACGGCACAAGCGATCAGTATCGTAGTCGCCGAAGTTGCCGGGGAGACGGAAAAATCCGGGCTTGTGGAAGAAATACACGTAGAAATCGTGCCCCACCGTGCTGAAATCGTCGGATGCTTCGTCGTCCAGACCAACGATGGTGGAATAGAAATACAGACCAACGTCAGGATCAGCGGTGGACAGCACCATATGCTCATCCCAGTTCATACAATCGTCGGACAAGAACATTACCAACTGTCTGGCAGCCTGCACGATTAAAACGTACTTATCAAGCGCGGAGCAGTAGGCAGCGGTACTGTGACAATCGTACTTATAACCGACTTCCTCATGATACGTGATATCGTCACAATCCTCAGGCAGGATGCGCGCTGCCGTTCCACGTAACGGTTCAGTATCCCATACGCCGTTACCGCTGTATTTTTTGACAAGAGCTACCGGATTTTCTTCGCGGCGGATCATCTCGATCGCCTCTTTCATCGGCACACGCGCAACGGAAGTGAAACGTTCAGCTTCGGGATTCCATTCGTTGTAAAAGATGTAGAAATAACCGTCTTTGCCGGGGATAGAGGGCACGCCGCAGATGTTCGGCCAAACCATGTTTGCGCGGTTTTTGCTGATGTAGTTGCGGCAGGTACCCAATACGTCGCCGAGATATTTCCAGTGCTGACCGCCGTCATGCGACACACTGAAACCGATGTGATAGTTTTGGGGATAATCAAAATCCGATTTACTATAATCTTCACGGTGAGTAAAGCCAATCAACATACCGTCGTCACAACGATACAGGCTCTGCACCCACAGTCCGCTCGGCCACGGCTCTTTGTAATGGTTGTAATCCCATTCGAAATTCTCCACTTCCTGAAAAAGCGGATCTTCCGCCGTTCCGCGGAATCGGTGGTAATAAGGCGAACTGCTCAAGTCGGTCGTCCAAAAATCAATTTTTCCGTTAGGCCGACGAAGCGTACAAAAACTACCGTCTGCCGTGAAACCCAACTCCTCATCTTCATAAATGACTTCCGTTTCGGAAACGTGAATTTTATCTTTCAGCATACAGATTTCCTCCTTAAAGTATGTTTATTACACTTATTTGTCGATCGTCACACGGACGCGGCAGTAATTATCGGTCTCATAATCACCAAAGTTACCGGGCAAACGCAAGAAACCGGGCTTGTGAGTGAAATACACGTAGAAATCGTGTCCCACGGTGCTGGAATCATCAGATGCCTCGTCGTCGTTGCCGACAATCGTGGAATAGAAATACAAACCGACGTCTGTGGTAGACAACACCACGTGCTCGTCCCAGTTCACGCAGTCGTCAGACATAAACATAACGACCTGTCTGGCGGTTTGAATCGTCAAGATGTACTTATCCAGCGCAGAGCAATATGCAGCGTTACCATGGCAATCGTACTTAAAGCCGACCTCTTCGTTGTACACGACGTCTTCGCAATCCTCGGGAATGATGCGCGGCGCAGTACCGAACAACGCGTCGGTATCCCACACACCATTGCCGCTGTACTTTTTCATTAAAGTAGCCGGATTTTCCTCACGGCGAACCATTTCGATCGACTCTTTCATCGGGATACGCGCAACCGAAGTATACCGCTCGGCAGCAGCATTCCATTCGTTGTAGATGATATAGAAGTAACCATCCTTGCCCGGCAAGTACGGCACGCCGCAGATGTTCGGCCACACACCGTTTGAGCGGTTTTTGCTGATGTAGTTGCGGCAGGTACCGATCATATCACCAAGATACTTCCAGTGCTGACCGCCATCGCGGGAAACACTGAAACCGATATGATAGTTCTGGGGATAATCAAGATCAGACTTGTGCAGATCCTCGCGGTGCGTAAAACCGATCAGCAGACCGTCCTCGCACTTGTAAGCACTCTGTACCCACAATCCGGAAGGCCATTTTTGCTTAAAGTTGTTGTAATCCCACTCAAAAGGCTCAACTTCCTCGGCAAAGGGATCGTCAGCCGTGCCGATAAAGTGGCGATAAAACGGTTTTCCGCCAAGGTCGGTGGTCAAAAAGTCAATCTTTCCGTCAGGGCGGCGCAACGTGCAGCAACTGCCGTCTACGGTGTAGGTCAACTGATCGTCGGTATAGACGATCTCTGTCTCGGAAACGTGGATTTTGTCTTTCAACATGTCAATATCCCCCTTATTATTGCAATAAAGCATGAGAAACGTCGGATACGTTCCATTCTTGTTATACCATTGTATAACGCTGAATGTCAAGCAAATCAAGGTAGGTTAGTCATCCAACGCAAAAAATGGACAGATAACGCAAACAATACGGCCGACCCCCCAAAACCGCCAACGACACGATTTGCCCCCAAACGCCACTTTTCACAATTGAACAACATAATACAGAACGCAAGCAACATTTTCTATTGCCAAACTTTGAATCGTCTGTTATAATATCCGTGATTGATTATACCTGTCTGTTTCTGTTGCGAATGGGGAAAGCACGGTCAGACGAAATTAATTATCAGTTTAGGAGGTAATCAACATGACTATGCGTAAGGTTTTAGCACTCTGTTGTGTGCTGGTTATGCTGTTCTTGTCGGCTTGCTCGCCGAAGCAACCGCAGCAGAATCCCACCACAACGGAACAGACCACGACGACCACTGTGACGGATGATTCCGCTTGGAATGATTCGGACTGGGAAGACGACTTCGTTTCGGATGACGATTGGGATGACGATTACGAAGACGATTACGAAGACGATTACGAGGACGACGATGACGACTACGAGGATGACTACAGCACACCCGAGTATGTCGAGCTTCTGCCGGACAGCAACCCCGCTCAGCTTCTCCATCCCCACTCGGGCGGTGCGGACAAAGAGGCAGAGGAACTTATGAACAAAGTTCTCAACAGCGAGACTCCGGATTATAACATCACCAAGTCGGAGGCCAAGCGGTCTTAGGAAGACAATGGGTC
>JAZQTM010000089.1:0-40357 GCA_045630765.1 Acutalibacteraceae bacterium | reverse complement strand
CGTTCACGCAACGCTTTGTTGTTGCGCACACCGTTACCCGACCCAACCAGGCAACCTCGCTCGCCGATGAGTTCAGGGCGCATCGCCTCATACAACTCGTGTAACTCGCGGGCAATGCCCTGCATAAAGCCGTCGCACAGCGCCGCCATCGTCAAATTATCCACTCCAATGTTGGTAATGCTGCCGCGTGCTTTCGGGTTTGCTCTCGTTCCGCTGAACAGGGTGCTAACATCAAGAGAATCCTCAGCGTGTACGAACCCTTCCATCAGCTTGTCCATCGCGGGATATGCACTTTTGATATCCACACCCGAAACGACCGCCGCAATTTCTCTGAACAATTTCTCCAGCATCGCATAGGCTCGACCTCCGCAAAGCGAGGAACCGGCCAGAATGTAAGAATCCCCCATCAAAGGACGGCAATCGAGCGCCTTATTGGTCGACCGTTTGTCCGTAAAGCAAGAAATCTGACTGCCCGTGCCGACGTTCACAAGAAGGCTGTGCTCAGGATCGGCTACCGATCCGAGAAAACTCGCCTGATTATCACCGACGGCAACCGACACGGGAATTCCTTTGTAATGCCCCACCACCGTAAAATCGGAGCAGACATTCGGGAACATCGCATCGTTTAAGCCGAGCGCTTGAATTGCCGCTTTATCATACGCTTGTTTCTCCGTATCAAACAACCCAAGGCTTGCCGCATCGGAGGAATGTAACAACGGTTGTACCGTATCGGTAAGATGTAAAACCACCAAATCGTGTATGGTACAAAATGTCACCGCATCATCGGGGAGCTTTTGGTTGACCGTATCGTAAAAATAGGTCACCGCACCGTAGCCGGTAGCCAACGGATACCCCGTTTTTTCGCTCATATATTCCGCGTAGGACTTTCCGTCTTTGTACAAAAGATCCCCTCTGCCGTCCTGCCAAATGGCAAGCAGGCTGACAGGTTTCCCTTCTGTATTAAGATACACAATGCCGTGCATCTGACCGGTAACACCAATGGATACGACCGTCGACGCTTCCTCCAACAACTCCTCTAAAATGGTATCCGCAAGAGATAACAGCCGCTCAGGATCTTGTATCTTTTCCCAAGCGTTAGCGGTACTCAGAAAGCTGTCGTTGGCAACGGTGCGCGAACGCACGATCCTACCCGTTTGCGTATCCTGAAGAATACCGCAAACGGACGTGGTACCGATGTCCAAACCGATTGCATACATAGTCAGCGCCTCACATTTCCGTAGAATGGGGATCTAACCGTTTGATAATATCCTGCTGGATAGCAGGCGACAGATCCAGAAAATTAACGAATGTGCCGTGTATTCTCATAATATACACACCGTTCGGCGCGTACTTTTTCGGATCCGCCAATACCTTGCGTAAAGTATCGGGAGTGGTGACGTTCACGTACAGATAGAACGGCGATACCCGTCCTTGCATTTCCGCGTTGAAAAACAGCGGTTTGATTACGCGGTTGGCAAAATCCGTACCTTTCCCCTCAAACGTGTCAGCAGTGAAATATTTTGGATCAATGCCCAAATGCGACGCATACCCGCCGCCCATTTTCTCGAAGGGAAGTTTCATATTGGAGAGAATGCGGAAGCCCATACCCCCGCTTGCCTCACCGTAAAGCGGGTCTACACCGTAGTTAAGCTGCTCACGCGCACGTCTGCCATCGGGTGTCGCGGCTACCCAATAGCCGTACGTCAAATGCGTGGTAGGACTTGCCCAGTCCGCGCGGAAAGGATTGCCCAAATAGTTTTTGTGCGCCGCCACCATATCCGAAATACGGCTCGCGATCTGAGCCGCTTCGTTGTCCACAACCGCTATGTTGTTGCCGAATTTGGGAGCCGCCTTCAAAAACGCGTGCAGATCTTCATATCCTATAAAATCACATTTGAGCGCCGAAATCAACTTATCAGCATCTTCAGGCCGCTCTTCCAATAATTTGTCAATGGCAACAAAGGAATCTGCCATCACACTGAGCCCGTGAATCAGGCAACCGCTGCCGTTGTACGGCGTTCCTTGATTCACCGTATCACGCATATCGTAACCGGACGCAACACCGCCCATAAAGCAGCTGAGGAACGGGACGGGCAGTTCGCTGATCGCTTCGGAAGCGCCGTTTGCCGCATCACACATCAAATCCACGTAATGTTCGCACGTCTTATAAAAGATCTCGCGAATATTTTTCAGTAACGTGATACTGTCGATAGGCGCCGTTTCTTCAATCGCCTTGTCGGTAATCATGGATTTGCCGCCGTTCAGGCAAAGCTCCAAGATTTTAGGCATATTCAACCAGCTGTTGGTCGTGTTGCCGTTATCCTTACCCATAATGAGCGGTTCTTGGCAACCCGCCACCGAATAATCCGCCAAATCCTCTTCCGCGACGTGACGATTTCTCAAAAGTTCAAACACCGAGTCATCGTTAAAGAGTGACGGCGTCAGCACACCGGGTGAGAAGAAGAAACGTCCCAACTCCTCATATACCTTGGCAGGGGTGTTTTTATGCAGCTTCACCGACAGGATCGGCTGCGGCAAATTCATATCATAATACGCATCTAACAGCGCGTACGAAGTCAGACTCGTCAGATCGTTCCCCTTTTCGTCGCGTCCGGACACGATAAGGTTTTGCGAGATTGCCCAACTGCGATCACCGACGTTAAAGAACACCAAAAAGTGCTTGAGCAAAGCCGCCGCATCCTCGCGGGAAAGGCTTTCCTTGGCACGATACGGTTCAAAAATGCGATCGGCATTACCAACCGAGAAGGCGAACGGGTTGGGGGCTTGTTCCAAACACATCAATTCCCACAACAGCATATAACACTGGATAGCTTCAAACAACGTGTCACAACCGTTGTACGGAATTTTACGCAACGTTGCCGCCAAATGCTCAAATTCCTGCTTACGCTCACCGATCGCTTCGCTCGCTTTTTGATCTGCGAGAACGGCATAACGTTCACTGAGAATCAACGCACAACCAAGCGATACCTTGAACGCCTCGTAGTTATCCTTCTTGGTCGGTTCGGTTTCGGCAAGAATCTTTCGATCCAGTTCCTCCAAAACGGCTTTCAATCCGTATTTGAGAACCGGACGGAAATCAGGGATGATATGCCCCGTTACTTGCTCGATAAAGAAAGCAACCTCTTCGGTATAGTTTTCGTAGCGGTCATACATCGCAGTCAAGCGTTTGACGTACGCGGTATTCTTGGAAAACTCCCGCACGCGCTCGATACGCTCTGCCGTAAATTCATCATTGGGTTCGATATCGTTGTATACCGCGGTCGGATCGCAATATCCCGAGAAGGTCTCCACTTTGAAAGTGGGGTTGATGAGCGCATAGCTGCGGGCAAACGCATCGGATTGACTACCCGCAAACACGGCATAATCACTGATGGAAAGCGGTAATTCTTTTACGATTGCTTCCAACTCTTTGGCGGCACGCATTTCTTTCGAAAGGTCGCCCAGTTCCGCCTGTTTGTCGCAAACAATTTCACGGGACAAAAACCAACCGTCCAAGCGTTGCTTGGCACGTTCCTCTTTGAATAAATCTTTTGCCAAAGATGTCACCGATTGTGCTTGATACATACCATCATCTCCTATGTTCGAATCGTAGATATTCCTAACGTTTGCAGTTCATTTTCAAAATGGCGGCGATCCTCTTCACTGACGAAAGCATCGGTCATTTGATACTCCATACCGCATTTCGCCCATTTGTCTTTGCCGTATTCGTGGTATTTGAGAATTTCGACCGTTACACGACCGCTATTAAGACTTCCCAGAAAATCCAAAAACCCTTGACGGCTTTCCTCGTCATTGTTAAAACCGCCGATCAGCGGAATACGGATCAACAGGTCCTTCCCGCTTTGAGAGGCCAAGCGAATATTTTCTTTGATAACGGTGTTGTCCACGCCTGTCACCCGCTGATGTTTCGCACCATACGGATGCTTCAGATCAATAATCAGATAATCGAGCAATCGAAACAGATCACTCAACTGCCGATGGGTGCCGTTGGTTTCAATAGCGGTATGAATGCCGTGTTCTTTCAACCCCTCAAGCACCTGCGTAAGTTCGCTTGTCTGCAGCGTTGCCTCACCACCTGTAAAAGTCACACCGCCCCCGTCAAAAAACATCGGTTTTGACGACACCGCCTCTGCCACCAATTCACTCGGCGTGATAACGGTATACGCCCCACCGCTCACCGACATACCCTCAGGATTGGAGCACCACGGGCAGTGCATATTACAACCTTTCAAGTGATAGACCAGTCGATTCCCCGGTCCATCCTGCGAATAATTAAATCCTTTTTGAAAAATGTTCACAGGCCTTCCCCCAATTAGTTTTATCATACACCAAAGGGTACCGCGACAGGAATTGACAAAAGGGATAAATAGATGTAAAATAAAGCAAATCTGTTGACGAGGTGTCCATTGTGAAAACCGTCTTTTCCACCGCGTCGGTTCACCACATTACCGAGGCAAACATCAATTATTACGCCACACCGTTCGTTCATCCCACGCGCACCATGAGCGAGCACGATTTCATTTATCTCTTACAAGGGGAATGGCAATTCGGACAAAATAACGAATCCTACACGCTGAAGAAAGATCATTTATTGATTTTAAGTGCAGGAAATCGCCACTACGGTCTCGCCCCCTGTACCGCCGGCACCAAAACTATGTATTTTCACGCAACCTGTGAGTCGGGGGACGTTTCCGCCATTGATATGCCGCCTCCCGCTGTTGCGGCGTGCATTGACGCTTCAACAAATAAAAGTATCAAGCACTACGTATCGCATATTGTAAACAACAAGTTATCCGGCAATCAGCGCAAGGCGGATCTCTATTTTGAATTACTGTTATGCGAGTTGGCAGAAACCTCTCACGATTCCGCCGATTACGCCGTTGCCGAACG
This sequence comes from Acutalibacteraceae bacterium, assembly GCA_045630765.1. GTDB lineage: Bacteria > Bacillota > Clostridia > Oscillospirales > Acutalibacteraceae > RGIG3009. The sequence continues at coordinate 35,446 of JAZQTM010000089.1, read as the reverse complement.
CATTGAAAAGCTAATTTTAGCAAATCCCGAACGCTTCTTTTCAAACAAAGAACTTGCCGACGCCGCGTGTGTATCACTTAAAACGGCAGAAACGAAATTTAAGCAAAAGTTCGGCATCACCATACACCAATATGCCCTGAACTATAAAATCAACGAAGCGATCTCCTATTTTGAAACGTTCCCGCATATCAGTATCAAAGAAACCGCCTTAAACTTGGGATTTTACGACGAATACCATTTCAGCAAACAATTCCGAAAAGTCATCGGCGTTTGTCCGTCCGATTACAGAAAACAACTTACTAAAATCGAATAAAAAAGATCCCTCGGGTTATCGAAACCGAGGGATCTTTTGCATTTCAAACTCTTATTTTTTACCAAACTTACTTTCCGTACCGGCAAGGATACGTTTGATGTTCTCTTTGTGCTTGATAATGGCAATCGCCGTAATACACGCCATTGCCACCGTACAAAAAGCTACCGTTTGCCATTCTTGTTCGTACAGATAGGTGCGGAATAAATACGTTGCAATCGGCAAACTCACGCCTGCCACAATGGAACCGAGCGATACCATGCGCGAAAGAAGGACCACGATCGCAAACACCGACAATCCGACGACCGCCGTGCGCCAATCTAAAATCAAGGTCATTCCCAAAATCGTCATAACACCCTTTCCTCCCCGAAAGCCGAAGAAGACGGGATAAATATGACCGAGGACACAGCAAAGCCCTGCTAAATATTTGCCGACGAGTGCCAAATTCTCCACGTCATGCGTCAGCAAGTCGGAACCGGCAACCGGTGCCAGTTGCAACGAACAGAGCAACAATCCGCCAAGGTAAACCGATAACATACTTTTGCAAAGATCGCCAATAAAGGTCAGCGCCGCCGGCAACGCGCCTTGTGAACGCAAAACGTTTGTTGCGCCCGCATTACCGCTGCCAAACGAGCGAATGTCCTTTCCGGAAAAGCATCTGGTAATAATAATGGCAAAACTGATACTGCCCAGCAGATAAGCAATCACCGCTGCAAGCAGCATTGAAAGCCAGCAATTTTGCAAAAAAGTCAGCATAATATCCTCCTACTTGCCGCTGTTATCACCGCGTTCGCGAATAATAAAACGAATAGGCGTACCTTCCAAGCCAAAAGTTTCTCGCAACTGGTTTTCCAAATATCTCTGATAAGAAAAATGGAACAGATCCGCACGGTTGACAAAAAAGACAAACGTGGGCGGACGGGTAGACGGCTGCGTCATATAATAGATCTTGAGTCGCTTTCCTTTATCCGTAGGCGGCTGCACGCGTGCCGTTGCCTGTGCCAACACATCGTTGAGAGTACCGGTAGAAATACGCATCGCATTTTGCTCATTCACATAGGTGATGAGTTCCAAAAGCCGATCCAAGCGTTGTCCCGTCTTGGCAGAAATAAACGCAAACGGCGCGTACGCCATAAAGCTGAAATCGTTTTCAAGTTTTTTGCGAGTAAGTGCCATGGTATGATCGTTTTTCTCGACCGCATCCCATTTATTGACGGCAATAATGCACGCTTTGCCCTTTTCGTGAGCAATACCCGCCACCTTGCTGTCCTGTTCGGTAAAACCTTCTACGCCGTCAATGAGGATCACACATACGTCGGCACGTTCCACCGCCATTTCAGCACGGAGAATACTGTATTTTTCAATCGCATCGTCCACGCGGCTGCGACGACGCAGACCGGCGGTGTCGATCAGCAAAAATTTTCCGTGCTTGGTATCGATTTCGGTATCGATCGCATCACGCGTGGTACCCGCAATATCCGAAACGATACTGCGTTCTTCCCCCGCCAGTGCGTTGATAAGCGACGATTTTCCCGCATTGGGTTTACCGATCACCGCGACCTTGATACGATCATCTTCTTCATCGGGCTCCTCCTCCGACGGGAGGTGCTCAAACACCGCATCCAACAGATCACCGGTACCGGTTCCGTGGATGGACGAAACCGCGATCGGATCACCAAGACCTAAATTGTAAAATTCGTAGAATTCGGCAGGCGGCGCGCCGACGCGGTCACATTTGTTGACACACAAGACCACCGGCTTACCGCTTTTTTGCAACATAACGGCGACGTCCGCGTCATTGGCGGTCACACCTGACTGCAAATCGGTCACCAATACGATAACGTCCGCCTGTTCAATGGCAAGTTCTGCTTGTCGGCGCATTTGCGACAAGATCACGTCATCGGAATGAGGCTCAATACCACCGGTATCCGCAAGCATAAAGCTTCTGCCGCGCCAGTCGCACGCAGCAAAAATACGGTCGCGCGTAACACCCGGCGTATCCTTGACAATGGACAGCCGTTGCCCGATCAATTTATTAAACAATGTGGATTTGCCGACGTTGGGACGACCAACGACTGCCACAATCGGTTTTGCCATAGCATTCACCTCATCAGTGCTTCGAATAATGCGCCGCCGTCGGTTGAAATCACCTCAACACGAACGCCCAGCGCCTCCGCCAACTCTTCCGGCGTGACGTCATCCAGAAAACGGTCGCCTTCGTGACGGAGCATACAATCGGGAATCAGCACCCGTTCACACGGGATTCCCTGCAATTGGCGGCGAAGATCTCCGCCCGTCACAAGTCCTGCGACGGTGATCTGTTCGCCGAAAAAGTCATTATTGATTGCGACAACGCGCGCGCGGATATTCTCTATCGTAGCACAAGCGTTCTCCACCAATTCGCGCAAGATCGGAGCCGCCGCCACACCTGTCGCCACTACCGTGTCGGTACCGACTGCGCAGTCGTTTTCACGATCTTCAAGCGCTTCGGCAAATTGCGCACGTAACAGCGCCACCAAGCCAACCCCGTTTTCGAGTTGCGACATCTCACCGTAAAACGATTCCGTCGGGATGGCACGATGCGCCTGCACGTACCATTCATCGGCGGGATAAATCAAGCGATTACCCGTTTTCAATGCCTGCTCGTCGCCGAAACGGGTAACCATATCCAAAATCTCACAACTTTCTTCCTCGGTAAAGGGTCGCAAAGGTGTCAGACCGTCACGATATTTCGTAAGTCCAACCGGCACCACTGCCACACTTTCCACCGCAGGCGCGAGCGCTGCCAGATCCCGCATACTGCGAAGAAGTTCATCGCCATCATTCCATTCGGGGCAAATGACCAACTGACAGTTCATACGAATACCCGCGTCGGCAAAACGGCGCAACACCGATAAGGCGTCCCCCGCAAAGCGATTGTTCATCATACGACAACGAAGCTCGGGATTGGTGGTGTGAACCGAGATGTTGACAGGGCTGATATGCATCGCGATAATGCGCTCTACCTCATGCTCGGATACGTTCGTCAACGTAATGTAGTTACCGAACAAAAAGGATAAGCGACTATCGTCATCTTTGAAATACAGCGTTTCACGCATACCCGGCGGCATCTGATCGATAAAGCAAAAAATACAATTGTTGCGGCACGTGTGTTGACGGTCCATCAAATACGTTTCAAACTCAAGACCGATATCCTCGTCCTCCGATTTGCGAATACGGATGACCCGTTTCTTTCCCGCCGCAGTTTGCAGGCGCAGCGTCAGCCGTGGTTCAAACAGATAGAAACGATAATCCAGCACATCCGCAATTTCGTGACCATTGATGGAGATTAGGGCATCCCCCGCCACGATCTTTTTCTTTGCCGCGATGCTATCGCCCAACACGCTTGCAATCGTTACCGCCAACGCTGTTCCCTCCTTTATCCGACGCTCGTTAAGTTAAAAAATAAAGGGCGCAACCCCACCGGGTCACGCCCTTTATTGTTCCCATAATGTGGGCATTTACAACCGGTCGATTTACTCCTCAACCTTGACGATCTGTCTGCCGTTGTAATAGCCGCAAGCTCCGCACAAACGGTGCGGGCGCTTGTACTCGCCGCACTGCGGGCATTTCACCAGTTCGGGAGCCGTAGTCTTCCAAACATTATTACGTCTCGTATCACGACGAGCCTTTGAACTTTTTCTCTTCGGTACCGCCATCGTCAGCACCTCCTTAACATAGTCAAAAAGTTAATCCAGCAATTGCTGTAACGCTGCGAGTCGGGGATCTACCGTTTTTTGCTCGCAACCGCAAGAACCTTCATTCTGGTTCTTGCCACACTGCGGGCACAAACCGCGGCAATCCTCCTTGCACAGCCTCTTCGACGGCTGATCCAGGATCAGATCCTCTTCCACCAGTTCATCCAGCGGAAGCTGATAATTGTCGATAAGAACAAAACTATCGTTGTCCTCGTGATTGAGGGAAACCACAAGAATATGCTCCATCGTCAAGTGTTCCTCTTGATGGATATCGCACGCGCAGCGATCGCAAATGCCGTCATAGCAATACGAAACGTCTGCTTTAAGTGTTACGACGTCAGCCGTGTGCCGTACTTCACCCTTGACGTTTACCGGTTGTTTGAACGGATACAATCCGTTCCATTCCAACTCGGAAAAATCCAAGGTGCAATCGATCGGCAGGCTCGTCTTTTCGCCCATAAATAAGGACTGTAGTTGAAGAAGCATACTTCACCTCAATTGTCACGCAAAATATTATATAAGGACAACCCACATTTGTCAATATGTTTTTTGCGATTTTTTCGTTTATACACAGAGAAAGCGCCGTTTCCGGCGCTTAATCTTGAAGCTCGCCTTAAATTACTGTGGCAATCTCGGCAATTTTCTCCGAAAGCTCTGCGGGATCTGCCGAAACGGACATCACAATATTGGTATTCGCTTTGTCGCTGAGTACTTTCAGCTTCTCCACGAATGCAAGCAGATCTGCGACTTCGCCGCCGATCTTCAAAGTAGAATCCACGAAAATATCGGTGATGTCATAGTTACCGGCACACATACCGGCAATCAGACCGTAAAAACTGTCAAATCCGCGGATTGCGTACTCATCAGCCGCTACCAAGCGAACACTGTGCTTGAGGCTGTAAGTCAACGTATTGTCCTTTTCAATAAAGACAACACTGCCTTTGGACTGCGCCATGGCTTCGTTGCACATGTCGATCAGTCGTTTGGTTTTGCCGGAACCTTTTTTTCCGAGGATTAAAGTGATCATTAGAATTCCTCCCAGTCTATATTAACCGCTTTACGCGGTCGTTACCTGTTTACTTGCCGAGACGTTGCTCGAGCACTGCCTTTTGGTCTTCGTAGCCCGGTTTGCCGAGCAACGCAAACATATTTTTCTTGTATTCCTCTACACCCGGTTGATTGAACGGGTTAACGCCCAACATATATCCGGAGATCGCACACGCTTTTTCAAAGAAATACACAAGATAACCAAGTTCTTCTTCACACACCGCGGGAACGTGAAGCACCATATTCGGTGTACCGCCATCGGTATGCGCTAAAATGGTTCCCTCAAATGCCTTTTGGTTGATCTGCGCCATCGTACGACCTGCCAAGAAATTAAGGCCGTCTACGTTCTCCGCATCCTCTTTGATGGTCATCGTCACGGGCGATTCGTCGATCACAACAACCGTCTCCGCCAAAATGTTAGAGCCATCCTGCACGAACTGACCAAGCGAATGCAGATCCGTGGAGAAAATAACGGAAGCCGGAAACAATCCTTTTCCGTCCTTGCCTTCGCTTTCGCCGTACAACTGTTTCCACCACTCGGACATCATAGCGTAGCGCGGTTCATAACTGACCATCAGTTCCACCGAACGCCCTTTACGCAACAAAATGTTACGCATCGCGGCATATTTATAACAATCGTTTTTGGTAAGATCGGTTTCACACAACGCGTCTTGTGCCTTGGCAGCACCCGCCATCAACGCAGCGATATCGCAACCGGCAACAGCGATCGGCAACAGACCGACAGCGGTCAACACCGAGAAACGACCGCCGACGTCATTCGGCACCACGAAGGTTTCATACCCTTCGCGATCGGCGAGACCTTTGAGCGTACCCTTTGCCTTATCCGTCGTTACGTAGATACGGCGACGCGCTTCCTCCACCCCAACGGTACTTTCCAAATATTCACGGAACACGCGGAACGCGATTGCCGGCTCCGTGGTAGTGCCGGATTTGGAAATAACATTGATCGACACGCGGCGACCTTTGCAAAGCTCAAGCAGCTCCGATAATTCCGAAGCGCTGATGCTTTTTCCGGCAAAGTAAATGTCCGGTGTATCCTTTTTCAAGTTGTTATACAAAGGGGATTTCAAAAATTCAATCACCGCACGGGCGCCGAGATAGGAACCGCCGATACCGATAACAATAAACACATCGGTATCGTTTTTGATCCGTTCTGCCGCCTTCTGAATGCGGGCGAATTCCTCTTTATCGTAATCGGTCGGCAAAGTCAGCCAACCCAAAAAATCATTTCCAAGACCGTTGCCTGCGTGAAGCATCTCGTGTGCCGCAGTGACTTGCGTCTGCATAGCCTGCAATTCGTGATCGCGGACGAAATCAGTAAGATAGCGGGTTTCAAGCGTAACAGCCATTCTAAAATGCCTCCGTTTTTTGTTATTTATATTGTACAATATATCCTGCCCAATTGCAACCAGTTTTTTATGAATTTTTCATAAAATTTACTCCCTCTTGCCCGCGCGCCTTGTAAAAGCGGCATAAACAAGAGGGAGTTTTTGTCATTAGTAGAAAATATGACCTTTTTCGTGGAATTGCAGATAGTTCTCAAACGGTTGCACACCGAGCAATTCGGCATTGCCCGCTAAAATGTCGAGCGTGTGCATAATGCAAGACTCACTGCCCCACCCCATCAACACGCGAGGAACGTACGGTGCATCGGCCGCCACAAACGGGTTGCCGAAATGCAAATGAGCAACGATACGGTCCGTGGATTGCAACGCATCCATCAAATCAACCGTACGCGAGGTCAAACACTCGCGACCAACGAAGCACTCGCTTTTGCAATACGTGATATACACGATATCGTCATAATCACCCTGCTTTTGGAACAAACGCAGGTTTTGATTGGGACTGGGGAAATTCGGGTGGTTCATCGCCTCGGAATTCGGGAACAATTCTTTGATCTTGGCAGCAATGTTTTTCGTTACATACCACACACCGGCAAACGCGTCGAATTCATCCTCACCCAGCTTGGCAGCATCCTCCATAATGATAAATAAATGCTTGCCGTCGCGAGAAATGGACGGAGTTAACCCTTCAGCAATTCTTCCCGAAATGCACTCGTCATTGATGCGCTTGATGTTTTCCACGTCTTCCGGCAAGATCTCAACGTCTTTAGGCAATAGGGCAATTTTATGATGTGCATCCAACACGCGAGAAACCGAAAGATCAAGTTGCTCGTCACTGATGGTACCGTCACGATACCCTTCCAGCATCGCTTCGTATGCCGCTTTGCAAGTGATTCCCCACGGCAGCGGTATATCGCAACCCGCATCAACAGACATAGGAGTCGGGCGATATTTACCATACTTGAGCACAACGCCCATCATAATCAAAGCATCGGTAATGTAGAAACCTTTGAAACCGCAATCGCGCAAAATATCTAACATCGGGCGTGAAAGACTGGCAGGACGATCGGGATCAATGTTCGGATACAAACCATGTCCGGGCATAACACCATCCGCAAGATCTTCCTCAATAAGTTTACGATACGGATAGAGCGCATCTTCAATTAATTCCTCACGCGTGTCTTCGCAAAAACCTTCACGCATATGTGAATCGTACGGTTTGCCTTTCATTCCGCTGGGATAATGCTTCGCAACGGAAAGCGTACCACCTTCGTGCATACCGCGACTGATCTCCGCAGCCAAACGAGCAACGATTTCTTTGTCGGGACTGATGATACGCGTGGTGCCGCCGCAAGGGCTGTTCCGCTGGCGACGATCCACAACAGGACCTCCGATAACGTTATAACCAAGTTTGGAGTAATAGGCAGCCGTAACGCGACCAAACGAACGCGCATACTCATTTTTGGCACCCGCCGCCGCCAACGCGATCGTACCGGGAATCTCATAACCGGGAGGGCCGTTTTCCGCATCGCAAAATACCATAATCGGATAATCCGCCGCTTCGTGAACACGACGCAAGATATCATCTCGATTACTCAAATGAAACGGAACCCAAACCGAACCAAGCTTATGCTCACGAATCATCTGAAGCACGTACTCCAGATCCTCCTCACCGTGATGCAAAGTAGGGCACAAAAGAAGCCCCAATTTTTGTTCCACGGTCAATGTGCTGCGGTCCAGTTCATTCATAACTGCCTGCATCATCGCTATCCATCCTTTCGTTCGTCCTGTCTGCAACCCATTATACACATCCTCCTTGAAAAATCAACACATTTTAGCAAAAAATCAGGCGGACAACGCCCATAATAATTGCTTAAAACAAAACCCAAAATTGAGTTCAGCTACATCCTCTGCCGCACGTACCGGATACTCCGCCAACGCCTTGCCTTCACGCGTGACGTTAACGGTGCCGACGATCTGTCCTTCCGTCACGGGTGCCTCCAGATCTTCAGACAATGTAACCGTACAGGAAAGACCCTTCTCCTCCCCTTTTTTGAGGAGCAGAGAATCAAGATCGCCGATCTCTGTTGCCACCGTTTCTTTCGTCCCACGCAGCACCGCAATCGGTGTCAGCAGAGCGGGGTCAACCTGCGGTGTGTATAACGTATAATTCGCAAAACCGTGATCAAGCAGTTTTCTGGCACCGCCAAATCGCTCGTCGGTGGTTGAGCAACCCAAAATAACGGCTACAAATCCCAAGCCGTTCCGTTCGGCGGTAGCAGACAGATTATGCCCCGCCGTGGAAGTAGTACCTGTCTTCAACCCCGTAGCCCCTTGGTAAAAACGGATCAACTTATTGGTGTTTACCAACTGCGACTCCCCGTTTCGCAAGGTATCCATCCAAATCGTAGTATAATTTTTAATCAACGGATGCTTCATCAACTCTCGCGACATCAGCGCCACGTCGTAGGCGCAGGAATACGCCGTGTCGTCCAACCCACTGCAATCCTTAAATAACGTATCTTGCATGCCAAGTTCAGCAGCGCGGATATTCATCCGTTGCACAAATTCTTCAATTGAACCGGCAACGTGCTCCGCCAAAGCGGCGCACGCATCGTTGGCAGACACCACCGCCGCCGCTTTCACCAACTCGTGTACCGTCATCATTTCACCCGGCTCCAACCAAATTTGAGAGCCGCCCATCGATGCCGCCTCTGTGGAACACGTGACGGTATCTTGCAGATCGATCAGTCCGTTATCCAAGGCTTCCATCACAAGCAAAAGTGTCATCACCTTTGTTACCGAGGCGATCGGCAGTTTTTCGTGTGTGTTCTTTTCAAACAACACTTGCCCCGATGACAATTCCATCAGTATCGCGGATTTTCCGCCAACCTCAAGTGCTGTCCCCGCACCTGTGGAAACCACTTCACTTAAACTTTTCGGTGCCTCCAACGACATCAATTCCTCGGCACTCTCACCCGATTCCGTATCAATAATAACCGTTTTCGCCGATACGGGTAACGCAAACAACAGCGTGACGCATACCGCACACGCAAGTATTCGAATTGCTTTCATACGATCTCCTCCTCTTTATACGATATATACAAAGAGGACAAGCGCAATATGCAAAAAGAACGGTCGGCAGAGCCGACCGTTCTTAAAAAAGATCTTATTTGCGAGAAGCAAGAAGGTTTCTGATCTTCTCGTGAGAATCGATAATACGGGTAACCGACATATCGTGGTTGAGCGAGGCAATGAAGTACGCGATGTATTTCGACACGTCTACTTCGCAGAACCAATCACGCTTTTTGAGCTCGTCGGTGCGATAGGTCAAGTTGGTACCGAGCACGCCGGCAATCACGCCATCCTTGTATGCCTGATCGAACTTGTCCAGACCATTGGTGAAGATCGCATAGGTAGCATACGCGAAGATGCGACCCGCTTTGCGTTTCTTCAATTCATACGCAATATCCAGCATGGATTCGCCGGACGAGATAATATCGTCAGCAATGAAGATGTCTTTACCCTCCACCGAATCACCGAGATACTCGTGCGCAATGATGGGGTTACGACCATTGACAACGTGTGCGTAATCACGGCGCTTGTAGAACATACCGAGATCAACGCCCAACGTGGACGCATAATACATATTACGGTTGAGCGCACCCTCGTCCGGGCTGACAATCATCATATGATCGCGATCCGGAATCAAATCGGGGTAACGACGGAACATAGCTTTAAGAACCTGATACGAGGGAATCACGTTATCAAAGCCCATCAGCGGAACGGCGTTCTGTACGCGCGGGTCGTGTGCATCAAAGGTGATGATGTTGGTCACGCCCATACGCTCAAGTTCTTGCAATGCTACCGCACAGTCAAGCGACTCACGGTAGTTACGACGGTGCTGACGACCACCGAACAAGATCGGCATAATCACGTTGATACGGTGTGCTTTACCACCTGCCGCTTGAATAATACGCTTGAGATCCTGGAAATGATCGTCGGGCGACATGCAGTTTTGCTGACCGAAAATGTTGTATTTTACGTTGTAGTTGCCAACGTCCACCAAGATGAACAAGTCATCACCGCGGATACTGGACTTGATAAGGCCCTTACCGTCACCGGACGAAAAGCGCGGGCACTCGGCGGAAATCAAGAACGAATCACTCGGAACGCCTGCTTTTGCTGCCCAATCAGTCAGATAATAGTCGATCTTTGCCGCCAATTCTTCTGTACCGGGCTGTGCGATCACGCTGAGCGGAGCGACTTGGTTCGGTGCGGAAAAAATGGTTTCACTGGTTAATTTTTCTACCATATTTGCTATCCCCTCGTTTTCATATACTATACATTGTATTTCTATATTACCATACTCTTCGACAAATGAAAACAAAAACTTTCGATTTTTACAGAAATTTTTTTAAAGTTTTTTTCGGATATACTATGGACAATGCACAAAAGAATGGTACAATACCTTAAAAAGGAGGGATTTTATGAGTTCATTTGTGAATATCGAAGCCGTAGATGAACGCGAACGCGCCTTGCTCGTATCGATCGATACGGGTGAATTTGACGCAGAGATCTCTCTTGACGAACTGGAAGAACTGGCCGACACCGCGGGTGCCGACGTATTGGGAAGACTGTTGCAAAAACGCGAATCACCCGACAAAGCAACGTGTCTGGGTCAAGGTCGCTTGGAAGAAGTCCCCTTACTTGCTAAAAACACCGAAGCGGATCTCGTGATCTTCGACCGCGAACTCACCGCCACACAACAACGCAATTTAGAAGATGCACTCCCCTGCCGTGTGGTTGACCGCACCATGCTGATCTTGGATATTTTTGCAGGGCGCGCCCGCTCGGCAGAAGGACGTCTGCAAGTGGAACTCGCCCAACTGCAATATATGCTCCCGCGTTTAGCCGGCCAAGGTGCCGCACTGTCCCGACTCGGTGGCGGTATCGGTACGCGCGGCCCCGGTGAAACAAAACTCGAAAGTGATAAACGGCATATCCGCCGCCGTATCCAATCCATTCGCGAATCTCTTAAAGCCGTCGAGCAGCAACGCATCCAACGGCGTGACCGCCGTCGCAAGGATAACGTTCAAACCGTCGCCATCGTCGGATACACCAACGCCGGCAAATCCACGCTGATGAACCGACTGACCGATGCGGGAGTACTCGCCGAAGATAAGCTGTTTGCCACGTTGGACACCACCGCCCGCGCGCTGAAATTGCCAGACGGGCGCACCGTTTTGCTCATCGACACCGTAGGACTTGTACGGCGCTTACCGCACCACTTGGTAGACGCGTTCCGTTCCACTTTGGAAGAAGCCGCCGAGGCGGACGTCATTCTCAATTTGTGTGACAGTTCCTCCGAAGATGCCGCCGAGCATTTAAGTGTTACGCGCGAACTGCTTGCGCAGCTCGGCTGTACCGACCGCCCGATCGTGACGGTGTTTAACAAATGCGATCTGCCCGCCGCTCTTCCGCTGACCGACCGTGACGGCGCGGTATGTATCAGTGCCGCCACCGGCAAAGGTATTGACACATTGTTGCAACGGCTGACCGAAGTGTTACCGCCCGACAGACAGAAAGTCAAACTGTTATTCCCATTTGACAAAGGTGCCCTTGCGGGTGAATGCCGTCGAGAGGGTGCAGTAGAACACGAGGAATACGTACCCGAGGGACTGTCTATGACCGTCACCCTTGGTGCGCGGTTGTTGGAACTCACAAAACCGTATCAAATTATCGAATAAAAAAAGGTTGCATTCTGTCGACAGCTTTGTTATAATAGCAACCGTTCAAGTGAATATCCGGTTGATGCTTACAGGAGATGCGGAGTTTCCGCTACTGAAGGAGTAACACTCTCAGGTGTCCGTTTTGGATGAGGACTGTAAGCTGACGGAACTTTGGAGAATCCCGTTTAAACGGGTGCCGAAGGTGCAAAGCGCGCACGCGCTAATCTCTCAGGCAAAAGGACAAAGTTTTCTCACCCCCTTTTTACAAGGGTAGTTTGTCTTTTTGCGGATCGCACCACACGGTGCGGTCCGCTTTTAAATTTTTCAGGAGGTTGATGATATGGAATTCATCACAAAAATCAATGGGTCTGTCAACGGTGTCGTATGGGGTGTATGTGGTCTTGCCCTGCTTATCGGTACCGGCATCTTAATGACCTGCGTCACCAAAGTCTTTCAGATCAGTCGTTTGAAACACTGGTGGAAAGAAACCATCGGTAGCCTTTTCAAAAAAGAGGTCATCTCTCACACGAAGGAAAAAGGTGCGATCTCGCCGTTCCAGGCGCTGTGTACCGCTCTTGCCGCTACGGTCGGTACCGGTAACATTGCAGGTGTTGCCGCTGCCATCGCCACCGGTGGTGCGGGTGCCGTTTTCTGGATGTGGGTTGCTGCCTTCTTTGGTATGATGACTAACTTTTCCGAAAACGTGCTGGGCATTTTCTACCGCCGCAAAAACGTAAACGGCGAATGGTCCGGCGGTGCGATGTACTATCTGCGCGACGGTCTCGGTTCAAAGAAACACGGCAAATGGATCGGTTCTGTTTTGGCGGTGCTGTTCTGCCTGTTTACCATGCTGGCTTCGTTTGGTATCGGAAGCATGGGTCAAGTCAATAAGATCGTGGCAAACATCGCCGTCGCTTTTGACGTAAGTGCATTGTCCTCCATTGAAGTGTTCGGCGGCATATCGCTGTATAACCTCATTATCGGTGCCGCGATCATGTTCTTAACCGCTCTGATCACCTTAGGCGGCCTAAAGCGCATCGCCAGCGTCGCCGAGAAGATCGTGCCCTTTATGGTCGTGCTATTCGTGCTCGGCTCTTTGGTGATCATCGGCATCCACTACCAATCCATTCTGCCCGCCTTCAAAGCCATCTTCGTAAACGCCTTTGCCCCCGAATCTTTTGTGAAAAGCGCCGGCGGCGGTTTGCTCGGCTATGCGGTAGCTACCGCCATTACCCAAGGCTTCAAGCGTGGCGTGTTCTCCAACGAAGCCGGCCTCGGTTCTTCGGTTATGGTGCATTCCAACTCCAATGTCAAAGAACCCGTCAAGCAAGGTATGTGGGGTATCTTTGAAGTGTTCGCCGACACCATGATCGTTTGTACCATGACCGCATTGGTCGTGCTGACCACCGGCGGTCTGGAAGGCGGCGTATTCAACGTCAAAACCGGTGAAATTGCCCAAGGATTGACGGATGCCACGCTCGTAGGCGGCGCCTTCAACAGCGTCTTCTCTTGGGGTGATATCGGCCAAAAATTTATCGCCATCGCCATGTTCCTCTTTGCCTTCACCACCGTGCTTGGCTGGTCACATTACGGCTCTAAAGCTTGGGAATACCTGTTCGGTGCCAAGACCACGGTGATCTTCCGTATCATCCACGTTTGCACTGTCATTTTCGGTGCTGTGCTCACCTCCACCCTGGCATGGGATATCTCCGATACCTTCAACGGTCTGATGATGTTCCCCAACTTGATCGCTGTAGTTGCCCTCTCTCCGTTGGTTGCCAAGATCACCAAAAACTATATCGATCGCAAGCTGCGCGGTAAGGACGTTTCGCCCTTGATCTCTTACGATCCCGCCATCCAAGCAGAAATGGAAAAACCCGAAGACTAAGATTACATAAAAACAGCCGCCCGATCCTGTGATCGGGCGGCTGTTTTAGGACTTGCTGAAAATTTATAAGAAAGTGAAAAAAGCAGTTGACAATCCCGGAAGGTTGGTGTTATAATAACGACTGCTATATGCGAGGATGCTGGAATAGGCAGACAGGCACGTTTGAGGTGCGTGTGTCGTTGACGTGTGGGTTCAAGTCCCATTCCTCGCACCAAAAAAGCGGTGTGCCCGACAGGGTGCGCCGCTTTTTTCTCTCTAAAATAATTTTTCGATTTCTATTTGATTTTACGCTATTATCTGTTATACTAAAGAATAGTATAAAAACGGAGGAAGTACCATGTGCGGATTTTGCGGATTTACCGGTAACGCTGTTAATCGCGAACAGTTGTTACAGCAAATGGCGGATAAGATTACCCATCGCGGGCCTGACTCGCAGGGTGTGTACACAGACGATACGCTTGCCATGGCGTTCCGCCGTCTTTCTATCATTGACCTTGAGGGTGGTAGCCAACCCATTGAAAACGAAGACGGCTCCAAAGTGCTGATGTTCAATGGCGAGATCTATAACTACCGTGAACTGCGTGAAGAACTACTGAAAGCGGGTCACGTTTTCAAAACTGAAACCGACAGTGAAGTGTTATTGCACGGGTTTGAGGAATGGGACGCTGATCTTCTCTGCCGCCTGCGCGGTATGTTTGCATTTGCGGTATGGGACAAGCACACGCATGAACTGTTTTTAGCACGCGATTACTTCGGCATCAAACCGATGCACTATACCCTTCTCCCCGACGGGCGTTTGATTTTCGCGTCAGAGATCAAATGTATTTTAGAGCATCCCGATTATCACAAAGAATTTAACGAGGCGGCGTTGGATAACTATTTATCGTTTCAATATTCCCTGCCGCGCGAAACCTTTTTTAAAGATATTTACTGTCTGCAACCGTCGCACTATCTGCGCTACCGTGACGGTAAGATCACCGAAACCCGCTACTGGGAAGCAATTTTCACTCCCGACGAGAGTATGACACTCGACGAAGCGGTCGATCAGATCGATGCCGTTTTCACCGATTCGGTGGAAGCGCACCGCATCAGCGACGTGGAGGTCGGCTGTTTCCTGTCCGGTGGCGTTGACTCCTGCTTTGTAGCGTCTTACTTCGGCGGGCAAAAAGCGTTTACCGTCGGATTTGACAACGGTCAGCATTACAACGAAACCAACTTTGCAGCCGAGCTTGCCGAAGCGGTGGGCATTGAACACCATCGGCATCTGATCTCGGAGGAAGAATACTGGGAATCCTTGCCGCAAGTGCAATACGTTTTGGATCAGCCGCTTGCCGATCCCGCTTGCGTGGCGTTGTACGCCGTATCCAAACTCGCGTCACAACACGTTAAGGTCGTACTGTCGGGCGAGGGTGCAGACGAGTTGTTCGGCGGTTACCGCATTTACCACGAGCCCACCTCTCTCGCAGGTTATCAAAAATTACCGCGCGGGTTGCGACGGGCACTTGCCGCTATCGTGCGTACGATCCCGTTTGATTTCAAAGGAAAGTCCTTTATCATTCGCGGCTCCAAAACTGTGGAAGAACGCTTTATCGGCAATGCGTATATGTTTTCTAAGAAGGAAAAAGAAACCCTTCTCAAGACCATCCCCGCCACCGATCCCACCGACCATACCAAGCAGTGGTTTGCCCGCTGCGAGGGCTTGGATGACGTCACACGGATGCAATACGTAGACATCAACCGCTGGATGGTAGGCGATATTCTGCTCAAGGCAGACCGTATGAGTATGGCACATTCGTTGGAATTGCGCGTACCGTTCTTGGACAGACGCGTATTTGAGGTTGCTTCTCGCATTCCCGCAAAACATCGCATCGGCGGCGGCACCACCAAACACGCGCTGCGCCTTGCCGCCAAACGACATATTCCCGAAAAAGATACCGCACGTCCGAAACTCGGTTTCCCCGTTCCCGTACGGGTATGGCTGCGCAAGGAAAGCTATTATAATAAAGTGAAAGAGGCCTTCCTCAGTGCGGATGCTGAACGCTTTTTCAACACCGACGTACTGGTGCGTTTCCTGGACGAGCATTATGTCGGCAAGCGAGATAACAGCCGCAAGATCTGGACCGTTTATATGTTCTTAGTTTGGTATAATTTGTATTTCGGTAACTGACAAAGACCGCCCTATGCATAACCTGTTGCATAGGGCGGTTTGTTGTCTGTGTTTGTCGAAGGGGTTGACAAATCAAAAAAATGCGGTTATACTGCCAAAGTCGTGACACTTTCACGGCTTTGGAGGTACAGATGAAAGAACACCTGCTTGGCTGTTTGGCTTTTTGCAAACGACATATGGCCGTTTGCATTGCCACAGGACTCTCGGTGTTGTCGGTACTGATACTGCTCGCTATGACTCTGTCACTGCGGTCTGTCACCATCAACGATGACGGGCAAGCATTGACCGTGCTGACGTTCAGCCAAGACAAAAAAAGCGTTTTGGCAAGCGCCGGTATCACGCTGCAACCGCAAGACGTGGTAACTGCATCCGCAGACGGAATTGAGATCCACCGAGCATTCAACGTCACCGTAACTATTGACGGCGGCGACTCAACCACCCTGTGCGTAACCGAAGGCACCGTTGCCGATGCCCTAAAAAGCGCACGAATCGATACCGTCACACACACATTAACCGAATACAAACCGGACGATATGCTCGCCGCCGATATGGTGATTACCGTTAAACCTTTGGAAAACACCACCCGTACCGAAACGAAAACGATCGCACACGAAACCGTGTTCACCTATTCCGAAGAATTGCCTGCGGGGGCTCGCTCGACGCAGCAAGAAGGCGTTGAGGGTGAAAAAACGATTGTTTATCGCGATTATTTCAAAGACGGTAAACTGGTGAAAACCCAGATCGTCAGCGAAACGGTAACCCGCGAACCGACCACTGAACTGGCAACGATCGGCGCAGGCGCGCTGTCCACCCCGCCCGAAACACTCACGCTGGCTGCAAATGGCATCCCGACGAAATACAAACAAGTATTGACCGGTACCGCTTGCGCCTATACCGCCAACGAAGGCGCTATTACCGCCACCGGTACGGCACCCGCAGTTGGCACGGTAGCGGTCAATCCGAAGATCATCCCCTACGGCTCAAAGCTGTTCATCGTGTCGCAAAACGGCTATGTATACGGCTACGGTGTTGCCGCTGATACCGGCGGTGGCGTGATGAAAAACTTGATCTTGGCAGATCTGTATATGGATACAAGAGAAGATTGTATTCAGTTCGGAAGACAACAAGTAAACGTCTACGTGTTAGAATGATGAAAAGCGCTTCCCACTATTGGTGGGATGGGCTTTTTTGTGATTTGCAAAATAACTCGCGAAAACCGATATACAATAACAAAACGCCAAACGCCCGTCGCAAAAGATCCGTATCCATACCGCTTGCCAAAAAAGCAGCGAGTGCCGAAGTAACAACGCCCGCCAACGAGCACCATATCACCGCGTTCCATTCAACGCGGCGGTTACGGATGTGAGAGATGAGCGCCGTGGGCGCACAGCATAAAAAATACAACAGATTAATTCCACCGGCTGCCGATTGTTCCATCGCAGCAAAGGTCGTCAGATACACAATGAGTAACGAACCGCCGCCGATCCCAAACCCGCTGATAACACCGGTAATAAGCCCTACCGCTATCGCAATCACGATCTTCACAGGAGCAACACCGCCCGCACTCCACCATACAGCAAGAGAATGCCGAATAAACGGCGCAAGAGCGTCGGTGACATTCCCTTAAAGAAAAACCCCGATACGATACCGCCCGCCGCACCACCGATAAGATACGGCCAAGCCACTTGAAAATCCAAACCGTTACGCATCCAAAACACAATAAGTGACACTACAGACAACGGCACAATGATCGCAATCGAGGTGGCAAACGCGTGTTTTTGCTTCATATCGGTCCACGAAGTTAAAAGCGGCACCAAAAACAAGCCGCCGCCCGATCCAAACAAGCCGTTTGCCGCCCCTGCCAGCGCACCGGTCACCAAATATTTGACGGTCGGTTTCATCAGAGCACCCCCATTTTGAGTTAGGGTGTGCAGTTAACGGCAAAATATACGTTATGGCAAACGCGACACGTGATAACGAAGATAAAACAGTGACAAAACCATCGTTTCCATTTCTTCACGATCGCGCAACCCGGCATACCAAAATTGTCGGTAGAGTTTGCTGCCATCCGACAAGAGCTCCGATCGAGAACGCAGCATTTCCCGCCACTCCTCCGGAATGGGATCCGTATACTGTCTGCGAAGAAACTCCTCGGTTTTCTCTTCTCCCATTCTGCCTTCCAGCAAATCAAGACAGAGCTCAATCTCTTGAAATAGTTTCATTCTATACATTTTATTCACCACCATTAGTATTACTTTATGCCACTTAGTATGAAATGTCAATATTTCATCGCTTTATATCGCATAATATTCCTGAGGTGAAACATATGAAACCGCTTAAAGAAAGACTCAGCATTACCTTGGACGGCGATATCATCGAAAAAATCAAGGTGTTGGCCGAAGAACAGGATCGCTCCGTATCCCAGTACATCAATTTGGTCTTAAAAAGCCATCTGAAACGAGTCGACGAAAAGAACGCCAAAAAAGCATAATAAAACCCCGAGGTCCTTTCACGACCTCGGGGTTCATTTTATTGTTGGTTAAAGGTTTTTATCTATCATAATTCGATTCGCAGATTGTTATACGACCGGTTCGATCCTCAGTACATGGGACTATCCCCTTCTTAAATAATTTTTAGGAAACCTCGTTTACAAATCATATGAATCACCTTGTTTCGCAAAATAGGTTTGCTTGGTGCTTGAGTTCAAAACTAACTAAACCTTTGGACTCACCTCTTTCAATTTTTTACCGAGGGTTGCTATTCAGCCCACGGGACTCACTCCTTTTCTCTAATCTCGTTATTTTCTCTCTTTCCTTCTTTCAACTATACAATACCACGTTTTATGTGCAAAGTCAATAGTTTTTTATAACTTTTTTGAATTTTTTTATTCAACATTTTTAACACTTGACGAATACCGTAAAAACGATTACAATAGAAGCAGACCAAAAAGAACGGAGAATACGCATATGTCTGAAGAATACGGAAATGATATTGTCACCGTCGTAGACGACGAAGGCAATCAGCACGAATTTGAAATTCTGGATATGATCGAAACGGATGAGGGCCGTTACGTGGCACTGTTGCCGATCTATCACGATCCGAGCGAAATGCTCAACGATGACGGTGAGCTTGTCATTCTGACCGTCAAGGAAGAAAACGGCGAAGACCTGTTGTTGCCCATTGAGGACGACGACGAGTTTGACGAGATCGCCGAGATCTTTGAAGAGCGACTCGCAGAATTGTACGAGGTAGAGGAACTCGAGTCCCCTGCCGACAACTAAACGCTTGTCCCCCTGCTCTGTGCGTGGACCGGTCCCCTTTTAACCCTACTACACTGTGCCAACGGGAGCCTGGCTCCGAAAGCGGATTGCAGACCTCCCCGCCCCGGCGGGATGAAGGGAGCGCGAACCTTTTGGGCGGCAACCCACCTGCTTCTATTAGTAGCAGGTTATGCGGGGATATTACGGCAGAGCGGGGAAACACACAAAAGACGAAAGCGACCCGATACATTGTATCGGGTCGCTTTTTTACGTATTGGGAATCAGTGGTACGTAATCAATGGCTTCGCAAACCGGTTCGCGCATCCACAACGACGGGGACACCCGCACGGTAAACCCACATCCTGCCTCTGCACCCCACGCAGAAACGTCTGCTTGCGGCAACGCATACGCTGCCATAATCAACATAATCACACCACCGTGAGTACAGATAACGGCATCGCCGTCCCCTTTTTTCATCACGTCTTCTACGATCGACTCAAACGCCGCCATCACGCGCGCTTGGAACGTCGCCGCATCCTCTCCGTTAGGAATATCAGTCGTGGCACCGGTGATCCATTTTTGAAAGTCGTCATCAAGCTTTAATTCCTCGGCGCTTTTGCCGTCCCACTCGCCAAAATCACATTCCGAAAGCTCGGCAATAACCTCGGCGTTACTATTCGGGTACAGCGTTTCGAGCGTTTGGCGGCAACGAGCAAGCGGGCTTGTATAAAAGTATTTGGCATCGGGATACTCCGCCTCTTGTTTCTTATGAAGCAAGTCTGCAAGCCCCGCAGGCGATAACGGCAAATCGGTTTTTCCGATATACAACCCCTGTTCGTTTGCAGCGGTCAATCCGTGACGAATTAAATGAATTTTATAGTTTTTCACAGAATTTTCCTCCTAATATCGGTGGATTCGACAATTTACAAATCGTATTATTTGCGCTATAATGAAAAACCCGCCGTATAATTTCGGGGATTTCATCAGATAGGAGCAACACTTATGCCAACCGGTTTTGCGCGTACCTTAACACTGTTGAGGAAGGAACGCGGTATCAGTCAAAAACAAGCGGCAGCCGCTTTAGATATCTCGCAAGCTCTGCTTTCACACTACGAAAAAGGCATTCGGGAATGCCGTTTGGAATTCGTTGTGCGTGCCGCCGATTATTACAACGTATCGTGCGATTATCTGCTTGGCCGTACACCGGATAAATCCGGCGCTATGCTGACGGTAGACGACCTGCCCGACGGTGAGCTGGCCGCGAAAGACGGTCGCGCAGTGGATAATATGCTGCCGGTGCTCAATAAAAAGTTAGCGCTCAACGCGATCAGCGTACTGTTCGACGTTCTCAAACGGTGCAAGCACAAGGAACTGACCGCCGAGGTATCCGCTTATTTGAACCTCGCGATCTACACCGTGTTCCGCAGCTTGTACGCGGCAAATGCCAAAAACCCGAACGCGTTATTCGCACTGCCGGACACCTACTGGCAACCGGTCGTAAACGGCGAGATGGGAATCGGCGCGGCACACATCCGCAAGATCGCCAGAGAAGCGTTTTCGGAACCCAAATCACCGTCTATGTTACCCGATGCTTTGGCAAAAACCTATCCTCTGTTAGCGTCTTCACTGATGAACGTTTTGAAGAACGCAGAGGAATCCATCAAAGAATAAATATGGAAAATGCGCGAGTATTCTCGCGCATTTTTTATTTAAACACCCAACCGCGCTGAATACGGAAGCTAAGCAAAAACAAGATGCAATCGACAATGAGTTTAAGCAACGTTTCGTTCCATTTAAGTAAGATGAACAGCCCGCTCGTTGCAAACGCCGAAAGCGACGCTTGAATCACGCTGAGTATGCAGTAACGCAACAACCGTCTCCCGGTTTTGCCGTGGCTCTTGAACACGGTCTTTTTATTGACCATAAAATTAAACAGCCCCGACAGAACACGCGCCGCATAGGTCGCGATCACAATTCGAATTTCCGTGGAAACAGACGGGAACAGCCAGCTCAACGCCGCTATGAGCAAAGTAAACGCCGCAATATCCACCACAAATGACGAAAGTGATGCAGCGATAAACTTCAAGAACACGGAATAAATACGAACGGAATCCAGTAACGGGTTAAAATGCGAAGACTTATTCTCCTCTATGTACACCGTTTCGATCGGCACTTCCAAAAGCGCTATGCCGGAATCGTGCGCATCCAGGATCATATTCATTTCATACTCAAAACGCTCGCCTTTGGTTGCTAAAAAGCGTCGCATCGCTTGCAGCGAAAATCCGCGCAAGCCGGTTTGCGTATCCGAAAGTGTGATACCGCACAGCAAGCGCAAAACACGACTCGTAGTGCGATTGCCGAAACGGCTGCGTGCCGGAATGTTCGGATTGTTATTTGAAAAATCGCGGCACCCCATCACCAAAGCATCGGGATGGCAGGCAACCTCCTTCGCTACGGCAATGGTGTCGGCGATACGATGCTGACCGTCCGAATCCACCGTGACAGCACCCAGGCAAGGTTCCTCTTCGTTCAGCAGATAATTAAACGCTGTTTTCAGCGCTCGACCTTTACCTTGGTTGACGGCATGGCGAAGCACGGTACAACCGTAGTTGTCCCGTGCTTTCTTAAAATACTCATCATATTCCGCACTGCTGCCGTCATTAACGACAAGTAAGCGGTTAAAGCCCGCCTCGCGCAGATCCGCGAGCAGAGCAAGTAATTTATCATCAGGATTGAGTGACGGGACGATAATTGCCACAGATCGGTAAAGTTCCATACACGCCTCACCTCTGTGTTTCAGTATATCGCAAATTTCGTCCGTTTTCAACTGTTTTTGAGGGATTTATACAAACGAATATACTCGTTTGCCGAACGCCCCCAACTGAAATCGCACCGCATAGCACGATCGGTCAACAACCGCCAGTCCGCTTTGTTGTGATAGGCGCCGATACCGCGCCGAATAGCGTACAGCATATCGTCTGCATTATACGTCTTAAACGTAAACCCGTTACCAAACCCATCACCGCAATCTCGAATGGAATCTTTAAGTCCGCCGATCTCGCGCACGATCGGTACCGCGCCGTAGCGACAAGCCACCATTTGCGACAATCCGCACGGTTCACTCTTTGACGGCATTAAAAACAAATCGGCGGCAGCGTAGATCTTTTGCGCCAATTCCGGTACGAAGCCGGAGCAGAAGCAGAACTTTTCGGGATATTTCTCATACATCGAGCGGAAGAAGGCATCGTACGCCCATTCGCCCGAACCGAGAATCACCACCTGCACATCTTCCTGCATCAACGCTTCAAACGCGTACTGTACCAAATCAAATCCTTTGTGCGAGGTAAGGCGGCTGACCATACCGATCAACGGAACGGCACCGCGAACGGACAACCCCAACCGCTCTTGCAATGCCGCTTTGTTAACGGCCTTACCCGATAGATCCTCCGCGGAATATGGCGCGTACAAATACGGATCGGTGACAGGATCGTAGCTGTCGGTATCAATACCGTTGAGAATTCCCGACAACTTCCAGCTTCTTAACCGCAAAATCGAATCCATACCGTGTGAAAACCACGGATCAAGCAACTCTTTTGCGTAAGTCGGGCTCACGGTATTAACGCGGTTAGCGGTTTCAATTCCTGCTTTCATCAGATTGATACAATCGCCGTGCCGCACGATGTCACGTGCCTCCTCAGGCAAACCGAAAAGATCGCCCAAAATTTCCATACCATAAATGCCCTGATACTGGACGTTATGAATGGTATACAGCGTACGCATCGCCGAATACGGCTCTTCCCTGCCGTAAAACAGCGTGTGATACACCGGAATAAGCGCGCATTGCCAGTCGTTGGCGTGAATCACGTCCGGCTTAAAATCGATGTATTTAAGCATCTCCAACACGGCACGGGAGAAAAACGCAAAACGCTCGGCATCGTCATACTGTCCGTAAAGCCCTTCACGATTGAAATAGTATTGGTTATCCAACAAGTAATAGATAACACCGTTCACCCTCGCCTCAAAAACGCCACAATACTGACGGCGCCACGATACGGGGACCGAAAAGCCGGTAAGAAACGTCATCTGCGCACGCAAATCCGACGGAACGCACTCGTACAACGGCATCACCACACGGCATCCCACCAACCGCGCACGCAAGGCGCGCGGCAACGAGCCGGAAACATCCGCCAAACCGCCCGACGCCGCAAACGGTCGCGCTTCACCGGTCGCAAACAGTACTTTCATACGTTTTACACCATCGTACCTTTCTTCACGGAAACGGGATAATCCGCACAACCTTTAAGCGAGCGACGATCCCTGATACACACGTTCTTATCCGTGATAATATAGTCCATCGTGCTACCGGCCCCGATCACGCTTCCCTGCATCAAAATGCAATGATCAATCTGCGCATTTCGATCAACGTGCACGTCACGGAACAAAATAGAATCTCGTACCGCGCCATCGATCTTACAACCGTCTGCAATCAACGAATCCGTCACCTGCGCGTGCAAGCCGTACAAAGCCGGTGCGCAGTCACGCACCTTGGTGTAGATAGGACGATTGGCAACGAACAATTTGGCACGGACGCTTGAATCTAGCAGCGCCATATTAGCATTGAAATATCCGGCAAGCGACGAGATCACCATAGCAAATTCGGGTATCACATACGCATATAGACGACGGTCGCCGATATGTCGCTGCAAGATATCCCATTCAAAACTGTACTGATTGCGACTGACCGCATTTTCCATCAGTTGTATGAGCAACGTGCGGGATACGACGTACAAACCAATGCCAAAAATCGCCTCGCCGAGTGCGCGACCGGTAATGATCATATCGGTAATGCATCCTTTCTCGTCGGCGGTAATAATAGAAGAAGCTATATTTTCAGGCACCGTACCGCGCAAGCAGGCAACCGTGATATCTGCCCCGTTCCCCACGTGAAAGTCCACCAAGCGTCGATAATCAACATTGCCGACGATATGGCAGTCCGAAAGAATAACGTAGTCGTGACGGGAATTTTCTAAAAAACGTCGCACACCGATAAGCGGCGCAATCCTCCCGTTATACTGATACTCGGACGCTCCGAACGGCGGCAGGAAATACAGTCCCTGTACTTTGCGAGCAAGATCCCACGATTTGCCGGATCCCAAGTGATCCATCATAGATTGATAATTGCTTTTGGTAACAACACCAACCTTCGATACACCCGCATTCACAAGGTTTGAGAGCGTAAAATCCACCAAGCGGTACCGCCCGCCAAACGGAACGGACCCCATAGCACGGTTTTGTGTAAGTTCGGGGAGGGCCTCGTCGTGCATATTGGGAAACAGTAAACCAAGTACGGTATTGCGATTCATCTTACGCTTCCTCCTTCACGACGTCATGATCGATCATCGCTTTTGCGGGAACCGTCACGCCAGCACCGACCGTCACGCCCGCAGCAACCACGGCAACGCCCCATTCATCCAACTCACTTATATCCTCCGGTCGCATACCGACCGCGGCATTTTCTTCAATAACTGCGTTTTCCGCAACGATAGCATATTGTACTACCGCACCTTTCTTCACCGTAACGCCGGGCATAATGATGGAGTCACGGATCTCCGCATCTTCCTCAACGGTCACGCCGGCAAACAGCACACTGAAATCCACGTTCCCGCGGATATCGCCTCCTTCGGTAATCATACTGTTTTGCACTTTGGCGGTACTACTGACAGAGTGCGGTGGCAAACCGGGTGTGCGTGAATAAATACGCCACGTATCATCAGACAGATCCAGCGGAACTTTTGGATTGAGCAAATCCATATTGGCCTCCCACAGGCTGTCAATAGTTCCCACGTCTTTCCAATACCCTTCAAAGCGATACGCGAACATCCGCTCCCCCGCTTCGAGCATCGTCGGCAAAACGTTCTTGCCGAAATCGTTTTGCGAGGTGGGGTCCTTTTCGTCCGCCGTCAAATAATCTTTCAGCTTTTCCCAACTGAACACGTAAATACCCATAGAAGCCAAATTGCTTTTTGGATTTTTCGGTTTCTCCTCAAATTCGTACACCGTATTATCGGGATGCGTGTTAAGAATACCGAAACGGCTCGCTTCATCCCATTCCACCTCAATGACGGCAATGGTACAATCCGCATTATTTTTCTTGTGTTCCGCAATCATTTTGGCATAATCCATTTTATAAATATGGTCACCCGAAAGCACCAGCACGTATTCAGGATCATACCGTTCGATAAACACCATGTTCTGATAAATCGCGTTGGCTGTTCCCTTGTACCAATCCGCCCCCTTGTTGCGCTGGTACGGCGGCAACACGTGAACGCCCGCCCCCATACGATCAAGATCCCACGGTTCACCCGAGCCGATATAATCACTCAGTTCCAACGGCTGATACTGCGTCAGCACGCCGACCGTTTCAATGCCCGAATTCACACAATTGGACAGCGGAAAATCAATAATGCGATACTTACCGCCGTAAGGAACAGCAGGCTTGGCAACAGTGGTTGTCAGCGCATACAAACGGCTTCCCTGCCCGCCGGCGAGCAGCATTGCCACACATTCTTGCTTGCGAAACATAAAACGACTCCTTTCACGTCTTGCAATTCACCACATTCATCATATCAAAGCGATCTGAAAAATACGGTCGAAAAAATCACCCTGAAAAAATCAGGGTGATCATAAACCGTTCACTTTACATAAGACCAAAACTGATCTGCAACGCATGGTCGATCCGCGTCATAGCAATATCGTCGAGGTGCCCCATATGTTCACGCAGACGTTTTTTATCAATGGTGCGAATCTGCTCAAGCAACACAACGGAGTCCCGTGTCAATCCACTCCCCTCCGTGTTCACCTGAATATGCGTCGGCAAGCGAGCTTTATCCTTTTGACTGGTGATGGCGGCAGCGATCACGGTCGGGCTGTGGCGATTGCCCACGTCGTTCTGAACGATAAGAACAGGACGTGTTCCGCCTTGTTCCGACCCGATGACCGGACTGAGATCAGCATAATAAATATCTCCGCGGCGAATATTCATCATCGCGTGTTCCCTCCTTTTTATCTTCCGAAAATAGTTTGTCCTTAAATTCGGTCTCTTAATCATTGTATGCTCGTCCAAGGAATTTGACATAAAACCGATACGACGCACATACGATGCAAAAAGGAGGCGAGATTAAGTGGGAATTGCCGAGGATATTTACGCGCGATGCCGTGTATGCACCGGCAAAGCAGCAAACGTGCTGGCGGATATGATTGAGAAAAACACACTCACCCCAACGACGGTACGAGCGCGCCGCGCGGCAGCCGATATCGCAACGGATGCCGTATATGCTTCGCTCTGTCACGCCTTCATTACACCAATCGATCGCGAGGATCTTTGGTTACTGCAAGAAGCGGCAGAACACGTCTGTTGTGCAGCAGAGGACACGGCTATTTTGCTGTATCACTGCGGTCGACGATTACCATCAGCGTGCGAATCCGTCGTTCGTGCGACAATTGCGTGTTGCACGGCAGCAGAACAGATCCTCGAATCCTTTCCCGATCCGGATACCGCCGCTTTGCAGATGCGCGTATTACGCGAAGCGGAGCAGGTCTGCCACGTCACGCTGCACGACTGCTTTGCAGACGTCACCGTACGCCGCATCTGCAAGGCTTCCTATCGCGTGATCGCCGCTTGCAGACAGCTGATCGCTCTTTTGCGCTATACCGCTATGAAAAACGGATAAAGGTTGTCATCACAATAAAAAAGCGCCGTCCTTAAAAGGACGGCGCTTTCGATTATCAGGATTTTTTCTTGCGAATACGGAAGCTGAGCAATACCACCAGCTGGGCGGGAACCCACAAAAAAACCAAAGACCACAGATCGTGAACGTAGGAACGGAAAATATAATACACTAACGCGAACAGCGACGCCACCAGTAACGAAACCGTCCACACATTGTTCCTCCCGCGTTGCCACACGCTGTCAAGCACCAACAGCGTAATCAACGAAACCGGTACGGCAGATACAAACACCAACCAAACCAATTGTCCAAGCGTCCAATGGAAAATCAAGAACAACATAATGGCCAACGTCCAGATTCCCACCAAGCAGACACCGGTAACCATAGACGGGCTGTATCGGATCTTGGCAGTTTTGCCATTCCACGCATCGTGGGAAGTCAGCATCCAATCCACCGTGACGCCGAAATGATCTGCAATTGCTTTGGCAACTGCCAAATCCGGCATCCCGTCGGCACGTTCCCATTTGGAAACGGATTTATCCGAATAATTGAGTGTTTGTGCAAGCTGTGCCTGTGTCATACCCGCAGCGGTACGTAAACGAATCAAATTACTCGCAAATATATCTTTAATATGCTCCAAGATCCGTTCTCCTTTCTTCCATTCGCAGGACTTCTTCCACGATCGCCCCTGCAACATCCACGCCCGTGCAAGCAGTAATACCCGCCATTTGTGCATTGGAATTGACCTCACAGACGAGTCCGCCTTGCAACAAGTCCACACCGCCAAATTGCAACCCCAAAAGACGGCAACAACGCACCGCAAGTGCTTCTTCTTCCGATGTAGGTGTATATGCAAGCGCCTGCCCGCCGTGTGCGATATTGGCGCGAAAATCAGAAGGATTCACTCGCTTCATAGCGGCGACAACGCGGTCACCTACCACATATAAACGTTTATCCTCCCCCGCCGCCTCGCGGATAAATTCCTGCAACAAAAAGGGACGATGGTGCATTCCATACGCAAGTGTGTGCAGTTGCTCGCGCGTTTCGGCAAGATACACCTGTTCGCCGAGCGAACCAAAACATTCCTTAACCACCATCGGAAAACCAAGTGTGCTTTCTGCGGCAATCAAAAACGGTTCGATCGGTTTTTCGACTTCAACGTAAGTCATCGGCGCAAGCAATGTTTTCGGCATAGGAATGCCATGCTCCGCCAGTACGCGGTGCGTTTCACTTTTATCATCGCACAATGCAACGGCAGCAGCAGAATTATACACCGAAACGTTGGCAGATTCCAAAGCACGTGCCAAACGTGTATCCTTATCCCAAAACAAAACGACGTCACCCGCACGAACGGGATCCACTGATACCGAGGGTGCCAGTGTAACCGTACATTCTGTGTTCTTAAGCGCCCGCGCGCTCACACCCGCGCGCACCAGTGCGGCTTCCAATCGCCGAACAGGATCGGGCGGAGCCTCATTCCAAAAGCCGTTGTAAATTACAAAATACGTCTTCATGTAAAACTATGCTCCACGGTTAACACCACAAACAATCTCGGATCCACCAACTGTAAGCGCCGCTCGATCTCCGCTTGCAGATCGGTTTTGGGATATCGGAACGGAACGACCACGTCAAAGATCACGTTAATGCGTTGCTCACCACGCACCAAACGGAAATCGTGAAGGCTCAACGCAGGATCAATATCCTGCAAGATCGCCTCGGTCAACACCCGCAACTCGCGCACTTGTTCATCCTGCGTATCCACCGGATCCATGTGGATACACGCCGTAATATTGAGTTCATGAACCAAACGACGCTCCACAGCGTCGATCAGCTCGTGACTGTGCAAAATATCGCCGTGTGCCGGCACCTCCGCGTGTAGCGACACAATACAACGACCGGGACCGTAGTTGTGTACGATCAGATCGTGAATACCGACAATCCCGTCGTTTTCCAACACAATACGGCGAATCTGTTCCACAAGTTCGGGATCGGGTGCCTCGCCAAGCAGCGGCGACAACGTTTCTTTCATCACCGAAAAACCGGACCAAATAACAAACAACGAAACCGCCGCACCGACATACCCGTCGATCGAAAGATCGGTAAACGCGGTAAACACCGAAGAAATCAAGACCACCAACGTGCAAATCACATCGTTGCGGCTATCGGTTGCGGCCGCGATCAAGGTGTTTGAATGAATGCGGTCACCAACCTGCCGATTAAAGTGTGCCATCCATAATTTCGTGAGGATAGACGCCACCAAGATCACCGCCGTCACCCACGAAAACGCAGAAACAGACGGCTCAAAGATCTTTTCAACCGCACTTTTCGCAAGCTCAATACCGGCAAGCATAATCAGCGCCGCCACCGTCAATGTAGACAGATATTCCATCCTCCCGTGACCGAAAGGGTGTTCCTCATCCGGCGGCGAACCCGCCAAACGAAAACCGACCAGTGTTACCACGGACGAGCCGGCATCCGACAAGTTGTTAAACGCATCGGCAATAATAGCAACGCTGCCGGACAAAACACCGGCAAGCAGTTTGAACAAAAACAACAAGACGTTTGCGGTAAGACCGGTAACACCCGCGAGCTTGCCGTAAGCCGTGCGGACAGAGGGCGCATCGGTATTTTCGTGATCGCGAACGAAACGGCGGATCAACGCTTTGGTAAGCATTTGAAATCCTCCCCTCCCGTAAGATCATGACCGACGATCTTGCTGATAGCTTCAAAGACAAAACGGAAATACCCCGCTCCGTAATGATGGAATTGACGTCGACGCAGCATTTCCGTCAACTGTTCAACCGTCACCCAGCGAGCCTGTGATACCTCCTCGCGCTGCAAGCACATATCCGGCACCGCAATATCACGGCGAATCAAAAACACGTCACACAACGAGTTGCGGCGCACCAAACGACCGAGAAATTCAAACGCCGTATCCGGCAGTTGAATACCTAACTCCTCGCCGAGCTCGCGCCGTGCCGCGTCCGGACTTTCCTCCCCCGCAACTACCGAGCCACTGGTAACAGCCCAGATATTCGGCATCAATTTGCGGTGCTTGGAACGACGCTGGATCAACACGCGATCAACGGAGTTGACGATCCAAATATGTACTACTTTATGATGTTCTCCCGCACGCATACGTTCGCCGCGCCGAATCGTACGACCGAGCGGTACGCCGTTGCGATCAAACAAATCCCATAGTTCCACGTATCATCAACCCCTTTCAAAGCAATATCTCTTTATATTTTACCTTGTTTTGGCATAAATGTCCACCTTTTTTTATTGACACGACAACACACTTTGCGTACAATGGTAGGTATGCTGTGAAAGAGAGGTGTACCGTCGTGGGAAACGTGCGCTTGGATACGTTAGTGCGCGAGCAATTCGGTGTATCGTCAGAAGAGGCGACCGGTCTTATCATGGCGGGACGCATTTGGATCGGTCACGTACCGATGGACAAGCCCGGCATGACCGTATCGGCAGATGCGGTGCTCACGCTCATTGAAAAGCCCAAAAAATATGCCAGCCGCTCGGGGTATAAACTGGCAAAAGCCTTGCAGACATTTTCACCCGACGTTGCAGGCAAGACCGTTTGTGATATCGGCGCCAGCAACGGCGGCTTTACGGATTGCCTTTTACAAAACGGTGCCGCTCACGTGTATTCCGTTGACGTAGCATACGGTATTCTCGCTTGGGAACTGCGCAACGATGAACGCGTCACCGTGTTGGAACGCACCAACGCCCGCAACCTGACTGCCGAACAACTCGGCGCAGTATGTGACCTTGTCACCGCGGACGTGTCTTTCATCTCTTTAACCAAAATCTTTCCTGCTATGCGGCAGATACTGATCCCGAACGGCATCGTCATCACGCTTATCAAGCCGCAATTCGAGGCACAGCGCCGTCAACTCGGCAAAAACGGCGTGCTTAAAGATCCTGCCGATCTACCACCTCTGTTATGTCATTTGTTTGACTCGGCAGCGGAAAACGGCTTTTACGTAAAAGGCTTGACCGTATCGCCTATTCACGGCACCAACGGAAACGTGGAATATTTAGCATATTTCGAAAGCGACGCGCCGCTTGACGATGAGCAGCGGCAACAACTGATTGATAACGCACTGGCTGAACAGCCGGATGATTGAGGGATTTTATGAAACGAGTATTATGTTTAACAGCAGCACTGTGTCTGCTGATGACAGGGTGCGCCGATAATACGACGACCACCACAACGTCCACTACGGATACCACCGCTGTATCCACCACCACCACGACGACAACCGAAGCCACTACGACGACCACGACGATATCGACGGTCGGTGGCTCTTTGAGCGTGGTCACAACCCAGCCCAACAATCCGGACGGTTTTGCTTTGACAAGCGAGCAGGTAGCCACGCTCGATGCGTTGATCTCCTCGTACGATGGATCGGTAGCGGTCGGGTATTACGATATCACCTCCGGTTATCAATACACGTACAACGGTGATCAGAGTTTTACCGCCGCCAGTCTGATGAAAGCGCCTTTTTGCCGCTACGTACTGGGAATGATCGAGCAAAACGAATTGGATTTGTTGAG
This sequence comes from Acutalibacteraceae bacterium, assembly GCA_045630765.1. GTDB lineage: Bacteria > Bacillota > Clostridia > Oscillospirales > Acutalibacteraceae > RGIG3009. The sequence continues at coordinate 3,642 of JAZQTM010000089.1, read as the reverse complement.
CGAAATGACCTATACCGAGGATATGTTCACCACCGGTACGGGCAGCATTAAGGACTCCGAATTCGGAACGGTATACACGCAAGAGGAATTGATAAAACTCTGCATCCGCAAAAGCGATAACATCGCCTTCAAAATGCTCCGTCAAGCGTACCCTGCCGATGGCTTTAAGCAATATGCGCGCTCAATCGGAATCACAGATATTTACGGCATTAAAAACGTCAGCAGCAGTAACATCACCGCCGCAAACGCCATCACCTATATGAAGGATATCTATTCCTACATCACAAGCGATTCCCTGTATGGCAAAACGTTGGAAACGCATATGCGCAACACCACCTACTTTATCATCCGCTCAAAATATCCGGTCGTGCATAAGCACGGATGGATGAGCGGTGCCTATCACGATATGGCGATCATCAAAGCCCCCCGCCCCTACATAATCGTCATCTTGTCCGACCACAGCAAAGGCTCCACCGAGGACAGAGATATGTTCAACGCCATTGCCCAGGCTGTGGAAGCTGTATCAGGAAACTGATTCCACAACAAACCGCGCCGAAGGCCCCCTCGTCCTTCGGCCCGTTTTTTATATAAGTGACTCGATCAACTGCTGTGCACAGCGAATACCGTCAACGGCGGCCGAGGTAATACCGCCGGCATAACCGGCGCCCTCACCGCACGGATACAATCCCCGTACAGCAGATTGGCAAACATCATCACGCGTGATTCTGACAGGGGAAGAACTGCGCGCCTCCACGCCCGTAAGCACCGCATCGTAGCGATCAAAACCACTGATCTGTCGCCCGAAGCGCGGTAACGCTTGCTTTAAGGCGATCGATACAAACGGCGGCAAACAACCGCGCAAGTCACACAGCGTTGTTCCGGGTTGATAAGACGGCTGCACCTCAAAAAGCGCTGTGCCGACAGTATCCGACAAGAAATCACCAACCAACTGGATCGGAGCGTGGTAATTTCCGCCGCCAAGCACGAATGCCGCTTGTTCCATCTGCCGTTGCAATGCAACACCGGCAAGAGGCGAAGCATCGGGCAGATCATCGGGCGTAACGTTAACAAGCAAGGCACTGTTCGAATTTTCTGCATCTCGCGCAAATTCACTCATACCGTTGACGCACACGCCGCCCTCTTCCGATGCGGAGGCAATCACCACCCCACCGGGACACATACAAAACGAATACACGCTTCTGCCGTTTTCCAAATGGCAAGCTAACTTATAATCCGCCGCCCCGAGTGCAGGATGATCGGCAAACTCGCCGTATTGACTGCGATCGATCATACGGCGCGGATGTTCAATACGAACACCAACCGCAAACGGTTTTTTCTCCATCGCAATGCCACGACGCTGCAACATCGCAAACGTATCACGCGCACTGTGACCGACGGCAAGGATCAATTGCGTACAATCAATCTCCTCGCACTCGTTCACGGTAATACCGCGAAGCATCCCTTGTTCAATATGCAGATCGGTAACGGTAGCTCCAAAACGCACCTCACCGCCAAGCGATACAATACGTTCGCGAAGTCCGCGCACCGCAACACACAATTTATCAGTACCAACGTGCGGCTTTGCTTGCCACAAAATCTCCGACGGCGCACCGGCTGACACCAATTCCTCCAGCACGTAACGAATACGCGGATCTTTAATGCCGGTATTCAGCTTACCATCGGAAAACGTGCCGGCACCACCTTCGCCGAATTGCACGTTGGAATGAGGATCCAACACACCCATTCGACGAAACAGATCCACCGTCTCACGACGTTTTTCCACCGATTCGCCGCGTTCCAACACAAGCGGTTTTAGTCCCGCACGTGCCAAAACAAGGGCAGCAAACAAACCCGCAGGACCGCTCCCCACCACTACGGGACGATGAGCCGCCTTCGGTACACGCGGAATGTCAAGCACTGTCGGCAACAACGGTGTTACCTCCGGCAAACACAAGCACGCTTCCTCGTTACCAATCACACTGACCGCCGCCGTGATCTGAAACGCAACCGCCTCCTTGCGGCGTGCGTCTACCGATCGCTTATACAAACGGCAATCCGCGATTTTCTCAACCGAGATCTTCAACTTTCGGGCAACCGCGCGCCGTAAATCCTCATCGGTGTACGATAACGGCAGTTTTATCCCGCCTACTCTTATCATCGGCTCACCGCCTCCGCTACCGCGTAAGCAGATGCCCACGCCCAATGCAGGTTATACCCGCCGCAATCGCCATCCACGTCCAGCAGTTCACCGGTCAAATACAGATGCGGGATCAAACGAGACTGCAAAGTAACGGGATCCACGTCTTTCGTATCGATTCCGCCGGCGGTCACCTGTGCGCCGCCAAAGCCTTGCGTTCCAATGACGTCAACCGTAAACTGTTTCATCATATGGGCCAAACGGCAGTGATCTGTCACCACTTCATTCAGCGAAAATCCCGCCGCACGACACATCGTCTGCCCGATCCGCTTGTGCAACACACCGGTCAAGAAATCCTCCGCCGTACGAACGGGGCGCGCTTTCAGATGCTCCACAAGCGCCGCCTCCGAGATGGACGGCACCAGATCGATAACCGCTTGCATCTTACCTATCTTTCGGCGTTCCCAATCCCCCACCGCGCGCGAAATCTGCATCACGGCAGGACCGGATATACCGTATTCGGTAAACAACAATTCACCGGTATGGTAACACAGCGGTTTTCCATCTAATGCAAAACTGACTGTCGCATCGGTGCGAAGCCCTTTCATTGCCTTGATAAAAGTCGTATCCGTTTTGACCTGCACAATAGAAGGAAATAACGGTGTTTTTTTATGACCGAGTGACGTTGCCAGCGCATATCCCTCTGCCGAACCGCCGAGGGCGGGTGCGGCCGCACCGCCGGTTGCTAAAACAACGTGTTTGGCATACAACGTTTCCTTATCGGTAACGACCGAAAATTCACCATTCTCATAGCGAACGGCAGTCACCGCCGTATCGCATCGCTCGGTAACACCTAACGCTTGCAATTCCAAGCGCAAACAATCCAGCACCGCCGCCGCTTGCTCACACAACGGGTATTCTCTTCCCGCCTCACGCGAAGTGCAAACCACACCGATCGATTCAAAGAAATCAAGGCACGCCTCCGGTGGGAACGCTTGCAACACGGGCGCCGTAAAGGAGGCATCCGCACCATGATAGTGCGACGTATCGGCACGGCGATTGGTAATGTTACAGGTTCCGTTTCCGGTAGCCAATAACTTTTTACCTACCCGCGGTGCTTTTTCCAAAAGGATCACCCGCTCACCGCCCAACTTGCGCGCACAAAACACCGCCGCCGCGAGTCCACTCGCGCCGCCGCCGACGATCAACGTATGCCACTGTTTTGCCATATTTCCCACCTCAGTTTCACTTTCATAGTATATCGGGTTTTCCTTTCGCCGTCAAGATTTGGCACCGCACTAAAATTTTTGTTTCCCCTGTCGATATAAAGAGTCCGTTACGGCGCACACTATTCAAGACAGGAGGGTAAACAATGATTTATACCAACGAACTATTTGATCTTTCCAAAAGCATCGCCGGCAGATACCTGTCGGGATACCAACATCCGTGGGAGGCATTACCGCATATTGGCGAGCATATCTTGCAATTAGCAAAAACGCTGCCTC
>JAZQTM010000088.1:0-4498 GCA_045630765.1 Acutalibacteraceae bacterium | reverse complement strand
TGTTCATAAATTGCACAGTTAAAACACACTTGCAGCCGGCACGGGGCCGGGGGATATCCCATCCCCCAGCGCGGCCCGGTGAGGCGTTTCAGTAGCGAAAAATAAAAAAAGGGAGTTTTTTCCCGAAACCCCATTGACATTTACACGAAATCGTGTTATACTATTTACGAAACAGACAAAGGAGGATGCAAAACATGAACGAGATCGAGATTATCCAAGATATTATGAATAAAAGCACGCCAAAGGTGACGCTTGATGTCCTGCGTGACAGATTGGGGTATAAGACTATATCCGGCGTGAGTGAACGTTTAAGGGGCAAAAGCATCAAGGTCGATACCTACGTGACTTTTTTGGACGCACTTGGATATGAGTTGGTAGTACAGCCGAAAACGGCGCGTGAGGCTCGCGAAGGTTGCTACAAGGTGGGTGTCGAGGAATGAGATACGGCTATGGACGTGTGAGTAGCACAACGCGGTATGCCGGCGGCGAGGATGGTAACAGTCTGGAAGCGCAGGAAGCGAAGCTCCGTGATGCCGGTTGCACCGAGATCGTACTGGAAGCTTATACGGGCACCAAGATGGAACGCCCGAAATTCACGAAATTGCTGAAAAAACTGAAAACCGGCGACACACTCGTTGTTTGCAAGCTGGATCGCTTTGCGAGAACGGCGACCGACGGGGTGAATCTCATCAAGGAACTGCTTGCCAAGGGCATTTCGGTTCATGTTCTTAATATGGGGCTTGTCGAGGATAGCCCGACCGGCCGCCTGACGCTCACCATCATGATGGCTTTTGCGGAATACGAGCGAGATATGATTATCGAGCGCCTGAATGACGGCAAAGCAGAGGCAAAAAGAAAGAACCCCGAGTATCGGGAAGGCCGTAAGACAATGGCAATCCCTTCGGAGTTCTATGGATATCATAATACTGTGACCGAGGGCAACATGACGGTTATTGCCGCATGTAAGGAACTCGGTATCAGTAGATCGCTGTGGTATAAGTGGGCAAAAAGCCCTTGCCGCGCGTAAAAGGATCAAGTACCAAAAACGGGACACATCATTTGATATACTGATTTCAAAATGGCGAATTTTAAATATCGGAGGTTTATAGTGTCATGCCCGGATTACATTCACAATTGATATATGCGCTAAAAGATGGTGCGCCTGTAAGTATTATGGAAGTCGAAAGTGGACTGAAATGCGGGTGTGTTTGCCCCGTGTGTAATGCTCGTCTTGTCGCCAAACATCCAAATCCAAATTCAAAGCGCCCCAAGGCGGATCACTTTGCCCATCATCAAAAAGATAGTTGCGCATATGGTTATCAAACTTCACTTCATTTAGCAGCAAAAGATATTCTTTCAAAAGCAACGGAGATGGTAATACCGGCGGTAGATACAAAAACACCCGAAGGATTTGGTAAGAAACGCCTTAGCGAAGAAAAAATAATTACCATAGATAAGGTGGAGCTGGAAAAGCAGATTGATAATATTATTCCCGATGTAGTTGTATACACCGGAGGCAAGAGGTTGCTTGTTGAAATATATGTCACCCATTGTATTGATGATGTAAAGCTCGCAAAAATCAAGGAGTCTGGTCTATCAACAATCGAAATAGATTTGCACGAAAAAAGAGATATCATCACACGGGAGGAATTGCAGGACCTCTTGTTGCATAGTAGCGAAACTAAAAAATGGAAGTATAATGCATATGAGAACAGCGTTTCACGGGTAATTCACGAAGTGGCTGACAAAAGAAAGGCAACGTTCGATATGATTGCGTACATGTTTAAGTGCCGTTCTTGTCCAATACCCCAAAAAGACCGACTCGTTCGTCCCCGTTGGGGTAATGAATACGTTCACGGTTGCGAAGCCTGCAACTATTTTTGGGGATTAGATGGTAATTTTAATGATTTTTGGTCATATTTTGATGATTCTGGTCTTGCGCCTGTCCTTTGCATGCAAAGACTCGGCATCGCTAACATCGACGATTTAAGACGTTTACAAAAAGAGGAAACACAAAAAGGATAAGCATATGAATTATTTTTACGTTTATCAGAATAAAACCTACTATGAGGAGAGCAACGGTGGGTTTCTTTGGTCTCCGAAATTTGCAAGCGGATGGAGAACGCATCCCGGCTACGAGACAATGAAGCAGGTAAAGCCGGGAGATATCATTTTTCATAGCTATTTTGGCGAAATTGTGGCTATCAGCAAAGCAGAAACAGCTTGCTATTCATATCCGCGGCCCGGTAGAGGATTTGAAGAGTGGGATAAAGATGGATGGAGGATCGACGCAAGATACTTCGTGCTGCCGCGTCCGCTGAAAACAGCTCCCTTTATACCGAAATTGCATAGAATCCAGCCGCTCAACGGCCCGTTTACCTCGACCGGAAAAGGAAAACAGCAATATCTTTGCAATGTGAATGCTGCTATGTTTAACATCCTGATTGACGGAATTGTTGCGTTACAATCTCCCACAGTTAGGCAAGCCATTCTGGATTTTGTCGAACGGGATGATATACTGCTAGAAGTAGTGGAGGATAATTGCACGATTGAGGTGTTTGTTTTGGAAAAAAGCGTCGAATCGAAACTAGTTATTGACACCGCCAAATATCCCACCCAAAAAGCAATTCTCGGGAAAAAAGTTGGGGAAACGTTCACCCTACCCAAAATTTCTTTGACCTATCTCATAGATAAGATTTATCGGGAGAACGATTAAAATTAGCTGCCGAGCTTAAACGGGGAGAATATTTATATGAAAGACAAAGATTGGGCTATGTTTGGTTGCTTGGGAGCGATACTCTATTTCCCCTTCGCAGTGATTAAAGAGCTTACGAAAAAATACAAATAATAGAGCGCCAAGAGCGCCATCCGAAATGGGTGGCGCTCTATTTTTGTTTAGGAGGATGTATATGGATATAAAAGACAAGATTAAACGAGCGATAGAGGTGCATGGCGCCGATATGGAGAAGCTGAATGACCTGTTTGGCATGGTGCGGCTGTGCGAGGATGCCAAGGAGAGGCGCACATGGCTTCTCTACCTGCGTGAGCAGGCAAAACAGGTGCGAAGCGCGGAAGCATATGAGCTGATATATAGGACCTATGTCCTCGGCGCGCAGGATTCCTTTGACGATTATATGTCGGCATGTGAGTTCTACCGCGAGCCGCAGGCGCGCTTTTGGTGGCCGAGGCGCAAGGTACTGGAAGGCAAGCATAAGATCGCAACGCAAATTCAGGCGTTTATCGATGACCCGGATGCGCTCTACCTCGGCTTTTCGATGCCACCGGGCACAGGAAAAAGTACGATGATAAAATTCTTGCTCTCTTACATTGCCGGCAAATATCCGCAGAGCGCGAACATGTACGTTTCCTATTCTGACGGTATGGTCAAGATGATCGAGGACAGCGTGCGGAGCATCCTGACCGATACCGACGAATACCGGCATAACGATATCTTCCCCGGCAACGGCGCGCCGGATTTATCGGCGGAATATCACACCATCAGCTATCGGAAGAAGGGTGACTTCCCTACCATCGGGCTTGTGTCGCTCGGCGGTTCCGTTACCGGTAGAACGAGGGCAAATAAGTTCCTTATTACCGATGACCTTGTAAAAGGCTCGGAAATGGCGCGCTCGCCTGAGCGGCTGGAAAAGCTGTATGCCGATTACACCTCCACGCTTACCACGCGTATGATCGGTGACAACGTAAAGGAAATCCAGCTCGGAACCATTTGGTCGATACACGATCCGATCAGCCGTAAACGGGCAAAGCACGGCGATGACCCGCGATACCGCTTTATCGCTATCCCGGTATGGGATGAAAACGAAGTGTCGAATTTCGAATACGAGCATCCGGACAGGTACACGACCGAAAAGATTCACAAGATCAAGAAGGACCTTGACCCCGTGGATTTTAGCTGCCTCTACCTGCAACGCGGTATCGCGAAGGAGGGGCTAGCCTTCCCGTATGACGAAATGCAGTATTATAACGGCGTGCTGCCGGGCGATGAGCCGGATAATATCGTTTTCTTCTGCGACGTGGCCTTTGGCGGTGGCGACAGCCTCAGTATGCCGATTTGCTATATTTACGGTGACAGCGGCTATATCGTCGATGTGGTGTTTGATCGGAGCGATAAAACCATCACCGAGCCGCGCGTGGTCGGTAAAATCCTGCATCACAAGTGCCGCATGGGGCGCTTTGAGGCGAACAACGGCGGTGATTTCTATGCTACCGATATCGATAAAATGCTAAAGGGCAAGGGGCACCGATGCAATATCAGCTCGAAAAAGGCGCCCACCAACCAAAGCAAGCTCGCGCGGATCGAGCAGTATGCCCCGGATATCCGGAATTTCTATTTCCTGCACCCGAACATGCAAAATGACGAATATAAGCGCTTTATGAATGAGCTGACCGCCTTTAGCTTTACGAGCGATAATATCCACGATGACGCGCCCGACAGCATGGCGGGGCTTGCAGCCTATGTCATCGAGCGCCCGAGGGC
>JAZQTM010000087.1:0-9837 GCA_045630765.1 Acutalibacteraceae bacterium | reverse complement strand
CGATCTCGATCGTATCGCGATCAATGGTATATAAAACGTAGCCAAGCTCGTCCCCCGCGCGGGTCATATTCATCGCCTGCACCGGTAACGATACACCTGCACGCTTTGCCAATTCTTCGGTTTTCGCCTTATCGGCGGGATGTACTTCTACCATAATTCCCCTGTCCTTTTCCGTTCTTGATATATTTGGCAGCAATCTTTTCGTTGACTTGCGCCGCCACCAGCAACGCGCGCACTTCCTTCGGATCCAGTAACCGCCATTTGCCCAACGGCAACATACCGAGTTTCACCGTGCCGATCGCCGTACGTTTCAGACGAACAACCTCCAGCCCCAGTGCTTCACACATTTTACGGATCTGACGATTTCTGCCTTCATACAACACGATTTCCAGCACGGTACGCGCCGGCGAATCGGGTGTTTCTTTTTCTTCCGTAACGATCACAGCTTCAGCAGGCAAGGTCTTTTTACCGTCGATCAGTACCCCCTGCTCGAAACGTGAAAGTTGTTCTTCCGTGACCTCTGACCGCACCGTCACGCGGTAACGCTTCGGCACGTGCGCCGTCGGGTGCATCATCGCGTTGGAAAACGCACCGTCATTTGTAAAGAGCAACAAGCCCTCAGAATCCTTGTCCAACCGCCCGATAGGATACACCCGCACCCCTACATCGCGCACCAGATCGGCAACGCATTTCCGACCGTTTTCATCACTCAACGTGGTAATGTATCCACGCGGCTTATGTAGCATCAAATACATCAGTTCAGGCGGTGCATCGATACGCTTACCGCGCACGGAAATCACATCACGGCGGTCGTCCGCCTTGTCGCCGATCTTGGCAGGATGTCCGTTAACGCGAACGTGTCCCTGTTCAATAAGTTCCTCCGCTTTACGGCGCGAAGCCACGCCGCGGTCAGCAAGTATTTTTTGTAATCGTGTTAAAGCCATAGTGTTACTCCAATAACGCCGTCAGCAATCCATGAAGCTGACGCTTCCATTTTATAAAAAATCCCAGCGGTGCTCTCTCAGCTACCGCATATTCGGCTGTAACGGGTATTTCGCGCAATATCGCTCCGTCCAGTTCGTAGACGATCGCACCAAGTTGCTCCCCCGCTTCAAGCGGCGCCCACACGAAAGTCGGCATCTCCACACGACAAGTTACCGCCGCCTTTTCCCCTTTAAGCAACGTGATCGGTTCAGGTGGATCCGCCCGCAACGGGACAGACGACGAGGTACCGCCGCATACCGATACCATCGGCAAGTCAGGTACAATGAGCGATACCGATTCGGTCTTGGAAAACCCGTATTCATATAACGCGATATGGTCGTTCCAGTAATCACCGCCATTCAAGGTGGCAACCACCAGCGTAACGCAGTCACGTTGCGCCGCCGATACCAAGCATCGCCCCGACTGTTTCGTAAAACCGGTTTTCAGCCCGATAGCAGGCTCATACAACGACAGCAGTCGATTGTGATTTGAAAGTGTTACACGATTGCCGGAAATCGTAACAGTCGCTTGCTTTTGAGCACAGATTGCGGCAAGTTCAGGCGATTTCAGCACTGCCGCGCCAAGCAAAGCCATATCTCGCGCAGTAGAACTGTGTCCCCCTTCGTCCAACCCGGAGGGCGTCACGAACAACGAACGCGTCATACCGAGAGATGCCGCCTTCGCATTCATACGTGCAGCAAACGACGGTAACGAGCCCGCGCTCAACAAGGCGGTTGCATTGGCAGCATCGTTACCCGAAGATAACAGCATGCCGACAAGCAGATCACGCACCGTGAGGGTATCCCCACCGCGCAAACCCATCGACGATCCTTCTACCAGCACCGCCGTTTGCGGAACTGTCACAGTGGATTCCATCGACAAGCAATCAGCGGCAACCAAAGCAGTCATCAGCTTTGTCGTGCTTGCCATCGGACGTTTGGTATCCGGATCTTTCGCATATAAAACGCGACCGCTTCCCGGCTCATACACAACCGCCGACAACGATGAGAGCGATAGAGATTCCGCCATCACCGAGCACGGCAGCAAGAAAAGCAGACAAGCAACTGTAAGTCCTCGTTTGAGCATAATACGACACCTACCTCGCTACCAATGGTATGCGAGGCGATCCGTATTTAACCCTCTTTCTTCTCCTTGTTGAAGAAGCCACCGATGCGATCTACCACGTCGGGGATCATATTAACGGCTTGATTGAGCGTATCCGGCGCGGATACCATCGGCACCACGCGAACGTTGCCGCCCGTGATACACAAAAAGGCGATCGGAACAATAGTGATACCGGCACCGCCGCCGCCGCCAAACAATTCTTGTGTGCTTTTGGTGGGCAGATCGGATCCACCGGAAGCAAAACCGTACGACACCCGCGAAACGGGAATCAAGGTCATGCCGTCCGCCAACGTCATCGGCTCACCGATAACGGTGTTGACATCCACCATTTCTTTGATCTTGTCAATAGACAGACCCATCAGATTCTGCACTTTGTTTTCCATAATAGAAACCTCCTTGCTGTACTTTTACGCGATAACGGAATGCCAACCAAATGGCAATCACTCTTCGTTTTCTGTCGGTTGGGCTTGATCGATCACTTCTTCAAGCGTCGTTTCTATCATACGCGCCTGCTCCTCTTTTTGCGGGAGCGGCGGCAGCTCGTCCAGTTTGGACACCCCAAAGCTACGCAAAAACACGGGGGTTGTCCCATACAACAACGGGCGGCCGGGCAACTCCAAACGTCCGCATTCCTCAATGAGATTTTTTTGTACCAAGCCTTGGATAACAGCGCCGCAATCCACACCGCGCACCTGTTCGATAAACGCTTTGGTAACCGGTTGGTTGTAGGCAATAATCGCCAGCACCTCCATCGCCGCTTGCGACAACGGGGTATTGCGGCGAATATCCAGCGCGCGACGGATCAAGTCCGCATGTTCTTTGCGAGTGCATAATTGATACTGCTCGTCCAACCGTACCATCACAATCCCGCCGTTGCGGGTATTGATCTCACTCATCAAATCGCCTGCCAAGCGGTGGACGGTTTCCACATCCAGTTCCAACAGTTCCGCCAAACGATCGGCACCGATCGGCTCGCCGTTTGCAAACAGTATCGCCTCAATGGCGGCTTTATATTCTTTAATTTCCATCGTTTAACTCTCCCTTGCCGATCAGTGTTACCTGTTGGCTTTCGCCCTCGCCATCGACTAAAATGCGTTTGCCCTTGATAAGCTCCAGTACCGCCAAAAACGTGGCGACCAATTCAGACTTATTCCGCGCACCACCGTACAACGACTGGTACGATACCGATTTTCCGACGCGCAAGCGACGTAACACAAAAATGATTTTTGAAGATACAGATACGATCTTCTTCGCAACGATCGAATGGAATGCCTGCGGCGAAGGCGGAAGTTTACGTTGTCCTCGGCCGGCAGCCGCAAAATAGGCGTCAAGCAGTACCGACGCGGGATGCGTGCGGCGATAGGTGTAATCCGGTTCCACCTCGGCGGGGTCACGCACAAACAAGTCTCCGCCAATGTACAGCGGTTGCATACGACGCGCCGCTTCTTGACACAATTGGTATTCAATCAATTCGCCCGACAACTGCTGGCGAAGGTCGTCCCCTTCCTCGTGCTTGGGCAACAGCATGGCAGATTTGATCTGCACCAAACGCGCCGCCATATCCAAGAATTCCGTAGCAACCTCCATGTCCAGTTCTTGCATCGTTTGGATGGTGGAAAGATATTGCTCGAGCAACTCGTGGATCGGAATATCGTAAATATTCAGTTTGTTCTTTTGCACCAGATAAAGAAGGAGGTCGAGAGGTCCTTCAAAATCCGGCAGCTTGTACGAAATTTCCATTTAGAAACCACAGACTTTCAAGAGTATTTGATACACGTAACGAGATACCAAAGTGATCGGTGTACTTAATGCACCGGTCGCTAACAAGACGATCAGAAGAATGCGAATTTGATGTTCGTGTTGCATCATCCAAAACGCCCATCGAGGCGGCAAAAACGCACTGAAAATGCGCGAACCGTCAAGCGGCGGGATTGGTAATAAATTAAATACGGCAAGCCCAATATTGATCCGAGCAACGATGTTGACTAACGTTGCACCGACCATCAACACCACACCCGACGCAAACGGCAGAAGCTTTAACAACCGAAACAGCAACAGCATCACCGTTGCCATCAGCAAGTTGGAAAGCGGACCGGCAAGCGCAACCAGCGCCATATCACGACGCGGCTTGCGAAAATTGCGCGAATTGACCGGCACGGGCTTTGCATAGCCGAAGCCGAACAAGACCAGCATCAGCGTCCCCCAGAGATCCAAGTGTGCAAAGGGATTAGCAGTCAGGCGTCCGTGCCAGCGGGGTGTATCGTCACCCAACTTGGTGGCAACCCAAGCGTGCGCCAACTCGTGAACGGGTAGCATAACCAGAACGAGCAGAATATAACTGATAATCGACAACAACAATTCCAAAAAGCTGTAATTGCCGTTGATGACATCAAAAAGCACAAGGTGTTCCCCCTCGTTTACAAACTTATACAAAATATAGTATAGCGTATTTATTTATAAAATACAAGGAGAAAAAGCGGTCCAAATAAGTATTTTTCAAAAAATTTACGACTTCTTAAAAAAATGCTTGCATTTTCACAGACAATCTGCTATGATACTGCTGTTGCTTTATCAAAAGGAGGTGCAGAACATGGCTAAATGTGATTTCTGCGGCAAAAGTGTTACTTTCGGTATTCAGGTTTCCCACTCGCATCGTCGCTCGAACCGCACATGGAAACCCAACATCAAACGCGTCAAGGCTGTTGTAGACGGCTCTCCCAAAAGGGTTTACGCCTGCACCCGTTGCTTGCGTTCGGGTAAAGTTACCCGCGCGGTCTAATCCGAAAACACAAAACACGTAAGAAAAACTCCTGCTGATTCGTTCAGCAGGAGATTTTTTTACAACCTTGTATTCGCACAAAATTCGGTATATACTGTAGATGGAGAATTTCTCAAAGGAGCGATGTCTGTATGAACATTTGGCACGACATTTCTGCCGAACGAATCAACCCGGACAATTTTACTGCCGTCATCGAAATCCCGAAAGGCGGCAAAAACAAATATGAGATGGATAAAGAAACCGGTTTACTGTTTTTGGATCGCGTGTTGTATACCGCCACGCATTATCCCGCAAACTACGGCTTTATCCCCCGCACCTTTGCGGATGACGGCGACCCGCTGGACGTGCTTGTGATGTGTCAGGAAGCCATTGAGCCGATGACGCTCGTACCGTGCTATCCCATCGGCGTGGTCAAAATGGTAGACGGCGACGATATCGACGAAAAGATCATTGCCGTTCCGTTCCGCGATCCGTCGCTTTCCTGCTATAAGGATATCAGCGAGTTGCCGAAGCACACCTTTGACGAAATACAGCATTTTTTCACGGTGTACAAATCGCTTGAAGGAAAGAGCACGGCTGTGAAAGAGGTATTGGGACGAGAAGATGCGATCGCGATTATCAAGCATTGCATTGAGGAATACCGCCACTGCTACTGTGGTGAACGCTGACGAGGTGTTTTTAGGATGTTAACAAACAAATACGGAAAAGAAAACCTGACGATGCTCACCGACTTTTATGAGCTGACTATGGCAAACGGCTTTTTTGAAAATGGTCACGGCGAGCAGATCACCTATTTTGATATGTTTTTCCGCAAAGTGCCCGACGGCGGCGGTGTCGCAATCATGGCAGGACTCGATCAGGTCATTCAATATTTAAAAAACCTCTCGTTTTCTCCCGAAGACATCGACTATCTGCGCAGTAAAAATCTGTTCAGTGAGCCGTTTTTAGAGTATCTTGCCAATTTCAAGTTTTGCTGTGACGTATGGGCGATCCCCGAAGGTACCCCCATCTTCCCCTACGAGCCGTTGGTGACCGTGCGTGGTCCTGCCATTCAAGCGCAGTTCGTGGAAACGATGATTTTGCTCGCGATCAACCACCAATCATTGATCGCTACCAAGACCAACCGCATCGTGCGCGCCGCCGATGGTCGCGCCGTGATGGAATTCGGTTCCCGCCGTGCCCAAGGCTTCAATGGCGCGGTGTACGGTGCCAGAGCCGCGTACATCGGTGGTTGTATCGGTACCGCGTGTGCGATTGCCGATCGTGAATTCGGTATCCCCGCACTCGGCACGATGGCGCACAGCTGGGTGCAGTTGTTCGACAGCGAATACGAAGCATTCAAAGCGTATGCACAGGTCTATCCGCAATCCTGCACGTTATTGGTGGACACCTATAACGTACTGAAATCGGGTATCCCGAACGCCATTCGCGTCTTTAACGAGGTCTTGGTACCCAACGGCTATCGACCGAAAGGTATTCGTTTAGATTCGGGTGATATTACCTATTTGAGCAAAAAGGCGCGCAAGATGCTGGACGATGCGGGCTTCCCCGATTGCCAGATCTGCGCTTCCAACTCGCTTGACGAGTACATCATCCGCGATATGATCTTACAAGGTGCGTGTGTGAACAGTTTCGGCGTTGGTGAACGCTTGATCACCGCCTCCAGCGATCCCGTCTTCGGTGGGGTGTACAAGCTTGCCGCCGTGGAAAAAGAAGGCGCTATCATCCCGCGTATCAAGGTCAGTGAGAACGTTGCCAAGATCACTAACCCCGGTTTCAAAAAAGTATGGCGGCTGTTCGATCGTGATTCCGGTAAAGCAATCGCCGACGTTATCACACTGCACGACGAGATCATTGACGAGCAGCAACCGTATGAGATCTTTGATCCCGAGCACGTATGGAAGCGTAAGACCATTGAAAACTTCACTGCCAAGCCGTTGCAAGAGCAAATTTTCCATGGCGGCAAATGCGTGTACACCTCCCCCTCGGCACAGGAAATCCGCGATTACTGCCGCCGACAAATGGATACCATTTGGGATGAAGTGTTACGTTTTGAAAATCCCCACCGCTATTACGTCGACTTATCGCAAGCGTTGTGGGATGAAAAACATAAATTACTGTCAAAGCACGGACAATAAAAAAGTGGCGAAGCGCTTTGCGCTTCGCCACTTTTTATTCAACCGTAATCAAGTGCATGCTGTTCGGGGTGAGCGACAAGGTGAGCGGCTCACTGCCTTTTTGAACCTTAATAGGTTTGAGATTGCCCTCCTCACGCAAAAGTCGAATTTCCTCTGCGGAGGGATGATCACTGATCCCTAATTTTTGGAACAAACGATACGGGTTGGTGGTCGTCTTATCGATGCACCACACCGTCACCGTCTTATTCGCAATATCTTCTTCAAAAGTGATGGTTTCCTCAACGTTGGGAATATCTTCCTCAAAGTATTCGGAAGAATAGGTCATCAGCACCGAATACCCCGTCTCCGTCTTGGTAGGAACCACAAAGATGTTTTCGTTCTCGGTTTTTGCTTCTACTAAATCCTCGCTCAATTTCGATGCCAATACGTGCGCATTGTAAATGGGCTTTTTGATGTAATTGAGGGTAAAGAAATTACGATAACCCGAGAAATCCACTACCATCTCGTGCTGACCGGACAAGCAGATCAACATTTTAGTCACTTGCGGATCCGTTTTAATCATCTCGTGGATCAACTTGACGTAATAGGACGAAAACACCTCGGTTTCGCGGAAGATGTACACGGGACATTGCTCAATGTTGTAATATCCGTCGGTAGAGGCACCCCATTCGTCCACCACACGTTCACGGTCACCAAAACCGCAACGCTCAATGACATCCATAAGCCGCTTTTGACGATCAATGTTATTCTGCACGCAAATCCGTTTCTCGCCGCTATTGATCGCGCCGGTCCACGTACCATAGTTATGCAACGCAATATAATCAATATCCAAATCGTTTTCCCGTACGTAGTTCAAAAACGCCTCCAAAAACTCCAGTTTGGAAGCACAAGCAGGACCGCCGATATGCACTTTATCGGACGCCCGACGTACACCGCGCGCAAACGCAGCGTACATCTTGCAATATTCACGAATACGGGGTTCTTGTTCGGTCACGGGAAGGTGGGAGAAGAAAAACCATAAATCCGGCTCATTATGGCAATGACAACGCCACTTCGACACACGTTCAATGCCGTAACGCTCGATAATGTGCTTGGTATATTGGTAACACACTTCCTCATACACCGCAAGATCTTTCGGAGGCGAGGTGTTAAAGAATTTACCCTTGTAACGCGCCTTGTTCCCCATATACTGACCCGGAACGGAGGCAATACAGTCCGGCATACCGGCATAGGACAAGATCAGATCATAGCCCTTTTCCACCATATAGTCCAAGCGGCAATCACTAATGCGGAAATCAAAACAAAGTTCATCGTTCTCATTCAAGTATACGATATCCTCAAACATCGCATAAAGGCGTACGGTTTTAATAGACCCGTCCTCCGCCATACGATCCAGGATACGACGTCCCCAAGGATCTTCAACTGCATCAGTGGGATGAAAAAGGCAGTGATTCCAAAAGTTTGTTTGCTTTTTAATAACCGTGTTTTGTATCTTTACCATAGCACGCGCACTCCGTTTGACAAGCTTTTGTTATGAACAGTATAACAGAAATCACGCAATATTACCAGTCACTATACGCGCATTTTGCCTTTATTTTTAACACAATTCAATCAGCTGTTTTCCGATTGCGGAAGATAATAAAAGAAGCCAAGTCGTTAGACTTGGCTTCTTTTTCTGAGAGTTTTGAACTTAATGGCACGAATGAAAAGCGCCTGAAAACCTTTATTTTTCCTTATTTACAGTAACATCGCCTTCGATTTTTTCACATTTCAAGGAATTGCACACAACGTTACCCGTAATTTTCTCGGCCTCGACATCACCGTCAACCTTAACAGCACCACCGCAACTTATAACACCTTTGAGATCACCGCCAACAACGATATTGTCACCAGCATTACAACTGCCGTTCAGATTAAAGCCCACAGTAATTCCGTCACCGGCATTGCAACCGCCGTTCACATTTCCGGCCACAACCAATTCATCTCCGGCGTTACAACCGCCATAAACCGATCCGCTGACTGCAATATTACACTCGCTTTGCACGCTTTTTGCATCTCCGATAACCTCAAAAGTGAACCTGTCGGTCATATTATCGGTTACCTGCAAAATCTTCTTACCTAGGCACACAACTCCGCGGATAACGTTATCATCGTGCCACGGAAATTCAGGACAATGATCATAGTGAATTTCTGATTTAATTTCACGAGAAAACAATTCATCAATATAGCAACCAAATAAATCAGCCATTGTAGGCAAAAACAATATGTCAGGGGCCGTCTTTGCATTTTCCCATTTTGAAACTGCTTGGAATGTTACACCCAACTTTTTCGCAAGTTCCTCTTGTGTTAATCCACACTTTTTACGGTATTTCTGTATATTATCCGCTAAAACAATATTTGTGTTATCCATTATATCAGCTCCTTTGCTGATATAATTATAACATACAACTCCCAAGCGTACAATAAAAGGAAAGTTGATATTTTTCAACCTGAGGTTGAAAGTGATATTCTGTGCTTCGCACAGAGTGATATTATGCCTTCCGGCATAGTGATATTTTTGCTTACGCAAAAGTGATATTATATTCGCCTTTAACTGTCCGTAGGACAATATCACTCGGCGTTAGCCGAATATCACTGCGAAGCAATATCACTCGCCGAAGGCGAATATAACTGAAAAAACTCTTGTTCTTCCGAACAAGAGTTTTTTCTGGAGGCGCCACCCGGAGATCGACTCGGTTCGATTCCGGAGATTACCACACAAAAAAGAAACACACCGCATGGGTGTGTTTCTTTTTTTGGGGGCGCCACCCG
>JAZQTM010000086.1:0-6620 GCA_045630765.1 Acutalibacteraceae bacterium | reverse complement strand
TAAGACCGCTTGGCCTCCGACTTTTTCAGCACTCGTAATTTGTCATCGGTTACGGTATCCGGTCGTCCCGCCTCTACCGTATATTCCCGCACGGTGGACAGATCGAACGACGTTTCCACCGCTCGCGTCAACGTTTCAAGTTGTTCGGGTGTCAAGGTTGTGGGTGTACCGCCACCGAAATAGACGGTTTCCAAGCGCAGTCCCAAACGCCTGGCAAGTTCACCCGTATACGCGATTTCTTCCGCCAACGCTGCCACATATTCGGGAATCAACTTGGCAGCTCTTGTGACGGTTTGGGACACAAACGAACAATAATCGCAGCGTGACGGACAAAACGGTACCGACACGTATAAGCTGAACGATTCCGGTCGAGATAACCCTAAAATGCGGTCCTCCGCTTCCAGTGTGGTACGACTCAAGCGCAGTTTGTGTTCGCTGACAAACAGCCGCTCACGCAGATGAGAAAGGGCTTCGTCCTCCCCCACTTCTGCAATCAAACGGCGCAGCAACTTGACGGGTCGCACACCGGTTACAATACCCCAATCCTGTTCGGTGTGAAAGGCATCTGTCAACAGCTCGTATAATAGTTCGCACAGTACGAGCTCGCATTCATCCGTATAGGAAGGATGTGCATTATCCACTCGCGCCTGTCGTGTTTCGTCGTAGTCCGCCAACTGCAACCGACAAGACAGTGCCGTTTCGGTCGTCTGTCGGTCCAAGCGCGCGATCAGCGCCGCACCGTCCGACGGTGTTTCGTCGGACTCCGCCACCACCAAACGCTCCTGTGGCAAAAACAGCCGACAGACGTTTTGTAATTCAAAATGATAATCGTGTCCTTGTAAATACAGAACCATATCTTATAATCCTACCATAAACGGATTCGAGCGCTTCTCAAATCCGATCGTTGTTTCTTCACCGTGCCCCGATATGACTTGCGTATCATCCGGCAACGTCGCCAAGCGTTTGAGGCTTTGACGCATTGCCGAAAAATCACCGCCCGCAAAATCCGTTCTGCCGATACTGCCGGCAAACAAGGTATCTCCGGCAAACAGTACGTTTTCGCAACGATAACACACACTGCCGACGGTATGCCCCGGTGTGTGCATTACCGTGAACGTGATATCGCCCACCGCTACCGTATCACCGTCTTTGAGCAAATGATCGGCAACGGGCGGATCGGCTAACGGCATAACACTGTACTGCGCGTTCGTCAAGCCACGCACATCGTCCGCGTGAACGTAAACGGGAACGCCTAACTCGCGCTGCAAACGAGCAGCAGCGCCAATATGGTCAAAATGCGAATGCGTAAGCAATATGGCACGCACATTCAGCGACCGATTGCGAATTTCCTCAAGGATTTCATTGGCTTCATCACCCGGATCAATCACCGCCGCGTTGCCGTGATCGTCATATACCAGACAACAATTGGCGCCGTAAATACCGACGGGAAAATATGTGTAAACCATATCGTCACATCCAGTCCTTGGTATCCAGCGGGATGGTAACGGGACCGTTGCCGCGCATACTAACGATCATATGCGCACCGAATTCGCCCGCTTCCACCTTGGCAATGCCCTGCGCACGCAATTCTTCCATAAACAATTCATATAACGGCTCTGCCTTTTCCGGTCGCGCCGCCGCAAAGAATTCCGGACGTCGTCCATGCGAGCAATTCGCCGCCAGCGTGAAATTCGACACTGCCAGCACCTCACCGCCAATGGCAAGCAGGGACAGATTCATTTTATCGTTTTCATCCGTAAACACACGCAGATTGGCAATCTTCTGCGCCATAATCTTGGCATGTTCGGGAGTATCCTCCTGCTCAACACCGAGCAAAATCAGCGCGCCTGCACCGATCTGACCGACGAGGCGACCTTCCACCTCTACCGAAGCGTCGTATACCCGCTGAAAAATGGCTTTCATCTTCTGTTACGCTCCTCCGCGTTTAATATCCTCTACACCGCTTACACGTTTCAGGCGGGTAATCACCTCTTGCAAATGCACCAGGCTGTTGACGCCGACGGTCACAAACACTTCGCCGTGACCGTGACTTTCCCGCGCCTGCATACTGTAAATCATAACGTGCATAGCCGCCAGTTGCGCCGTAATATCCGCCAACAATTCAATTCGATCCGTCGCCGTAATGTGCAGTTCCGCCTTGAATTCCTCGCGAATACTGTCTTCCCACGACACTTGTACCCACCGCTCCGGCTCGGCACTGTGTGACGGATCCGTCGGCACGTTCGTGCAGTCGCACTTGTGAATGGATACACCGTAGCCGCGGGTAATAAATCCGATGATCTCATCACCCGGCACCGGATTACAGCAACGGGCAAATTTAACCAGACAGTTTTCCATATTTTCAATGATGACACCGCCGTTGTGATGACGGTGCGGTTTGGCTGCCGCTGTCACACTTTCCGCCGTAACCTGCTCGGTGCGCGCGTACTTGGCGGCATCCTCTTTCATACGCGGCACAAGGCGCGACAGCAAAATGCCGCCGTAGCCGATCGCTGCGTAAAAATCGTCGATGCTGTCACAGTGCTGACGCTTTGCCTGCGCCATCAGGAAATCCTCGAGATCCTGACCCGACAAGCGGATAAAGTTTCGCGCCATTTCGCGTTCCAGTTCTTCGCGCCCTTGTTGAATATTTTCATCTCGGCGCTCCCGCTTGTACCACGAACGGATCTTGTTGCGCGCTTCACTGGTTTTGACAAGCTGCAACCAGTCACGACTGGGACCGTGATTCGGTGCGGAGGTGGTTAAGATCTCCACCACCTCACCGGTGTTTACCTCATAATCGATGGATACGATACGTCCGTCCACCTTGGCGCCAACCATACGGTTGCCGACCTCGGAGTGGATAGCATACGCAAAATCGATAACTGTCGATCCGCGCGGCAAGCTGACAACTCTGCCGCGGGGTGAAAACACAAACACGTCATCCGATGACAGGTCGGTCTTGATCGACTGCACAATATCCTCGGCATCATCAACGTCTTGCTGGTTTTCAATGAATTTACGTACCCACGTAAGTTTATCTTCCAGTCGATCTTTCTTGTGGATACCCAACTTATATTTCCAGTGTGCCGCGATACCGTATTCCGCTGTGTGATGCATTTCCCAGGTGCGGATCTGCACCTCGAAAGCAATCTTTTCGTGGCTGATAACGGTAGTGTGCAGTGACTGGTACATATTGGCTTTCGGTGTGGAAATATAATCCTTAAACCGATTGGGAATCGGGTGAAACAGATCGTGAACGATACCCAACGCGTTATAACAGTCGTTGAGCGTATCCACGATAATGCGCACCGCGTACACGTCGTATATCTCGTCAAAGGCACGCCCTTGCATATACATCTTACGGTAAATGCCCGCGATGCTCTTAATACGTCCGCAGACGTACGGTTTCATCCCGTATTCACCCAAACGCTCGCGCAGCTGTTCTTGAATCGTATCCAAAAACGCGGCGCGTTCATCGCTGCGCATACTTAAATTTTGTTCGATTTCCTCACATCCCATCGGATCAAGCAGATGCAAGGAGATGTCTTCCAATTCTTCTTTGATGGCACGGATACCGAGTCGGTGCGCAAGCGGTGCGTAAATATCCAGCGTTTCTTTTGCTTTGTCCCGCCGTTTTTGCGGATACCAACCTTCGCTGGTACGCATATTGTGCAAGCGATCCGCCAGTTTGATAATGATAACGCGGATATCCTGCGACATTGCCAAAAGCATTTTGCGGACGTTTTCCGCCTGCTCCTCTTCCCTCGTTGAGAACGGCATCTGCGTGATCTTGGTCACACCGTCCACCAACAATGCCACGTTCGCGCCGAACTCGCGTTTAATATCGTCAAGTTCGATACCGGTATCCTCCACTACGTCGTGAAGGATCGCCGCCACAATCGTTTCGTTATCCATACCGAGTTCGATAAGGATACACGCCACCTGCAACGGATGACAAACGTAATCGCCGCCGGCATAGCGCATCTGACCCGCGTGGGCTTCGCACGCCATTTCAACGGCACGGTCGATCATTTCGCCGTCGTATTTCTTTTCTGCCACGACGATCGCTTGTTTTAAGGCGGCGATCGCCTGATCTTTGTACATTACCGTATTCTGTTCCACGATCACCCCTCCTGTCCTAACAAATAACGAGCCGTCGCTGTGTTCATTAAATCTGATTTACCATCTACCGGCTTGACAGCCGCATACACCGTATCACCGTGATTCTGCCACTCGATCAAACCTGCCTCGCGCAACACAGTGAGCGATACCAATACATCCGTAGCGGTAAACGTTCCGCGGGCGACGGCATAAATCAACGATTCGATTGTGCCGCGATAGGGTTGTTGTTTGACAAAACGGTATACCGCCGCCGCGCAATCGCGATTGGGTAACGCAACGCCCCGCTCGGCATCACGGCGCAAAATACTGTCGTACCGACAAAGCGTGTCTAACATCATTTCCTGATCTAAATCTGCATGTCGCACATCGCGCACGATGACGGATACACTGACGGTACCGCGATATTCGTTTCGATCAAGTGTGACCGATACGTTCAGCACCTCACCCACCACGAAGGGGAATTGCTCCGGTGTGGTGGAAAATTTCATAGCGGTTATACGCACGCCGTCACGGTTTAAGGTGAGGCGCAGATGCTTACCCCCGCCAACGGCATCAATACGCTCCAACGTCATCCGATATAAACCGAATATTGGTGACGGATTGCCTGCGCCGAACGGCTCTAATGACGATAAAGATGACAGCAGTTCCGGCTTGATCTGATCCGGCTTGAGGCGGCAGTCCATACGCACCTCCGGTACCGGCATCGTCGGTGCCACGGTAGCGGCATAAGCATTGATTTTCTCACAAAATTCTTGTAAACGTCCTGCTTCCAACGTCACACCCGCGGCAAGCTCGTGCCCGCCGTAACCGAGCAAACAATCCTCGCACGCGTGCAGCGCTTCAAACAAGGAAAAACCCGCAAGACTTCTGCCGGAGCCGCGCGCAATACCATCGTCAACCGACAGCACCAAACACGGGCGCCCGTACCGTTCCTGCAACCGCGCCGCCAAGATACCCAGTATACCGTGATGCCAGCCCTCTCCCCATACCACAAGCACGCGTTGTGCCGTGCGTTCGGGCGCTGCACATAGCGTTTCCAAAAGCGGTATTAAAATCGCCGTTTCGGTTTCCTGACGCTCTCTGTTTTTTTCACAGATCTCGCCGGCTAAGCAGTCTGCCTCTTGCTCATCCTCGCTGAGCAATAATGCTGCGGCGATAGACGGATCTTCCATACGCCCTGCAGCGTTAATACGCGGTGCGAGTGTAAACGCCACCGAGGTTGCCGTCTGTTTTGTGCCGGAAACCCCTGCGTGCTCGCGCAAGAGGCGAAGACCGAGACGCGTTTCGTTATTGATGCTCTGTAACCCACGGCGCACCAAAACGCGGTTGTCGTGCCGAAGCGGCATCACATCGGCAAGTGTGCCGAGTGCCACAAGGTCACCGTATTCGCGCATTGCCCAATCGGGATCGCCTTCCAGGGCGCATACCAACTGGAACGCCATACCGACACCCGCAAACTCCTTAAACTCACTAGGGCAATCGCGGCGATGCGGATCCACCACCGCTACGGCATTCGGCAACGTATCTTGCGGTTGGTGATGGTCGGTTACCACCACGTCGATCCCGCACTCTGCGGCAAACTCCACCTCATCCACAGCGGTGATGCCGTTATCGACGGTAATGATCAATTGTACGCCTTGCGCCGCCATTTCTTCAATACTTTCGCGATGCAGGCCATAGCCCTCGCCGTCACGGCGCGGCAAGCGATACGCCACTCTGGCACCTTGGCTTTTCAGATACGAGTACAGCAATACGGTAGCCGTAACGCCGTCCGCGTCATAGTCGCCGTATACCATAATGCTTTCGCCCTCGTCGATCGCACGCTGTATGCGGTCCACGGCAAGGTCCATATCCGCAAACATAAACGGATCGCTTTTGAGCTCGTTACCCACTAAAAACTCCATAGCAGACTCGGCATCGGTAATGCCGCGACCGGTTAACAGCAAACACAGCAACGGATCCAATCCACATTCTGCCGACAAGTCGCTGGCAACGTCTTTATTCACTTGTAAAAATGTCCAGCGCTTGTAACTCATACAGAGTTCTCCTTTTATAGTATATACAGTATTTATAATATCATTTTCTTTGCTACGATTCAATACCATTCTTTCGCTTTCCCGACACAAATTCAATGTTTTTCTCAAAAAATTCCAGGTATTGACATTTTTTGGCAATTGTGATATCCTATATTTACTATGTTGTGAGGTGATTGTATATGAAGTCAACCGGTATTGTTCGTAAACTGGATAATTTGGGACGTATCGTGCTACCTGTGGAACTGCGTCGCACCCTACAGATCGGAGATAAGGATCCGGTGGAGATCTTTGTAGAGGATGATATGGTCATTCTCAAAAAGCACCAACCGTCGTGCTTGTTCTGTGGTGAACCGAAAGACGTTATTTCTTTCAAGGGTTACAATATTTGCCCCAACTGCTTAAACGAGCTGACTAAATAACCATCTGTTAAAAAGCCGCAAGAGAACGCTGTTCTCTTGC
>JAZQTM010000085.1:0-10011 GCA_045630765.1 Acutalibacteraceae bacterium | reverse complement strand
AATCAGCGGTTACTTTTGTTTTTGTTGTTGCCGCTGATCGGTTGTATCGGCGGAATGTTATTGTATTCGCCTCTGCAGGCGTCCTTGCCGACGGAATGGAGGGCGCTGTTGCCCTTAACACCTGTCAAGGGTGATATCGCGGGCGTACTTTGGCAATGGCTTTCGTCTTGTTTTCAGCCGTTGTGCTTGTTGGCCCTGTTATTTTTTTCGGGAGCGTCCGCTTGCGGTGCGCCGCTCGTTTTGCTGGTACCGATCTTTTGGGGGATCGGGTTGGGCTTCAGCGAAGCCTATTACGTGCAAAGCGGAATGAATGGGTGGCTTGTCCTTGCCGTTGTGCTGTTACCGCCCGCCATTATGGAATTGGTTGCGCTTTTGATGGCGTGTTCCGAAGCGTTGCGGATGACCCTTCTTATCGCAGTGCAGTTGCTGCCTCGATCGGCACGTTGCGGCGGTTTATGGCGCGATTTCCGTTTATATTGTATGCGTTTTTTAATGCTGTTGGCTTTTATTCTCGGTGCAGGTGCACTGGATGTAATATTGCGTCTCCTGCTTGGGGGACTACTGTAGTATAAAAGGAGTGTAGTGACGTGGCAGGCTTTTTCGGGATGTTTGATATCAGTAAGCCGGGTCCCGGTGTTTCCAAAAACGAGCCGAAGAAAAAACGTTTCTTTCTGTTTTGGGAGTTGTATTTTCGAAAATTCTTTAGACTGATCATTGCCAACTTATTGTATGCTTTGGTATCGCTTCCCGTCGTCACACGTGGATTGGCTGAAGCAGGTCTTACCTTTGTTACCCGTAATTACGCAAGAGAAAAGCACGTTTTCCTACCTGCGGATTTTTTTGATACCATCAAAAAGAACTGGAAGCAAGCACTGTTGTCCGGTATTCTGGAACTCATTATCAGCGCATGCTTGATTTTTGATATCATCTACGCGTGGGATTGGTTAACGGCGGTAGAAGGCATTGAATTTATGCCGCTTCTGTTCTTTGCCGTTTCGTTCTTCCTGGTTGTGATCTTTACCTATGCACGGTATTATTTGTACATGCAGATCATTACGTTCAAACTTTCATTCAAACAGGTGTGGAAGAATAGCCTGTTGCTTGCCATTGCCGGTTTTAAGGAGAACATCATTATCACGTTGTCCTTACTTGCCGTTTATGCATTGGCGGCGGTGTTGTTGCTCAATTATTTTTGGTACGTACTCGCCCCGCTTGTGATCTTATACGTGCTGTTGTTCCCGGCGTTCCGCTCGTTCCTGATTCAATTTACGATCTTCCCGCTTATCAAGCGGACGATTATTGATCCGTATTACAAAGAACATCCTGAAGAGGATGTGGACAAGCGCCACGATCTTAATCTGGAAATTGAGGAAGCTCCCAAAGCGGTTGTTGAGGAGACCGAACAGCAAGAGGATCCGAACGTGATCTTTACGGATCTCGGAAAAGAAGAACCGATTGCCGAAAATATTCCGAAGCAGTACAGTGCTGATGAAATGCGTAAAAGTCGCCGTTTACAGAAGAACACGAAAGACAGTGACGACGACGGCACGATCTGATGAAATATAAAAAGAGCTTGGAGAGAAATCTCCAAGCTCTTTTTTGTGTTACTTATTTCTTGTTGAAACTGTCTTTGAGCGATACCGAGCGGTTGAAAACGGGATACTCGGCGGTGCTGTCCACGTTATCAATGCAGAAATATCCGAGTCGCAGGAACTGGAATGCTGCGGGTGCTTCGGCGGGAAGGATGCCCGCTTCGATTTTGCAGTTGACCAGTTTCTCAAGCGAATCCTTGTTAAGCACATCCAGGAAGTTCTGATCACCGGCTTCGGGCTCCGCATCCATAAACAGGGAAGAGTACAGACGAACTTCTGCATCTTTTGCTGTGGCGGCATCTACCCAATGGATGGTGCCTTTTACCTTGCGGCCGTCCGGCGTGTTGCCGCCCTTGGTTTCGGGATCGTAGGTTGCCAAAATTTCCACGACGTTGCCGTTATCGTCTTTCACACAGCCGGTGCAACGGACAACGTATGCCGATTTCAAACGGACTTCATTGCCGGGGAACAGACGGAAATAGCCTTTCACCGGTTCGTCCATAAAGTCATCGCGCTCCACCCACAAGGTACGGGAGAACGACACGTCGTGCGTACCGCGTTCGGGGTAATACGGATGATTTTCCATTTGGAAGATCTCGGACTGACCCTCGGGATAGTTGGTTAACGTTAATTTGACCGGATGCAGGACTGCCATTGCACGGGTAGCATTCTCGTTGAGATCCTCGCGTAAGCAGTGCTCCAGAAGCGCGATTTCAACGGTGCTGGGAACCTTGGCGACACCTACGCGTTCAATAAAGTTGCGTATGGAAGCCGGCGTATAGCCACGGCGGCGCAGACCGCGCAGAGTAGGCATACGGGGATCATCCCAACCGGATACGTAGTTTTCTTCCACCAATTTACGCAGCTTGCGTTTGGACATTACGGTGTAATTGATGTTCAAACGCGCAAATTCAATCTGACGGGGATTACCTTCCAGTTCCGCGTGTTGTGCAAACCAATTGTACAGCGGACGGTGGTCCTCAAATTCAAGAGAACACAGGGAATGGGTAATTCCTTCGATCGCGTCCTCCAGCGGATGAGCAAAGTCATACATCGGATAGATGCACCATTTATCACCTTGGCGATGATGGTGCGAATGGTTGATACGGTAAATGACAGGATCGCGCATATTGAAGTTGCCGCTGGCAAGGTCGATCTTGGCGCGAAGTGTCATTGCTCCGTCTGGAAATTCACCGTTACGCATCCGTGTGAACAGATTCAAGCTTTCCTCCATCGGACGATCACGGTACGGACTGACGGCAGGATGGGTGAGATCACCGCGGTTTTCACGCATCTGTTCAGGGGTGAGCTCACATACGTAAGCAAGTCCGCGTTTGATCAGCGACACGGCGATTTCATACATCTTATCAAAATAGTCGGATGCATAATAGAAACGATCATCCCAGTCGTAACCCAGCCAATGAATATCCTCTTGGATCGCATCGACGTATTCAACGTCTTCCTTGGTGGGGTTGGTATCGTCCATACGCAGGTTGCAAATGCCACCGTATTTTTCAGCCGTTCCGAAATCAATGCAGATGGCTTTCGCGTGACCGATATGCAGATAGCCGTTCGGCTCGGGCGGGAAACGCGTATGCACCTGCATACCGTAGCAACGGCCGTTCGGTTCTAATTCTTCGTCAATAATATCGTGAATAAAATTGCTGATACGTTCTTCTGACATAACTCATTCCTCCTGCGTTTACAGCGTTTGTAGTGCTGCGTTCAACCGATCGGCAACGGCATCTTTTCCAAGCAAACTCATAATGCCGCACAGATCAGGCGTATTACGGCGACCGGTAACAGCAACGCGAATAACGGTGCTGACGTCACCTGCGTGACCCTTGTACGCTTCCGGTTGCTTCTTGTATTCTTTGACCTCAGGACAGAACCCGATAGAGGGGCAAAGTGCCTTGATGGTATCAAACCACGCTTGCTTATCTTCAGTCGGATCATAGACCGAAAGATATGCTTCCAAAATGGCACGAATATCTTCTGCAGCGAGGTTTTCCGGCCACGGGTATTCCGTTGGCGTGTGGAAGAAATACTCGGCATACGCGGGAACGTCGCTCCATTTTGCGAGATCCTTACGCGGTTTTGCGCCGCCACGGTCAATACTGAAGATGCCTGTCGTAAAGGCGAGATCTTCACTTAACAACGCGTGCCAGTCGGGCGCATAGTCGCGAGACCATGCGATCACTGCATCGGTGACCTGTTCGGCGGTCATACCTGCAATGATGTTTTTGCTGACGTCATTAAGTTTGTTTAAATCAAACAACGCACCGGATACACTCATTTTCTTGAGGTTGAACGGGAAAGCACTGCGCGGCTTGTCCGCATTACAACGGCGCCATTCCTCGTAATCGCTGTTAGCAACGGTGTGCAGATATTCCATCACGCTCTCGGGCGGATACCCTTGCTCGGTATAGAAATGCACGGCGGCTTCAGGATCCTTGCGTTTGGACAACTTACGTTTGTTCCCGTCTTCCTCTTTCATAATCGGGCTGACGTGTGCGTATTTGGGCGGCTTGAACCCGAGTACGCGGAACAACTGGAGATGCGTAGGAACCGAGGCAATCCATTCATCGCCTCGAATGACGTGGGTGGTACGCATTAGATGATCGTCGATTGCGTGGGCAAAATGATAGGTCGGGATGCCGTCGGTCTTGAGCAGGACGATATCCTGATCGTTTTCGGGAATTTCAATCGTTCCCTTTATCATATCGTCAAACTTGATTCGGCGGGATTCATCACCGGGAGAACGCAAACGCATGACATAGGGGAGTCCGGCACGGATCTTTTCCATCGCCTGCTCGGGTGTCAGGGAACGGCACGTGGCAAACTCGCCGTAATAACCGGTGCGTATTTTTTGGCTGTCTTGCTTTTCGCGGACGACCGAAAGCTCGTCCGGTGTGCAAAAGCAGGGGTAAGCCAGATTTTGCAAAACAAGTGCTTTGACAAATGCGTGATAGATCTCCGCGCGGTCACTTTGACGGTACGGACCGTAGTCACCGATTGAAGCCTCTTCACCTTGATAGCCTTCATCAATTTGCAGACCGTATTGGCGCAAACCTGCCAAAATATCTTCGGCACCGCCGTCAACTTCACGCTTTTTATCGGTATCCTCCAAGCGGAAGTAAAACACACCGTCGGTGGAACGGGCAGTTAAATAGTTAATGGTAGCGGTAAACAACACGCCCAAATGCAAATAGCCGGTAGGAGAGGGGGCAATACGCACCACGCGAGCGCCATCTTTGAGTGCGCGTGGGGGATATTGTACCTCATAGTCGTCCGGTGTTTTTGTTACGTTTGGGAATAACAATTCCGCGAGTTGCTCTAAAGCGGTCATACGAATCCTCCTGGATAAACAGATATATCTATTTTACAATTTTTGGTTGCAAAAGTCAATGCAAGTATGGTACTATATATAAAAGATTTTTTTGAAGGGTTCGGAAATGTATGGAAAATCAAATCGTAACGGAAATGCCGCGTAAAAAGCGTGCGTTAAGTTGTATACAATCCACCGGCACACCGACGCTGGGCAACTACCTGGGCGCTCTGCGTAACTGGGTGCTTTTGCAAGAAGAATTTGACTGTGCATATGCGGTCGCTGACCTGCACGCTATCACGGTGCGTCAAGAACCGGCAAAGTTACGTCAACAGACAAACGAAATGTTTGCCTTGTTGTTGGCGATCGGTTTAGATCCGGAGAAATCACTGTTGTTTGTGCAATCGCAAGTACCTGAGCATACACAGCTCAGTTGGCTGCTCGCATGCCATACGCAGTTCGGCGAATTGTCCCGTATGACGCAATTCAAAGATAAATCTGCCAAGCACGCGGATAACATCAATGCCGGTTTGTTTACCTATCCGGTACTGATGGCTGCTGATATTCTTTTGTACCAGCCGGATCTGGTACCTGTTGGTGCGGATCAAAAACAGCACTGTGAGTTGACGCGGGATATTGCTACTCGCTTTAACAATCTGTATGCCAACACCTTTACCATTCCGGAGCCGTATATTATGAAGACGGCGGCGCGTGTATGCTCCTTACAGGAGCCGACTAAAAAAATGTCCAAGTCGGATGAAAATCAGAATTCCTTTATTTCTCTCAAGGACGACGAGGATACGATCATGCGCAAGTTCCGCCGTGCGGTGACCGACAGTGAAGCGAAAGTGCGCTATGCTCCCGGTAAAGACGGTGTTAACAATTTGATGGAAATCTATTCCGCAGTCACCGGTAAGAGCTTGGAAGCGATCGAAGATGAATTCACCGGCAAAGGTTACGGTGATTTCAAAACTGCCGTTGGTGAAGCGGTGGCGTTGGAACTCAAACCCATTCAAGAGCGGTTTGCCGAGCTGATGAAAGACAAAGCGCAACTTGAAAGTTTGATGAAGAGCGGTGCCGAAAGAGCGTCACACATCGCAGGTCGTACACTTGGAAAAGCAATGAAGAAATTAGGTTTCGTTATCGTGAAATAAACGGAAAGCGCCCGCAAAAGCGGGCGCTTTTTCACACGAATTTCAACAAATCTTGCATAAATTCCTGTTCTAAATCAATGAGTTTTCGTGTGAGTTGTCGGCAGTCCTCCGAAGCTTCGGAATATTGATTCAGATAGCCGCTGAGCGACTTGATTCCCATACCGCAACCGTCCACCATCAACCCCGCAATGTGAGAAGTGGTATCATCCATTAATAGTTTCATTTCCGTGGAAAACCAAGACATAGCTTTAATGATCTTCGGCGGATCTTTTTCGTCGAGGTCGACACTATTGAGCAAGGCATGACATTCATCGCCGATCTTAATATGTCTTTCGTTGTACTTTTCGATCAGTGCTTTCAGGTCGTCTTTATCTTTTAAAAACGGCATTACTTGTTCCATACTGTTGGTGGCGGATTTGCAACCGGAATTACATTCTTTTAGTAAGCAAACGGTATCGCGGTTCATCGTAATCTTCCTTTCCTCTTTTGAATTTAGTATTGTTAGGGAAAATGGTTTTATTCACGTCTTGCAATACCGATGGAAAGGCGATATAATAACTATAGGAGTTGATACTGTGAAACAATCGTTTTTTGCCATGCTGTCCCGCATGAAGTATATTAACCGCTGGGCACTGATGAGAAATACCCGAACGGAAAACATCTGCGAACATTCGCACGATGTTGCGGTGTTGGCACACGCGTTGGCGCTTTTACAAAATCGCCGTTTCGGCGGTCGGGTTGACGTACAGGCGTGTGTGATGCTTAGTGTATACCACGATGCACCCGAAATCTTAACCGGCGATCTTCCAACACCAGTGAAATACGACAATCCCGTCATTCGTGAGGCATACCGCCAAGTGGAAACGGTGTCGACTAACAAGCTTTTATCGTTGTTGCCGGACGATCTGGAACCCGAGTATCGTCGTTGGTTGTCGCCTGACAAGCAAGTGATGAGCGAGGAATTGCGCATTGTCAAGGCTGCAGACAAATTGGCGGCACTTATTAAGTGCATCGAGGAGATCAAGCAGGGAAACCGTGAATTCGTTAAAGCGCGACAATCCACGGAAGAAGCGTTGCGGGAATTACAGATTCCTGCCGTTGATTGTTTCTTGGAAGAATTTTTGCCGACCTATGAGTTAACGTTGGATGAACTGTAAAAGGACCGTGTAAGCAACAGCTTACACGGTCCTTTTTAGTTGAGTCCTTGTCCGCCCGTGCGCTCGAACAGCGCTTGCACGGCGGATTTTAACGTTATATGTTCGGGATGCTCAAGAGCTGGATCTGCGGCATGAACGGCACGTGCCGCATTTTGTGCCTCGCGTAATAAGGTCATATCGGACAGGAAATCCGCGATCTTCATTTCGGGTAATCCGTGTTGGCGATCACCAAAAAAGTCACCGGGACCGCGTAATTTCAAGTCCTCGTCAGCAATACGGAAACCATCGGTCGTTTCACACATCACTTTTAAGCGGCGGACGGCTTCTTCGTTTTGTGCGTCTGAAATAAGAATACAGGTGGAAGCGTGTTTGCCGCGGCCGACACGACCGCGCAGCTGATGCAACTGCGCCAAGCCGAAACGTTCGGCGTTTTCGATCACCATCAATACAGCGTTAGGCACGTCCATACCGACCTCCACAACGGTGGTGGATACCAACACCGAAATACGATTTTCGGCAAAAGCTTTCATTATTTCTTCTTTTTCGCGAGGTTTCATTTTGCCGTGCAGCAAGCCGAGCGAATATCCTTTGAAAGGACCTTCAGCTAATTTTTCGGCATACGCTTCGGCGGCTACCAGATCGGTTTCGCCTTCCTCCACTAACGGGCAAACCACATACGCTTGACGACCTTCATCCACAAATTTGCGGACGTAGCCGTACGCACGGGCGCGTTTGTCGGTGCCTATCGAATAGGTGGCGATGGGGGTGCGACCGGCGGGAAGTTCATCCAATACGGAAATGTCCAGATCGCCGTATACGATGAGTGCCAAAGTGCGGGGAATGGGGGTGGCGGACATAACCAATAAATGGGGATGCTCGCCTTTTGCCGTTAGTGCGGAACGCTGGCGAACACCGAATCGGTGCTGTTCATCGGTAATAACCAGTCCCAAACGCGCAAACTGAACCGTGTCCGACAGAAGCGCGTGCGTTCCTACTAATAACTGACAAGTGCCGTTTTCAACGTTGTTGCGGACGGTATCTTTCTGTTTCTTCGTCATTGAGCCTGTCAGTAGTTCAACGTGAACGCTCGGATCACTTTGAAACATACGGCAAAGTGATTGGTGATGCTGCTGTGCGAGAATTTCGGTAGGTGCCATCATCACACACTGATAGCCGTTGCGGATGACGGTATAGGCAAGGCAGGCGGCAACGGCGGTTTTACCGCTGCCGACGTCGCCGTGTAACAAACGATTCATCGGAGTGGTTTCGCGCATATCACGCACGGCATCCGCCACGGCGCGTTGTTGTGCGCCGGCGATTGTAAAGGGGAGAAAAGCTGAAAAATCCGCTGTGTAATCCTGCGAAATGTTGACCGTCGTTTTGGTTTTGGAGGGGGATTTGAGTCCTAACAGCCCCAACTGTAAAATGAACAATTCTTCAAAAATAAGGCGGCGGCGCGCGATTGCCAGGGCATCGTG
The DNA here is from genome assembly GCA_045630765.1 of Acutalibacteraceae bacterium. Lineage (GTDB taxonomy): Bacteria > Bacillota > Clostridia > Oscillospirales > Acutalibacteraceae > RGIG3009. The sequence continues at coordinate 1,302 of JAZQTM010000085.1, read as the reverse complement.
ATCAGCGGGAAAATGGATGTTTTCCAAGGCATACCGATAGGTACACAAACGGTATTGCTGACGCAACGCATGCGGCAGCGGATCGCTATCCAACGCTTTGTCCAACGTTAAAAGAGCCGTACCCACCAGCTTTTCCAAATAGCGGGAGGTTATGCCTGCCGTTAGGGGATAGATGGGACGGATACGCGTGCCGACCTCCGCAGGCTCGATCAGCGGGGACGATAACTCGGGTGAATTGAGCGAACCGGAAACTGTGCCGAAAAACAGATATTGCCGTCCGGCTTCAATCTTTGCGGCGGCGTACTTGTTATTAAATAACGTAATTCGTATCACACCGGAAGAATCCACCGCGGAGAACGTGTAAAGGGAAAGACCTTTTCGGATGCGACGCTCAATCGGCGTTGCCATTGCGGTGGCACGAATGCAGCACGGAACATCACGCGGCGCTGAAGCGATCGGCGTGACGGTCGACCAGTCTTCATATTGACGCGGAAAGTGGGAGAGAAGATCGCCGACAGTGCCAATGCCCAATTTGCGCAATTGTTCGGCGCGCTTTTCACCAACGCCTTTAAGATATTGGATCGGTGTTTCGATTGTCAGCAAGAAAATCCCTCCTTTTTGAGAAATAGCCGATGGCATCCCGGGGGAAACCATCGGCTGTATACGTTTTGTGTTTACTCGATCGAAACGAAATAATAGTAGACAGGTTGACCACCTGCAAGAACGGTGATTTCTACGTCGTTGCCGAGCTTGGCAGCAATCGCCTGTTGAGCGGCGTTGGCAGCTTCTTCGGTAATTCCTTCACCGTACATCAGCGTTACAAACGCAACGTCTTTGCCGGCAGAACGACGAGCGGCAGCCATATTTTTCGTCAACTTAACGACGGCGTGATCGACGGAAGAATCGGTAAAGGAAAGTTTACCGTTATCCAACGCTAAAATATCGCCTTCCTTAATAGCGCGGTTCTCGTAATCGCTGTCACGCGCTGCAAAGGTGATGGAACCGGACGATACGTTGTCAGCGGCTTTCATCATAGAGTTAAGATTATCCTGAACTTCCGCATCCGGATCAAAACTCAACATGGCAGAAACGCCCTGCGGAATGGTACGGGTGGGGAGAACGTGAACAGTGCGGTCCGCGAGCGGAACAGCTTGCTTTGCAGCGAGAATAATATTCTTATTATTCGGCAGTACGTAAACCACCTTTGCTGGGGTGGGTTCGATAGCGTTCAAAATATCGTCGGCGGACGGATTCATGGTCTGACCGCCCGTAACGACCTGACTGCAACCCAGGTCGGTGAAC
>JAZQTM010000084.1:0-63050 GCA_045630765.1 Acutalibacteraceae bacterium | reverse complement strand
TCCACCATTGACTTGTTTTGCCAAATAGGACAACTGTTTGCCATTGGCAATTTGATAAGGATTTTCTTCGCTACCGGCGCTGGAATCATCTGCATTTTCAAACGGTTCATAATGGTTTTCCCACGGAACACGCTTGCGGTATATATCCACTGTATACGTCGTCGTCACTTGTCCGCAAGTAACCGCCACCTCAATAGTAGTGGTCGTGTTGGAATCGCCGAGTGTGACGTAACCATCAGCGTCCGCACCTTTCACGGTAACGGTTGCATTGGACGATGCCGCCGTAGCCGAAACCAACACCTTTTCCGTGGTATCGGCAACATCAGCCGCTTTATAACTTAAAACAGCATTAACAAGGGGAATCGCCTCGCCGTTTACCGTCAGAGCGGACAGCATGGGATGGTCGCTCGGATCATCCAGTGCCGTCACGGTGAAATCGAACTGGTTACTTTCGCCGTACAGAATGTCTTGTGCATTGGGATTTTCTGCTTGTGCCGCCTGCGTTCTGGCAGTGGAGATCCACTCTGCAGAGGCTTCTTTGCCGTCTTCCGAGAAATACAGCATGCAAACAAAACCCTCATTATAGTTTCTGTCCTGAGGGTCAATCAAAAACTGCGAAATCGTGTTGCCGTAGACACCCGTCTGCTGGCTGAAGCCGACGTTGCGGTAGGTGAGATGTCCCGACAATACCATCACGATATTGCGGTGTTTGCGCACCATTTTCTCCCAAATCATGTCGCCGTTGTTACCCCAAGGCGGCGGGCAGAGAGAGTTTTCGTCCGCCAAACTGCCGTCTTTCTCCAAATACATGTGGGTTGTAACAATGACGCGGCGATCGGGGTTAGCCGCGATCACGCCGTCTGCCCAAGCCAAGACCTCATCGCTCGGACCAAATTGCAGACTGAGAACCATATATTTGGTCCCCGCCACCTCAAAATTGATATAATGATTGGAAATCGAGCTTTCGTCGTAATATCCCGTTACTTTTGAAGCATAGGTATTGCCGGCCCCAAAGTAGTTGTTAAATTGAGTGGGATTATCGTGGTTACCCTGAACGAGTGAGTAAGGAATTTCCGCCGTGTCCAATCGACTGATGGCGCTTTTTGCCAATTCCCACTCCGCCGTATCAGAGCCCGGCACGGTGTAATCTTGATTTTCCGTGATATCACCAAGACCAAACACCCATTTGATGTTTTTTTGCTCTTTGTTATCAACGATCCATTTGTAAAGATTATGAGTATAAGAAGTGCCGTTTAACAGATCCTGATAAACATGTGTTTGCGTATCACCAACAACCGCGAACGAATACGCATAGTCTGTTTTTTCTTGCGGTCTTTCGTAAAACAAATCGTCATCGCTCGCAGCAAAGACGTACGGAATAAGCCCCAGCACCAACGAAAGCACCAGGAAAAGAGACGTTACTCGTTTAGCCGTTTTCATACAAAAATCCCCCTTGTATGTACACCTAAGTATAAGTATAGGTAGAATATTATACCCCCCCCCCGCGTTTTTTGTCAAGCAAATTTTCGTTTTCCCAACGCCATATTTTTACGATTACAAAAACAATAAAAAAGCAGGACACTTTAACAAAAAGTGTCCTGCTTTTTGGAGCTACCGATCCGATTCGAACGGACGACCTGCTCATTACGAGTGAGCTGCTCTACCTGCTGAGCCACGGTAGCGTACTGACAGCCCTTGTATTATAGCAAACAACATTCACTCCGTCAAGAGATTTTTCGAAGTTTTCTCTTTTCGCTTGTATCCCTCTTTATTTTATGGTATGATATCAGTATCTAATGTCAAACGAGGTGTCCGTTATGGGACTTTTGAAAACCCTGTTCGGTGATTATAGCAAGCGCGAGCTCAAACGCATTCAACCGATTTGCGATCGCGTGCTTGCCCTGGAAGAAACGTATCGTGCCATGGATGAGGCAACGCTGAAAAGCCAGACCGCCATATTGCGCGATCGCTTGGCGAGCGGAGAAAGCACCGACGACATTCTGCCGGAAGCTTTTGCCACCTGCCGCGAGGCGTGTGACCGCGTACTGGGTATGCGTCCGTTCCCCGTGCAGATCATCGGTGGTATCATTCTGCATCAAGGCCGTATTGCCGAAATGAAAACCGGTGAAGGTAAAACGTTGGTTGCTACCCTCCCCGCCTACCTGAATGCTTTGACCGGCAAAGGCGTGCATATCGTCACGGTTAACGATTATCTCGCGCGCCGCGACAGTGAATGGATGGGCAAGGTATATCGGTATTTGGGATTGTCGGTTGGTTTGATCGTGCACGATCTTGATAACGAGGCGCGCCGTGCGGCGTATGCTGCCGATATCACCTACGGCACGAACAACGAACTCGGCTTCGATTATCTGCGCGATAATATGGTTATTTACAAGGAGCGCCGCGTGCAGCGCGGGCATCATTATGCCATTGTTGACGAGGTCGACTCGATTTTGGTTGACGAAGCGCGTACCCCGCTCATTATCTCCGGTCAGGGTGATAAATCCACCGACTTATACAACCAAGCCGATAAATTTGCCCGCACCTTGCGCGCGTTCAAGATCAAGGAAATGGACACCAAGGCGGAGCAAGATACCGTTGACGGTGACTATATCGTGGACGAAAAAGCCCGCACCGCCACCTTGACGCAAAGCGGCGTTAAAAAAGCGGAGCAGCACTTCCACGTCGAAAATCTGATGGATCCCGACAACGTCACGCTCTTACATCACATCAACCAAGCCATTAAGGCGCGCGGTGTGATGTCCCGCGATATCGACTACGTCGTCAAGGACGGTCAGGTTATCATCGTCGATGAGTTCACCGGTCGTCTGATGTTCGGCAGACGGTATAACGAAGGCTTGCATCAAGCCATTGAAGCAAAAGAAAACGTGAAGGTCGAGCGCGAAAGCAAAACGCTCGCCACCATCACGTTCCAAAATTATTTCCGTTTGTATAACAAGTTGTCCGGTATGACCGGTACGGCGATGACGGAAGAAACCGAGTTCCAGCAGATCTATCGTCTCGACGTAGTGGAGATTCCCACCAACAGACCGATGGTGCGTAACGATTTGCCGGACGTGGTATACAAGACGGAAAACGGCAAGTTTAATGCTGTAATCGATCAGATCATCAAATGCCACGAGAACGATCAACCGGTACTGGTTGGTACCATTTCGATCGAAAAATCCGAAAAACTTTCCCGTATGCTCAAAAACCGCGGTATCCCGCACGAGGTGCTCAACGCGAAGCATCACGAAAAGGAAGCGGAGATCGTCGCTCAGGCAGGTAAATCGGGCGCCGTCACCATCGCCACCAACATGGCGGGACGCGGTACGGATATTCGGCTCGGCGGTAACGCGGAGTTTTTGGCAAAAGCCGAAATGCGCCGTATGGGAATCCCGGAACAGCTCATTATTGAATCCACCGCGTTCGGCGAAACCGACGATGCGGAAATCTTGTCGGCGCGCGAAACCTTCCAACAGTTGGAGGAAAAATACCGCGAGGAGATCCGTCCCGAGGAAGAAGCTGTCAAAGCGGCGGGCGGTTTGTATATCATCGGTACCGAGCGTCACGAATCCCGCCGTATCGATAACCAGTTGCGTGGTCGTGCCGGTCGTCAGGGCGATCCCGGTACCACCCGTTTCTATCTCTCGTTGGAAGACGATTTGATGCGTTTGTTCGGCGGAGAACGTATGAACACCATTATGGAAATGCTCGGCGTAGACGAAACGATGCCGATCGAAAACCGTATGTTGTCGAATGCCATTGAATCGGCACAAAGCCGCGTAGAGGAACGCAACTTCGGTATCCGCCGTAACGTGTTGCAGTATGACGACGTTATGAATCGCCAGCGCGAACTCATCTACGATCAGCGCAATAAGGTGTTGGACGGCGAGGACGTGCGTCATTCCATTATGGGTATGATCCGCGAGTCCATTGAAACGACCGTCAACCGCTACACCGTCAGCGATACCGATCGCGACGAATGGAATCTTGACGGCTTGCGCGAGTATTATATGGGATGGCTTGTCGATCCCGATGCCCTGCGCTATACTGCGCAAGAGCTGGAAGATCTCGAACGTGCCGATCTGACCGAAACGCTGATCGGGTATGCCGAAACGGTATACGAGAATAAGGAGGCCGAATACGGCGAGTCCTTAATGCGCGAATTGGAGCGCGTCGTATTGCTTAAAACCGTTGACCGCTATTGGATGGATCACATTGATAATATGGACGAACTGCGCAAGGGTATCCATCTGCGCGCCTACGGTCAGCACGATCCCGTCGTCTTGTACCGCAAAGAGGGCTTTGATATGTTTGACGGCATGATCGCCGCCATCCGCGAGGATACCGCCCGCTTGATGCTGACGGCACAGATTCGCCGCGAAGAAGGGCCCAAACGCGAGGAAGTCGCCAAACCCGTTGCGACCTCCGCCGACGGCACCGATGCACCGCGTACCGTACGCAAAACCCAATCCGAAAAGGTCGGGCGCAACGATCCCTGTCCCTGCGGAAGCGGTAAAAAGTATAAAAAATGCTGCGGCGCGGGCAGCGCAGACGAGTAAGAAAGAAGGCTGTTTTTCGTGAAATTAGGAATTGTTGGATTACCGAACGTCGGCAAATCTACTTTGTTTAACGCAATCACCAACGCGGGTGCACAAAGCGCCAACTTCCCGTTCTGCACCATTGATCCCAACGTGGGTGTGGTCGCCGTGCCGGATAAGCGGTTAGACGCGCTGTGCGAGATGTATACCGAGGGCAGTAAAGTGCCACCCATCGTGCCGGCAGTGATCGAATTTGTTGATATTGCAGGACTTGTTAAGGGCGCCAGCAAGGGTGAAGGACTTGGTAATAAGTTCCTTGCCAACATCCGTGAATGTGACGCTATCGTGCACGTGGTGCGTTGCTTTGAAAACGATGACATTATCCACGTCGAAGGTAATATCGACCCGTTGCGCGACATTGAAACCATTGATCTGGAGCTTATTTTCTCGGATATGGAAATGGTGGAGCGTCGTATCGCCCGCGTGACGAAAGACTTAAAAGGTGATAAAAGTCTGCAAAAAGAGCTGGATTTCTTAAAACGCCTGCAAACATTGCTGGAAAGCGGAAAACCCGCTCGCGCGCTCGACTGTAGCGATGATGAACTCGTTATGATGGGTAATATGGCACTCTTAACCTCAAAACCCATCATTTATGCTGCGAATTTGAGTGAAAGTGATTTCTCCGGCGGTGAACCGAAAAACAACCCGTATTATAAGCAAGTTGAAACTCTTGCCGCCGAACAAGGCGCCGAAGTCCTCCCCATCTGTGCACAGCTGGAGGCGGATATCGTGGATATGGACGACGAAGAAAAGCTCATGTTCCTCTCGGAACTGGGGCTGGAGCATTCGGGACTGGATCGTCTTATCCAAAAAAGTTATCACCTGCTCGGTCTGATCTCGTTTCTCACGGCGGGTGAAAAGGAAGTCCGCGCGTGGACGATCCGCAACGGTTGGAAAGCCCCGCAAGCAGCGGGACGCATCCACACGGACTTTGAGCGTGGTTTCATCCGCGCACAGGTCATTGCGTTTGACGACCTGATGGCGTGTGGTTCCCTTGCCAACGCCAGAAGCAAAGGTGCTCTGCGTACCGAAGGCAAAGAGTACGTGATGAAAGACGGCGACGTCGTCGAATTTTTGTTTAACGTATAAGAAAAGCGCCTGCCGTTTGGCAGCCGCTTACTTTTTTGTTTATAAATCCAATTTCAAATCGTTTTCCTTGATCCAACCGATCTTGCGAAGCGGCAAACTGATAAGCCAGGTAAGCACCGCCGGCAACACGATCGCGATCAGCACAAGACCGACCCAATCCATCGCCGTGACGGCTGCTTTCGCACCGCTCGCCATATCGTTCATCCAACCGGTGATTACGCCGATCGGACCAACCAAACCACAAGTGCCCATACCGCTGGATACGGCGGCACCGTTCATTTCGAGTTTGAATAAGCAAGTAGCAATCGGACCGGTAATTGCGGAAGCAAGCGTCGGTGCGATCCAAATGCGCGGGTTGCGCACGATGTTGCCCATCTGCAACATACTGGTGCCAAGCCCCTGTGCTACCAAGCCACCAACCTTGTTTTCGCGGTAGCTCATCACTGCAAAACCAATCATCTGTGCACAACAACCGGCGACCGCCGCGCCGCCCGCAAGACCTGTCAAACCAAACGCCGCGCAAATTGCCGCGCTACTGATCGGCAACGTGAGCGCCACACCGATTACCACCGAAACCAAGATACCCATAACAAACGGATGCTGCTCGGTCGCCCACATAATGAATGAACCCACCGCATTCGCGGCAGCACCGATCGGAGCAGCGATCAAGGCAGATATGCCCACACCACTGAGCACGGTGACAATAGGTGTCACTAAAATATCGATCTTCGTTTCTTTGCTGACGATCTTACCGATCTCCGCTGCCAAGATAGCAACAAAGAACACGGCTAACGGACCACCCGCACCGCCGAGCGCGTTGGTAGCAAAACCAACGGGGATCAACGAGAACAAAACCAACGGCGGCGCATTCAGCGCGCGACCGATCGCCACTGCCATACCGGGGCCAACCATTGCCGAACACAGATCGCCAATAGTGAACTGTACCATTACACCGGCACCGTGACCGAGTTTTATGGTAAACAGATGCTGCAAAAACGCTACGCCACAATACGTACCGAGCGTATTCAAAATCGTACCGACGAGCAGTGTACAAAATAAACCCTGCGCCATGGCGCTCATCGCGTCAATGAAATACCGCTTACCGGAAAACACAACGTCTTTGCGCTTCAAAAAAGCGGCGATTGCTTGTAACCCTTTCATATTCGCATCCCCTTTTGGATTTTTCCCTATTTTATACCAAAATGTTGCAATATGCAACCTTTTCCTAATAAAAACTTAACCTTGTCTCACTTGACACCGAAGCCACCCGTATAGTATAATACCTCTCGCATCCGGGTGTGGCGCAGCTGGGAGCGCGGGTGGTTTGGGACCATCAGGCCGCAGGTTCGATCCCTGTCACTCGGACCAAAAAAGCATCCACGACTTTTGTCGTGGGTGCTTTTTTATTGTAAAGTGACAGGGATCGAAAGCCCGTAAAGAAAACGCCGCAGTGTCGGTGTTTTTAGGGCGTCGAGTTGCACCGCCCTACCGCACTGTACCGAAACTCGCAGACGAGATTAAACTTCTGTATTCTACAAACGACCTGTCACTCGGACCAAAAAAGCATCCACGACTTTTGTCGTGGGTGCTTTTTTCATTGTAAAGTGACAGGGATCGAACGGGCGTTAAAAACGCACCACCCGTTCGGGTGGTGCGTTTTGGTTTGTACTTATTGATTTGCCGGCACGGAATTGTGATGAATGATGTTGGGAGTGGCATACACGCTTGCCATATTGATCGTAGCGCTTTCCCCCGCATTTTTGTACGGGAGTAACGGTTCGTCCAACTCCTCAATGCGATCAATCTTACCGTTCGTGTAATCCAAGATTCGTTTCCGACAGGCTTCCAAACGATACAACAGGGCGCCGATGCGATGATCCTGCACGTCAAAGCCGTGGGGCTTGTTATCCATAAACCATTGCTTTTGGAACGCCTTGGCAAACACTCTGATTCGCTTTTGTACTTCAACATACTCCTGCTTGGCAAGACGCGCAAGCTCGGCTTTATCGCCCGCCTCATAAGCTTTGCGCGTGCGCAAACCGAGTTCGTATTTGATTGCCAAAACGTCACAGAGTTTGGAAACGGTATCGAATACGTAACCGTATTTGCGGCTTTTCTTGGCGGTTGCCCGAAGTTGCTCTGAGAAAACCTCGTACTTCTTGCCTGCACCTTCCAGTACGGTGTAATCCAGATAATCGTTAAAGCAATCGGAATACAGCATATACTTGGACGGATTGCGGGGTCTCCCCTCGTAAGGAACGACGTCGTTCGGGCAATCGATATTCATAAATTCATCGTAATTAATGCCAACCAGTCGCTTAAATTTGGCTTTGATTTTTTCTTCATCCGTGTTTCCCTTTGCGTATTCGGCAAGGTAGAACAACGACGGCAGTTGTGAGAAATGCGAACATTCCGCACCGTCGTCACCCCACATCGTAAAGAAGACGTTGCGGATCTTATTCTTTCTGCAAGCGTTCAAAGCCGGGATCATAGCCTCCAGCGTGAAACGGTTAAACGGCACAAGACCGTACCAACTCCACGAGCCGCCCGCAAACCACGTTTTTTTGGAAAGTTGCTTGTGGTTCTCCAACATATCGCTGTACTCTTGCTCTTGCGAACGGTAATAATCCCAGTATATCGGGGTCACGTCGTCGCGGAAATTTTTTACGATTTCGGCAGGTACGGTGGTTTTCGGAATGGTGTATTTCCCGTTGTTCCACGTTCTGAAATACATATCCGACCAGATCATCACTTCATACCCGTATTTTTTGGCGATGTCGCATACACGGTCAAGGTGTCGGCGGATAATGCTGTTGACGTCTTCATAACCGTGCAGATCAAGGAATCGTCCACGACCGAGCATATGTGCCTCGTCCATACCGATATGGATTTTTTTCGACTTGAAACATTGGGACAACGTAGCGAACATTTTGTCGATGACTTCATAGGTGCGTTCGCTGTCCGTCAGCATAATATCGTCGCAATCTTTCGCGAATTTACCCCAACGGAAAATGGCGTTGAGGTGCGCCAGCGTCTGTATACACGGAATCAGCGTCATGCCAAGGCTCTCGGCAAACGCATCCAGTGCTTTCATTTCCTCCTTGGTGTACCGACCGCGCATATACCCGAAATACGGTTCGCCGTCCACCTCGTAGGTATCCTCGGTGTACAACATCACGCAGTTATACCCCATTTTTTTCAACAAGGGCAAAAAGCGTTTCAATCCGTCCATGCTCATAACGGCATTACGGGACATATCAATCATAACGCCGAAATTTTCCCATTTCTTACTCATCAAAACAACCCCTTTTATGCACGCTGAACTTTTGCTCATTGTAGCACGAGTAACGTTTCCTTGTCAATCGATGAGCGTGATGAAAACAGGCATTTCTTTTATAAAAACGAGGTATTCTCTACATAACCGTTACGCTGGCGGTTTTCGCCCAAAAAATAGAAAATTTGTCTTTTTTTCGAGCCTCCTATTGCAATGCCAAGGAAGTTATGTTATAGGTTATGGTAGTGTATGCAAACAATAAGGAGGAGCGGCTTATGAAACACTGGAAACCGTTAAAACTTGAGGAATTGACCGTTGAACAGAAGTTGGGTCTGTCAATGGTGGCGTTCGTATGGTCCAGTTATACCACCGATCTTAGCTATATTGATGAACTGATCAAGAAACGCGCCCTCGGCGGCGTTTGGGTATTCCCTCGTCCCGGTGAAGGCGTGAAAAACAGCAACGAAATGCGCAAGCATTGGTTAGAGCTTGCCGATTATCCGTTGATCTCCGTTGTCGATGCCGAACTCGGTTTTGGTGATAAGTTGATCGGCAGACACAATGCCCTCGCCTGTATTGACAGCGACGACTCCGCTTACGCGTTCGGTAAGGTAACGGCGACGGAAGCAGCCAGACAGGGTGTTAACGTAATTTGCAATCCCATTTTAGACTTGCACAAAGGTGGCCTTGAAACTACCTTGTGCGGAAGAATTTCCCGTACACTCGGTTGGGACAAATACCGTGTGACGGAACTTGCCGCCGCAGAAGCACGCGGTTTGCACGATGGCGGTTGCTTGGCGCTTGCCAAGCACTTCCCCGGCACCAGCGAAACGCTGGATATTGACGCACACATGGGTGAAACAGCTTCCACGCTCACCAAAGAACAGTTGCTTGAAACCAACCTGTATCCGTACATCGAGCTGGATAAAATGGGTTTGCTGGACGGTGTAATGCTGGCGCATTCTCGCTATATCAACATCGATCCCGATTATCCTACCAGCTTGTCAAAACATATGATTCAAATCTTGCGTGATACCGGCTTTGACGGCGTCGCACTGACCGATGCGTTGCACATGATGGGTGCTTCCGCGAAATTCGGTCATAAGCAGAGCTTGGGGCTTGCCGTCGGCAATGCCGCGGCCATGGCGCTTCCGTTCGCACACGACAACGAACAGTGCATCAAGTGGTTGAAGGAGTGCTACGACGAGGGTATGATCCCAGACGAGCGTTTGGATAAGACGGTCTCCGACGTTATCCGTATGCAGCACAGAATTATGGAATTACCTCAAAACGTGGAGGTAACCGAAAAAGAATGGGAAGACTTCAACCGCATCAATACCGATTCGGTGTATGCGCGTGTGGATGAGGGTCTGCCTGTCGCCTTGGATCGGGACGGTAAATATCGTTTCACGGTGCTGACCGAAAACGGCACTCCCGAAGCGATGCATATCGATACCTTCACCGGCAAGTGGTATAACCCCGTACATATCGGAGAAAAACTGAAAGAATACTTCCCGAATTCCACCGTGGAATACCTGGATGAATTCCCGACCCCCAATAAAGTTCGTGATTATTTGGAAGCCGGCGAACTCGGCGCCGAAAGCGTATTCGTTATGTATTTAGCAAGTACGGCATATGCGGGCGTGGAGCGTTACACCCCCCGTATGGTTTCCATGATGAAAGCGATGCAGGTGTCCAACGGCATTTCCACCGTGTTGCAGTTCGGTAATCCCTTCCCGTTGGAAGAATTGCCGCATATTCCGCGTATCCTCATCGGTACCGGCTCGGATAAAGGTGTCGATGCAACGCTTGCCGTCTTGGCGGGTGAACTGGAAGCCAAAGGTAAAATGATCTACGACGTAAACTTCAAATAAGATAACACACTTTGGCTGTATACTCTTTGGAGGTATTACCTATGACGGTTTCTCAAATGGTAAAAGAACGCAATCTGCCCCCGTTCCTCAGCCGTGAGGAAATGGTGGATATGTTGGTAAAAGAAGAATACGGTGCCGTGCCGGACGTGGAATATACCGTTACGGTTTCGGATCCCGTTTTCGTGGAAAAGCGGTACTGTGACAGCACGGTACAACATTCCCGCGTGAATATGACGGTTACCACACCGTACGGCTCTCACACCATTCCGGTGCAGAGAATCCTGCACGTTGACGGCTCGGTCAATCCGTTTTTCATTTTCGTAAATTTCCGTCGTGACGTGCCCACGCTTTACTATCCCACAGAGGAAGTGGCGGAAAACGGGTTTGACGTGCTGACCGTTTGCATGGACGACATCACCACCGATGACGACGATTTCACCAACGGTTTGCCCGGCATTTTTGCTCCCAACGGGCAAGAAAACGGCGAGTCCGCCGGTAAGATCGCCTATTGGTCGTGGTTTGCCAGCCGTATGTTGGATTACGCCGAAACCCTGCCTTCGCTCGATATGTCACAGGCAGCGGTGGTAGGACATTCCCGCTTGGGCAAAACCGCTTTGGTGGCTTCTATGCTGGATACGCGTTTCCGTTACGCTTTCTCCAACGACTCCGGTTGCAGCGGTGCCGCGTTGGCGCGAGGCAATTCCGGCAATGCCGCGCAGAATATTCCGCTGGAAGAAATGGGCGAGTATCGGCGCGATATGAATAACGGGGAAACCATCCGCTTTATCGTGCATTATTTCCCCCACTTCTTCTGCAAAAACTATCACAAATACGTTTCGACCAACATACCCGAAGCGTTCGACCAGCATTTTCTGGTAGCTTCCATTGCTCCGCGATTTGCGTATATCGGCTCCGCTTCCAAAGATTTTTGGGCGGATCCTACGTCGGAATTTTTAAGCGGTGTGGCAGCATCGGAGGTCTACGAGAGCATGGGCCTCAAAGGCTTAGTGCACAACGAAACCTTGCCGGAGGTAGGCGAACATTTCCACGAGGGACGCATCGGCTATCATCTGCGCAAAGGTCCCCATTTCTTCTCCCGTCACGATTGGATCGAGTATATGGCCTTTATTCGCAAGCATCAGTTTGACTAAGTATACAACAACAAAACCCAGGGCAACCATTTGGTTGCCGCGGGGTTTTACTTTTTGTTTTTTTCCGGGGCCTGCCGTGTCGGAGCCGTCACCTGTCAGCCCCAGCCGTTCAGCGGCCTCCTGCCGCATTTTATACTTGAGCACCTTGCCGGCAGCGTTCATCGGGAAGCTGTCCACAAACTCGATGTATTTCGGCACTTTGTGGCGAGCCATACTCGCCTTGATATATGCCGTCATTTCCTCCACGCTCACCGAACCGGGTTCTTTGAGGATAATGCACGCCATAATCTCTTCGCCATACTTCTTATCCGGTACACCGATAACCTGCACGTCCTTGGTTTGGGGATGTGTATAGATAAACTCTTCGATTTCTTTGGGGTAGATATTCTCACCGCCGCGGATGATCATATCTTTCAAGCGACCGGTAATGCGATAGTTGCCTTCTTCGTCACAGCACGCAAGGTCACCGGAGTGCAACCAACCCTCGTCATCAATGGTATCCTTGGTCGCCTGCGGCATCTTGTAGTAGCCTTTCATCGTGTTATATCCCTTGGCACAGAACTCGCCGTTAACACCGGGAGCAACCTCCAAACCGGTTTCGGGATCTACGACCTTACAACGTACGTGCGGGAACGCGTAACCCACCGTTTCCGTACGCACTTCCAAAGAATCCGTCCAACTGCTCATCGTGTTACCGGGAGCACATTCGGTCTGACCGTACACACTGACGATGCCGTACATATTCATTTCATCCGGCTGTGCGGCACGGCGCATCAGTTCGGGCGGACAGCCCGCACCCGCCATAATACCGGTACGCATATGGCTGAAATCCGTCTTGCGATAATCCGGATGGTTAAACATCGCAATAAACATCGTGGGAACACCGTTAAAGCAGGTGATCTTTTCTTGGTTGATGCACGCGAGTGACGATGCCGCCGAGAAATACGGCATCGGACACATGGTCGCGCCGTGCGTCATCGACGAGGTCATCGAAAGCGTCATACCAAAGCAATGGAACATCGGCACTTGAATCATCATACGATCGGCGGTGGAAAGGCCCATCCGATCACCGATACATTTGCCGTTGTTGACCACGTTATAGTGCGTTAACATAACACCCTTGGGGAAGCCTGTCGTACCGGAGGTGTACTGCATATTGCAGACGTCATCGGGACGTACCGCCGCCGCCATTTGAGCAACCCGCTCGTGGCTGACCAACTCGTAACGCGCCATCGCCTCGTCAAACGTCAGACAGCCGGGCTGTTTGAAGTCAACGGTAATTACGTTGCGCAAAAACGGCAGTTTTTTGCAATGCAACGGCTCGCCCGCCGGCGTTTTGGCGATCTCGGGGCAGAGTTCGTTGATAATCCCTTTATAATTGGAATCCAAGCAGGATTCGATCATTACCAAAGTGTGGGTATCGGACTGGCGCAGCAAATATTCCGCCTCGTGAATCTTATACGCGGTATTGACCGTTACCAGCACTGCACCGATCTTGGTAGTTGCCCAAAAAGTGATGTACCACGCGGGTACGTTGGTTGCCCAAATAGCCACTTTTGATCCCGCTTTTACGCCCATCGAAACGAGCGCTCTGGCAAAGCGATCCACGTCCTCGCGGAACTCGGCGTAGGTACGCGTATAATCCAACGTGGTGTACTTAAAGCAATACTGATCCGGGAATTCCTCTGCCACGCGGTCCAAGACTTGCGGGAACGTCAGATCGATCAATTCATCTTTTTTCCAGATGTACTGACCAGTGCCGTCGTGATTAAAATACAACGATTTTTTCATCCCGCGTGTGGAATGGAAGCGGGACATATAGTTGACGAAATACGGGAAGATGACCTCGGGATCCTGCAGATCTTCCAGCCATTCAGGTTTCCACTCAAGCGAAATAAAACCATCGTAGTTTACGGATGACAACGCGCGCATGACATCGGCGATCGGCATCGTGCCTTCTCCGATGAGCTGGTACGCACCCTTGTCATCGGAATCGCGCAAATGCACGTGGCAAACGTAGGCTCCCAAATTTTTAATGGTCGTATCGCCGCTTTCGCCAAAGTCGCGATACGGATGATGCACATCCCACAACGCGCCCAAGTTATCGCTGGCAAAGCGGTCTAACATCGCACGCAAGCGAGCCGTGTCGGCATAAATACCGCTGGTCTTGATCAGCAAGCTGACACCCATCGCTTCCGCAATCGGTAACAACTGTTCCAACGCCGCTTGCACGGTGGACTCGTTGTCTTGCAACGCGCAAGCCACCACGTACGGTACCTGCGTGTTCTTGGCAACCTCTATAAGCGTCGTCAAAGCACTGACCGCACACGAATCGTCAGACAAATCAAAGGAGGTGTCGAAGCAAGGGATTTTCAGTTTCTTTTCCCGCAACTGACGTACGGTAGCCGCCGCCTGATATTTATGGAAAGGGCCGCCTTTCTCCAGCAGTGGATCGAATTTTGGCAGGTTATACACCTCAACGCCGCCAAAACCCATATCCAATGCCGTGTCCAGCATTTCATCCCACGTCAGGTTTGGCCAACCGCGGGTGGAAAAGGAAAGATTCATACCGTTTCCTCCTCATACAGAATCTTGTTCAAGGCGCTCAAATAGGCGTGAATACCCGCGCCGACAATGTCGGTGGAAATACCTTTGCCGGAATACACCTTGCCGCCGTTGCGCAACTTAACGATAGTCTGACCCATCGCTTCGCGTCCCTCGGTAACTGCCTGCAACTGGAAATCGCCCAGCTCATAATGACAGCCGGTAATCTTTTCGATCGCGACAAACGCGGCATCGATCGGACCGTCACCGATCGACACACCCTCAACAGGCGCGTCGTTCTTGAGCAATTTGATGTGAGCGGTGGCCGAGATGGTGTTACCGGAAGTGATAACAAAGGTATCGAGCTTATACGTCGGCGGCACCTGCATCGCGGCGGAAGCGATGATCGCATCTAATTCTTTAGAACTGACTTGTTCTTTTTTAGCAGCAATACGCTTAAACGCATCGTACACTTTTACGCAATCCTCTTCGGACAAATCATATCCCAACTGCTCCGCAACCTTTGTCACGGCAGCAATATCATCGTGAGCGGTCAGATACAGACCGGGATCGGTCTGCTCACCGTTCCACGCACTGTTTTTGTTCTTGCCCGTCTGGCAAATCTGGGTGATCCGCTCAATAACGCGGCTGATCTCGGTCGTGCGCACGTCACAAGCAATGTCAAAGCTGTCACCGCGAGCCGCGATCAATTTTGCTAAATTGGCAAGGCTGGCACTGCCCAAGGGATAGGCTGCCGCCTTGATCTCGCTCGCTCCCTCGCCGATCGCCGCAACACAAGCAGCATCCGCCATTGACAGCGTGTTGGTACAACAGACACCCAAAGACACCTGCTCGGGCACCTGCAACCCCTTAACAAAATGTGCAAATTCACCGGGCAACATCGTGCCCGCCGTATCGCAAACCGTAACGATGGACGCGCCGGCATTAACAGCGGCATCCAACGCCTTTTGAAGAAACGCCGCATCTGCGCGGGTAGCATCGTCAGCGATAAATTCCACGTCGGCGCACACCGCTTTACACGCGGCAACCGTTTCGGAAATGGTGCTGATCATCGCATCCGGCTTTTTGTGGAACAAATATTCCATCTGTACCGAACTGACCGCCGCACAAACCTGCAAGCGAGGATGTTTCGCCTGCGAAAGCGCCGACCACGTCTGCGCCACGCTCTCGGCGTTGAGTTGCACAGGCACCGCGATCACACTGTTTGTCACCGCAGCAGCAATGGATTTAATGCGAAGAGAATCGGTACGGATCTCTTGAATGCCCTCCAATTCAATAACCGACACGCCCAGCTTATCCAGTAGCTTTGCAAGCTCGATCTTTTCCTTAAAAGATAGCGCAAACCCCTCTGCCGACTGTTTCATCGTCACGTCGCTGATTATCAGTTTTTTCATAACGGACACTCCTTCGAATAGAAATAAAAAAGCCCTGAGGCTGTATTTGAAGCCTCAGGGACGAATCAACGTTCGCGGTACCACCCTGCTTATTCCCCGTGCGGGAAATCACTCATCGGACTCTAACAAGTCCCAGCCCTATAACGGGGGCAACCGGACTCCACTACTAACATTACGCGTTGGCAGAGCCGACTCAGGAATCAGATCGCCAAATCCCTTTGCTCCGGCTCGCACCACCCGCCGGCTCTCTGTGGCATTGGAAAAAGGCAAGTTTTCCGTCACTGTCTTTGCGAATAATTATTTGTATTTAACCATACCTTTACGGATTTGTCAATAAAAATTTCTTTTTTTCTAAAACTTCTCAAAAAAACTGTTGACTTTCGTCTGCTAATGTGCTATCGTAAGGTCAATATCCAATAAAGGCTATGACGAAGACGGTCCTGCAATCCGGATCTCCAGAGAGTCGGCGATTGGTGTGAAGCCGACGACCCGCTGCAATCAGACCCATCACTTCCGAGCCGGTGAGCCGAGCATATGCCAGGCTTTCCCGTCTGCCCGCGTTAAGGGATAGGACTTGTTAGAGTCTGAAGTGACGACTTCGGTCGTAATTTGAGTGGTACCGCGGGTAACAAATTGCTCGTCTCAAGAATGATTATTCTTGGGGCGTTTTTTTATTTTCCAAATCTTTAAAAATGCCCCGCACGTGAAAGGAAGATTGCTATGACAACGATGAACACCTCAACCCAACTGATGGATATCGCCACCCGTATCAGCGGGATGCGCGAAATCTTGGGTTACAGTGTGCGAAAAATGGCAGAACTGACCGAGGTGGATGAGGAACTCTACCGCCAGTATGAAACCGGCACCGTAGATCTCCCCTTTACTTTCCTGCACAAATGTGCCAAGGTGTTTGGCGTTGAGATCACCGTTCTGCTGGAAGGACGCAGTGCAAAACTGTCCGGCTACACGGTTACTCGTCGCGGACAGGGTTTGGTAACGGCCAGCGAGGACGGCATCACCATTCAGGATATGGCGCCTATGTTCCGCCAAAAACTGGCGACGCCTTATTGGGTTACCTACGAATATTCTGCCGATCTGCAAGATAAACCCATTCACACCACCACCCACACCGGTCAGGAATTCAACTTGGTCATCAAAGGTGCCATCCGCATCAAGGTGGGTGACCACGAGGAAGTTCTGCGCGAGGGTGACTCCATCTTCTACAAGTCCTCCACACCTCACGGCATGATCGCCATCGACGGCAGCGATTGCGTGTTTTTATCTATGATTATGGCGAGCGATTCCACCGATCAACCGCTTTACATCGCACAAGGTCGCAAAAACAACTCCGAGAAGCTTTTATGCCACAAGTTTATCAAAGCCGAGGACGACGAGAACGGGATGCTGCAAAACATCACGTTTGAGGATACCGAAAACTACAACTTCGCATTCGACACGGTGGACGCCATCGCCCGTCGTGAGCCTGAAAAATTGGCAATGGTCCACGTTGCCAACGATATGACTGAGCGTCGCTTTACCTTTAAGGATATGAAAGACGCTTCCTCCCAAAGCGCCAACTATTTCAAAAGTCTGGGTATCCGCCGCGGCGACCGCGTGATGCTGGTACTCAAGCGCCATTATCAATTCTGGTACGCGATCCTCGGTTTACATAAGCTGGGCGCGATCGCTATCCCCGCTACCAATCAGTTGATGGAACACGACTTTGTCTATCGCTTCCAAGCGGCGAACGTCAGCGCGGTCGTTTGCACCGCCGACGGTGACACCGCACAGCAAGTCGAACTCGCCGAGAAATCCGCAGGTATGCAGCTGACTAAAATCTTGGTGGGCGGCGACCGCGAAGGTTGGCATAACTTTGATGAAGAATACGGTCTGTTCAGCCGCCGTTACGAGCGCACCGACGATGCTCCTTGCGGCAACGACCCGATGCTGATGCTGTTCACTTCCGGCACCACCGGTTATCCCAAAATGGCTACCCACTCTTACAAATATGCATTGGGTCATTACGTAACCGCCAAATATTGGCATCTGTGTGAAAAAGACGGTCTGCATTTCACCATTTCCGAAACCGGTTGGGGCAAAGCTCTGTGGGGTAAACTCTACGGTCAATGGTTGTGCGAGGGTGCGGTGTTCACCTATGACTTCGACCGCTTTGACGCTGAAAAGATCTTACCGATGTTCAAGCAATACAACATCACTACGTTCTGCGCGCCGCCCACGATGTATCGGATGCTCATCAAACAGGATTTAAGCCGCTTTGATCTGTCTTCCATCCATCACGCGACCACTGCGGGCGAAGCGCTGAACCCCGAGGTGTTCTATCAATTTGAGAAAGCAACGGGTCTGCGCATCCACGAGGGCTTCGGTCAAACCGAAATGACGCTCGGTATCGCGAATCTGTACGGCACCAACATCAAGCCCGGTGCTATGGGTAAACCGGTACCCGGCTACGGCATCGACATCGTGGATACCGACGGCAACCCCGCCCCGGACGGTGTCAACGGCGAGATCGTCATTCACACCGATCCGGCACCCACTTGCGGCGTGTTCTTGGGTTATTACGAAAACAAAGAGGCAACCGATGCCGTATGGCATGATGGTATGTATCATACCGGTGACGTGGCGTGGCGCGATGAGGACGGCTACTACTGGTACGTCGGTCGTGCCGATGACGTTATCAAGTCCTCCGGTTACCGCATCGGGCCGTTCGAGATCGAATCCACCATTATGGAACTCCCCTACGTGTTGGAATGCGGTGTTTCCGCCGCCCCCGACGAGGTCAGAGGTCAAGTGGTCAAGGCAAGCATCGTGCTGGTGCCCGGTGTCGAAGGTACCGAGGAACTGAAAAAAGAGATCCAAACGTATGTTAAACAGCACACCGCGCCGTATAAGTATCCGCGTATTGTGGTGTTCCGCGACGAGCTTCCCAAGACCATCAGCGGTAAAATTATGCGTAACAAACTGTAAGAAAATATATTGACAAAATTTTTATAAAGTGATATGATTCCTTATTATATATAAAGGCTTTGATGGAGAAAAGCTGCTGTATCCCCTGCCCTCAGAGAACTGGCGGTCGGTGCAAGCCATGGCAGAAGCAGTTTGCTTGTCGCTCCGGAGCCGGGAGGAAGAACGATAGTAGACCCTCCCCGTGCGAGCTACGTTAGTGCTTAGGGTGTGTTGGCACCCAATGAGTGGTATCTGCCGTGAGGTAGATGCAATTTGAGTGGTACCGCGGGTTGTTTCAGCTCGTCTCAAAGGGATCTTTCTTTTGAGACGAGTTTTTATTTGTGAGGTATACCGTATGGAACAGATGTTGACAGGCACGGACTACAAAATCCGAGAAGTGGCTTCCCGTATTCGGGAGTTGCGGACGATCAGCGGCTTTTCCGTCGAGGAAATGGCGCAGCGTACCGGTGTATCCGTCGAAGACTATTGCCAATTTGAAGAGGGCAGCCGCAACATGAGCGTTGCCTTTTTATATCGCTGTGTCTTGATCTTCGGCGTGGACTTTTCCGACCTGTTAGAAGGACGCAGTGCTAAGCTTCGCACCTACGCCTTAACTCGCAAGGGCGACGGTCAACGCATTGAGGAAGCCCACCATATGGTCGGCTACAACTTGGCACCGGATTTCCGCAACCGTATCGCATTGCCGCTGTATATGAAGCTCTCCTATCGCGAGGGCGCCGAATATGAGGATATTCAGCTCACCACCCACGAGGGTCAGGAGTGCGATATCGTCATTCGCGGTCAAATGAAAATCCAGATCGGTTCCAACAGTGAGGTCTTGAATCCCGGCGACTGTATTTATTACGATTCTGCCATTCCTCACGGTATGGTGGCTGTCGGCGGCGAGGATTGTGCGTTCTACGCCATCGTTCTTTCCAACGAGGCGGCGCGTACCGGTGAACAAGCGGCGGCTGTCGCCACGGTGGACACGACGGTGCGCACCCCCGACACGGAAGCACGCGTTTATCGCAAGTTCATCACTCCCACCGAGGAGGATGGCAAGATGACCGCTATTGACTTCCACAACGAGGACACCTTTAACTTTGCCTTTGACGTCATCGACGAGCTCGGCGATACCAAGCCGGACAAACTCGCGATGTTGCATGTTTCAGAAGATGGCACCGAACGGCGCTTCACCTTTAAGGATATGAAAAAGGAATCTGCGCGTGCAGCAAACTATTTCAAAAGTTTGGGCATTCGCCGCGGCGATCGCGTAATGCTGATCTTAAAGCGCCACTATCAGTTCTGGTTCGCGGTGCTTGGTCTGCATAAACTGGGCGCCATCGTCATTCCCGCTACCAACCAACTGCTTGAAAAGGATTTGACCTATCGTTTTGCTTCCGGAAACATCAAAGCCATTCTTTGCACCGCTGACGGCGACGTCGCGGATGCGGTGGATGCCGCCGCCAAGAACAGCCCGATGCTGGAAACCAAAATTTTGGTCAACGGCAGTAGAGATGGTTGGCACGATTTTAACGAAGAATATGCGATATTCTCCAGCCGCTTTACGAGAAGCGAGGACACACCTTGCGGTGACGATCCGATGCTGATGTTCTTCACCTCCGGCACCTCGGGTTATCCCAAACTTGCGGCACATAACTATAAATATCCCTTGGGTCATTTCATCACCGCCAAGTATTGGCACCACGTCAATCCGAACGGTTTGCACCTTACCATTTCCGATACCGGTTGGGCGAAATCCATGTGGGGTAAGCTTTACGGTCAATGGTTGTGCGAGGCAGCGATCTTTGTATATGACTTTGATCGCTTTGACGCCGAGCAGATCTTGCCCATGTTCAAAAAGCACAACATCACCACTTTCTGTGCACCGCCCACAATGTATCGTATGCTCATTAAGCAGGATTTGAGCCGTTTTGATCTCTCGTCTGTGGAATACGCTTCCACCGCCGGTGAAGCACTCAATCCCGAGGTGTACATTCAATTTAAGAAGCACACGGGCATCGCCATCAAGGAAGGCTTCGGGCAATCCGAAAGCACCGTTATCATCGCCAACTTGGCGGGCGATAGCCATAAAGTCGGTTCTATGGGTAAACCTGTCCCGCTGTATCCGGTCCATCTGTTAGATCAGGACGGCAACGACGTGGATCCCGGTGAAACCGGTGAAATCTGTATTGATATTTCCAAAGGACTCCCCTGCGGTCTGGCATACGCCTACGAGGGTAACGAAGAAGTCACCCGCGAAACCTGGCGCGACGGTTATTACCACACCGGCGACCTTGCCTGGAAAGACGAAGACGGTTTCTACTGGTACGTTGGTCGTGCCGACGACGTCATCAAGTCCTCCGGTTACCGCATCGGACCGTTTGAAATTGAAAACGTTATTATGGAACTGCCCTACGTGTTGGAATGCGGTGTTTCCGCCGCTCCCGACGAGGTCAGAGGGCAGGTGGTTAAAGCAAGCATCGTGCTGGTAAACGGCACCGAACCGACGGAAGAACTGAAAAAAGAAATTCAGAACTACGTCAAGCAGCGCACCGCACCGTATAAGTATCCGCGTATTGTGGTGTTCAAAGACAGCTTGCCCAAGACCACCAGCGGTAAAATTATTCGTAAGAAGCTGTAAGTTATGGAACACAAACGACTCACGCTGTTTGCCGGTCATTACGGCAGCGGAAAAACCAATATTGCCGTCAACTATGCTCTGCATCTGGCGGCGGAGGGGAACGCCGTCTGCATTGCGGATTTGGATATCGTTAACCCTTATTTCCGCACGAAAGACAGTGAAAAAGAACTGGCAGCTGCCGGGGTGGAGTTGATCTCCCCTCAATTTGCCAACAGCAACGTGGATCTGCCCGCATTGCCCGCAGAAGCATACCGCTTGGTAGAGGATACCAACGTTTACGGTATTCTCGACATCGGCGGCGACGATCGCGGCGCCTATGCACTGGGACGGTACGTTCCCTTCATTAAGCAAGAGAACAACTATCGGATGGCGTTCGTTACCAACTGCTACCGCCCACTCACCCGCACGCCGGAAGAAGCACTGGACGTCATGCGGGAAATCGAATCCGCTTGCGGTCTTCCTTTTACCTGCCTTGTCAACAATTCCAATCTGGGTACCGAAACCACTGCGCAAACGGTGCTGGATTCCCTGGAGTTTATGGAAACGTTAAGCAAACTCTCCGGTCTGCCGCTGTGGCTCAATACCGTAAGAAGCGATATTGCCGAAACGCTGACCATCCCCAACGTATTACCCCTGCAATTGCAGGAAAGATATTTTGATCTGCCTTCCCAAAAGCCGCAACATCGGCCTTTGTGGGGTTAAGCTTTCCAAGGAGGAAAAATTATGGCAAACGTAACGTTTAACACCGATCTTTGCAAAGGCTGCGGCCTGTGCGTGGATGCCTGCCCCAAGCAGTGCCTTACCATTGCACTCGATAAGATCAACAAAAAAGGATATTCCCCTGCTGTGATGGAGCATCAGGAAAAGTGCATCGGCTGCGCCTTCTGTGCAACGATGTGCCCCGATTGCATCATCACCGTAGAGCGATAAGGAGGGGCAATTATGGCAGAAAAAGTATTAATGAAGGGTAACGAGGCGACCGCCGAAGCCGCGATCCGCGCCGGTTGCCGCCATTATTTTGGGTATCCCATCACCCCGCAGACGGAAATTGCCGCCTATATGGCGAAAAAAATGCCGAAAATCGGCGGTGTGTTCCTGCAAGCGGAAAGTGAAATTGCTTCCATCAATATGGTCTACGGCGCTGCCGCCACCGGCACGCGCGTTATGACCTCCTCCTCCAGCCCCGGAATCTCGCTGAAGGCGGAAGGGCTCAGCTATCTCGCCGGTTCCGACGTTCCCGCTTTAGTGGTAAACGTTCAGCGCGGCGGACCGGGTCTTGGCGGTATTCAGCCCTCCCAGTCCGATTATTTCCAAGCGACCAAAGGCGGCGGACACGGCGATTACAAAATGATCGTGTTGGCTCCCGCTTCCGTTCAGGAAATGGCAAGCCTGACGATCAAAGGCTTTAATTTGGCAGACAAATACTTAATGACCTCGATGATTCTCGCCGATGGTACCATCGGTCAGATGATGGAGCCCATTTCCTTTGAAGATGCTGAGGTAGAAACCTACGACAAGCCGTGGGCGCTGACCGGTACGCATTGTGAGCGCACTCACAACGTCGTCAATTCCTTGTACCTAAAGCCTGAAGAACTCGAACTCAAGAACTTCGAGCGCTACGAGCGGTATAAACTGATTGAAGAAAACGAAGCGATGTGGGAAGAGTTCATGATGGACGATGCCGAGTATTGTGTCGTCGCATTTGGCATTGCCTCCCGCGTTGCCAAAAACGCCGTGGTTGCCGCAAGAGAAGAAGGCATTAAAGTAGGACTTATTCGTCCCATCACGTTGTGGCCGTTCCCGAACAAGGTGTTGGCAGAGGCCGCGGACAAGGTCAATGCTTTCTTAAGCGTTGAGTTGAGCATGGGACAGATGATCGAAGACGTCCGACTGGCTACCAATTGTAAGAAACCGGTTGCGCTGTGCAACCGCAGCGGCGGTATGATCCCCACCCCCGACGAGGTGCTCGCGTCCATCCGCAAGATACAGAAAGGAGAGTTCTAAATGGCTGTTGTGTTCCAAAAACCGAAATCGCTGTCCGATCTCCCTTTCCACTATTGTCCCGGCTGTCCTCACGGTATTATCCACCGTTTGGTTGCCGAAGTTCTTGATGAATTGGGTATCGAGGGGAAAGCGATCGGCGTCGCGCCTGTCGGCTGTGCCGTTATGGCGTACGATTACTTTACTTGCGATACCATCGAAGCCGCTCACGGCAGAGCGCCGGCGGTTGCTACCGGTATCAAACGTTGCCGTCCTGACAACATCGTTTTCACCTATCAGGGTGACGGCGACCTTGCTTCGATCGGCATGGCAGAAACCGTACACGCAGCGGCAAGAAATGAAAATATCACCATTATTTTCGTTAACAATGCCATTTACGGTATGACCGGTGGTCAGATGGCTCCCACCTCCCTGCCCGGTCAGGTAACGCAGACCTCGCCTTATGGTCGCGACGTCAAGCACTGTGGTTGGCCTATCAAGGTTTCCGAACTTCTTGCCACTTTGGAGGGCCCCGAATACATTGCACGTGTTGCCGCCAACAACGTCAAAAACGTTATGCAGGCAAAGAAAGCAATCAAAAAAGCCTTCCAAAACCAAATTGACGGCAAAGGCTTCAGCTTGGTTGAAGTGGTTTCTGCTTGTCCCACCAACTGGGGTATGACGCCTCAGCAGGCACTTAAATGGGTAGAAACCGATATGTTGCCGCAATATCCCATCGGTGTCTATAAAGACCGTTCCGCAAAGGAGGCTGAGTAATATGAAAACCACTCAGATCCTTATTGCCGGCTTCGGTGGACAAGGCATTTTGTTCGCCGGTAAGTTTTTGGCATATAAAAGTTTGTTGGAAGATCGTCAAGTTTCCTGGTTACCGTCTTACGGTCCGGAAATGCGCGGCGGTACGGCAAACTGTAACGTTATCATCTCCGATACCCCTGTCGGCAGCCCCATTATCATCACGCCCGACGTGCTGATCGCCATGAACTTGCCGTCACTGGAAAAATACGTAGACACCGTCGCTCCCGGAGGACAGATTTACGTGGACAGCGCGCTGATCAATGCAAAGGTTGAACGTACCGACGTGCAGGTGTTTTACATCCCTGCTACCCGTATGGCGAAAGAAGCGGGTATTGCTACGTTAGCCAATATGATCATCACCGGTCACCTGTTGGAAAACCACCCCGAGTTGTCCTTTGAGGGAACCGATGAAGTGGTAGCTAAACTGGTTCCGCCCAAAAAGGCCGCTTTGATAGAGTTAAATATGAAAGCCTTGGAAATGGGTAAGAACTACGGCAAATAAGCCATTCCTGCTCGTTTGAGCAGACGACATAGACATTTAAATTTGGAGGTAATCTGTATGAACGCAATGACTGAAATGACCAAGTACCGCCACGAGAAAGTTCTGTTTGTCAACAACGAGAAAGCCGGCTTAAAAGCCATCATCGCTGTACATAACACCAACTTGGGCCCCGCTATCGGCGGTTGCCGTCTGTTCCCCTATGCAACATTCGACGATGCCCTGTTCGACGTTCTGCGTCTGAGCCGTGGTATGTCCCACAAGAACGCAGTTGCCGGTCTGCCTCACGGCGGCGGTAAAGGTGTCATCATCGCTGATCCCAGCATGAAGACCGAAGCGATGTTCGAAGCTTTCGCCGAAGCGGTCAACAACCTGGGCGGCAGCTACATCACCGCTGAAGACGTGAACACCACCTGTGACGATGCACTGGTGATGCTGCGTAAAACCAAGTATCTCTGCGGTCTGCCCCAGAACAGCGGCGACCCCTCTCCCTTCACCGCACGTGGTGTATGGCAAGGTATCCGCGCTACCGCTAAGGTCGCTTTGGGTACCGATTCCTTGGACGGCTTGACCATCGCTGTGCAAGGTCTTGGCAAGGTCGGCTACGATCTGTGCCGTTTGCTCAACGAGAGCGGCGCAAAACTGATCATTGCTAACCGCAGCAATCAGGCAATGGCGCAGAAAGCTGCCGAGGAATTTGGTGCTACCATCGTTCCCACCGAGGAGATCTATTCTCAGAAATGTGACATCTTCTCCCCCAACGCGATGGGCGCGATCCTCAACCCCACCACCATTCCGCAACTGAACTGTAAAGCGGTTGCCGGTGGTGCCAACAACCAGATTTTGGACGACGAGTCCGGTTTGGCGCTGAAAGCTCGCGGCATCTTCTACGCACCTGACTTTGTCATCAACGGTGGCGGCGTTATCAACGCAGCGGCTGAGGTTGACGGTCCTTACAACAAAGAAGCTGTTTTGGAAAAGGTGGACAACATCTACAATTCCATCGAGCACATCTTGTCCGAGTCCAAGAAGACCGGCGAGCCCGAGGGCGTTATCGCTACTCGCTATGCCGAGTCCCTGATTTATCGCTAATCCATTACCCATATTAAAAAAGACCGTGACGAAAGTCACGGTCTTTTTATGTATACAAACTATTGATTATCGGTAAGATCGACAAAGGCTTTGTCGATCTCCGCTTTGGTCGCTAAGCTTTCTGAAAATGCCGTCGCATTTCCGCACGCAGCACCCAGGCGCAACGCGTAGGAATACTCTTTTTTCTCGAGCCAACCGGCGAGGAAACCGGCTACCATACTATCGCCGCACCCGACAGAACTTCGCAAAGTCCCGCTCACCGTGCCAACGGTATGGCACGCACCCGTTTCGTCCAAGAGCAACGCCCCGTGCTCGGCACGGGATACCAGCACGTTCCGTGCGCCCATCGCCTGCAACTGTCGCGCACAAGCGGCAATTTCGTCTGCCGTATGCAGCTCTTTGTCAAACAATGCGCCAAGTTCGTGATGGTTGGGTTTAATCAGGAAAGGACGATACGGCAACGTGTTGCGCAACAACTCGCCTTCGGCATCCACCACCACTTGCACACCGCGACCGTCGATACGATCGAGTATCTGCCGATACAGATCTTGCGGCAAGCCGCTCGGGATGGATCCCGCCAGCACCAACGTATCGTCCGCCGTAAGCGTATCCAGTTTTTGAATTAACCGCCCCACGTCGTCGGCGGTTACCTCGGGACCGACGGCATTGACATCAAGCTCGTGCTGTGCACGGATTTTGACGTTTATGCGCGTTTCCCCCGCGGGCAGATCCACAAAATCACACGCGATGCCCTCGACCGTAAGCAAGCTTTTCAACTTTTCGCCCATCAATCCCGCAGTGAAACCCGTTGCCTTTGTGGGCACGGATAAGCGCGCAAGAATAGCCGATACGTTGATGCCTTTTCCGCCGTACGTCAGTGTTTCCCGCTCTGAACGGTTGATATTCTCCGCTTGCAACTGCGATACGTGTAACACGTAATCCAAAGCGGGATTACAGGTAACCGTATATACCATGGTTTCTCCCCCATCAATCAAACAACTGTGTAATCAATTCCTCTGCGCTCTTGCGTTTTTTGGAGCGAAGCCTGTCATCGGCTTTCGCATACCCAAGCGAAACAACCAGCCGTGCCGTGCCGTCAAGTCCGCACAGTTCGTGAAGTTCACGATCATCCAACCAACCCAAAATACACGTGGATAACCCTTGCGTCGTTGCTTCGGCAGTAAGATACGCCACCATAATGCCAATATCAATGGACCGATAGTCCGTACCGGTAACTTTAGAGCCGTCAATGGTATCTTTGATGTTCGGCTTTTCGGAGATGACAATCTGCACCGGCGCATACGACGAAAATTTGTTAACTCCGCCTGATTGCGTGGCGGCAGCAACACTCTTTGCCAACTCGCCGTTACATACGGTTAAGTGATACGGCTGACCGTTGCTGGCAGAGGGTGCCAACCGCGCGGCTTCCAGTATCTTGTTTAATTTTTCTTCTTCTACCGCGCGCGTCGCATCAAAGTTGCGGCAAGACTGACGAGCATTAGCAATCTCTAAAAAATCCATTGTTCCATCCCCTGTTAACCGTTTTTTCATCCAAACATGCGGACATCCCTGTTCGTCCTCGATGTCACTGCAAACCGTATATCCCAGCTTTTCATAAAACACTTTGGCGTGATACTGTGAATGAAGCGATACGCTTTCACCGTTTATCGACCGCACGTACTGTTCGGCTGCCGCGACCAGCTCACTACCGTACCCCTTGCCGCGATGCGCTTTGAGTACACAAAGCCTCCCCAATATGTACGCACCCTCTTGTACAAAGACACGACAGGTCGCGATCGGTGCTTTTGCTTCATCAAACAAAACAAAATGGGTGGCGGTGCCGTCAATCTCGTCAATTTCGTCTACGAAACCTTGTTCCTCCACAAACACGGGAATTCGCACCGCAAGTGCCGCTTTGGGAACACCGCAAAACTGCTGAACGTACATCACCATCACCCCTTTTTCGGTATTATACCATACGGGCACCAAACGCGCAACGATCAGGCGCCGTTTTCAATAATATTTCTTGTTTCTATTGCTTTTTTCGGAACAATACGCTATTTTATATCAGGAGTGTCCAAAAAGTAACATACGTAAAGGCGGGGACGATATGTTTGCAACGGAATACAGCGATAAACGAGCAGAAGCGCTCAATAAAATGTCTTTCCCACGTTTGGAACTGCCCTTAAACCTGAACATTCTTTGGGTGAGAGCGATCGGCAAAGCGCATCTCAGCAACGACGTTCGCAAACGCGCACACGAGCATGCGTTTTTTGAAATTCACTTTGTTCTCGACGGCATTATTTCCTATACGTGCGGGCATGACGTCTTCACCCTAAACGGTGGTGAAGCATTATTTATTCCGCCGCATACCAAACATCATTATCGTGCAAGCAACGAGGCGCTTAAAATCACCCTTGCTTTTTCGGCAGATGACAACGCTTTAGAACTGTTGCAACTGAAAGATAAACCCGTCACCCGCGTTGATTATTCCGATAAGATTGCGCAATGCCTAAATTTTATTCTGCGCCACAGCGAGCTGTCGGATCTGTTCAGTTCACAACTGATTATGGGCAGAGCGTTGGAAATTCTGTATTCGTTTCTGTACGCACTGAATGTCAAGATCCCAAAAAACAGCAATCATTCGCACGATCCGCGGTTTTTTATGGCAAAAACCTATATTGATAATAACACCGATAAACTCTTGACCTGTAACGACGTCGCAAAAGAATGCTGTCTGTCAGCAAGACAATTAACACGGATCTTTTCCGCCCAAACGGGGGAATCACTTGCCGACTATATCAGCGCCTCCAAAATAAAGCACGCTAAGCGACTCTTGGTCGACACGCAACACAGCATCAAATCCATCGGCTTTTTGTTAGGATTTGAAAATGAAAGCAGCTTCGTTTCCTTCTTTCGTCGGCATCACGGCACCCCTCCCGGTGTATTTCGCAAGGAAATGTCTGAAAAATAACACTATTTTTTCAACATGTCCAAAAAATAACACGAAAAGTCTTATTCGGTTATTGTATCACCTTTTCTCCATACAGTATAATTTACGTGAAAGGTTGGTGTTTTCTGATGAAAGAAATCGCTCGTGAAAACTACACGGTTGTTATCGAAGATCCGGTTATGCACGTGGACAACGAAGCGCGTCACAGAAGCGGTCATATGTCCCACGCAATGACGGAATTCGCACCGAACTGCTTTATTGATTTTAACGCAAACTACTCGGCCGTTCGTAAAGGCGGTCACTACTGCTACGGTTGGGTGGAATATTGCATTTCGCGTGACGGCGGTAAAACTTACTCCGAGTTGCAAACGCTCCCCTACTCCAGAAAGAGTTTTGAAGATGGTCTGTTCACCATCTCCGTTGAGAAAGCCGTAACGGCGCCCGACGGTACCATTTTGGCATTTTGCTTGCGCAACAGTGCACTTGCAGAAATGTTCTGCGTACCGTGGGAAACCCCCACTGTTGTTAAAAGTAAAGATCAGGGTGAAACCTGGAGTGAACCCGAAGAATTGTTCCCGTACAAGGGCAGAATTTACGATGCGTTTGTCCGCGACGGCGTGATCTACGTGCTGCAGTTCTGCAACGATTATATGTGGGGCGAAACGGACGAGCATAAATATCGCCTGTATAAGAGCTTTGATAACGGTGCAACGTTTGAGGAGATCTCCGTCATTCCGTTCACCATCGCCACTCGCGCTTACGGCGCAATGATCTTTGATACCGAGAACGTTTTACACGCTTACGTTTACATTAAATCCGATGAACTGCACCTCGACCACGCGATCAGCAAGGACGAAGGCAAAACATGGGAGATCGTGGATCAGGTGTACGTCGACCAAGCGATCCGCAACCCGCAAATTGAGTTGATCGACGGCGTGTATGTTATGCATGGTCGTTCGCACTGCCTCGGTGATGAGGGTCAGTATCCCGGCGACAGCTTTGTTCTGTATACTTCCGAGGATGCGTATCATTGGGACGAAGCCATTGTGATGGTCACCACCAAATCGGCGGGTCAGTTCTACTCAGAAAACCTCAAGTTAAAAGACGAAAACGGCAACTTCCTGTTGGTCCAGTATTCCGAAGTATTTTCGGGAAAAGGCTTCCAGGTAAACGTCAAACAACTCAAACTCCGCATTAAACGATAAACCTATCAGCGCCCCTTAAAAAAGGGGCGCTTTTTCTCTTGCAAAGCGTTTAAAGTATGGTATACTGTACTTGTAACGTTAGAAAGGAGGGTGGCTTTGTGAATTTACAGGAATCGGGCGAAATGTATCTGGAAACCATTTACCTGCTATCCAAACAAAAAGCCGCCGTCCGCAGCATTGACGTGGCAGAGGAAATGGGATACTCCAAACCAAGCGTCAGCCGCGCCGTCGGTCTTCTCAAAAACGGCGGGTTTATTACCGTGGATGATAACGGGTATTTAAAGTTGACGGAAATCGGTATCACCGTTGCCGAACGCACCTACGAACGTCATCACGTACTGACCGCCTTTTTTGTGAAATTGGGCGTTGATCCCGAGGTTGCCTCGGAGGATGCTTGCAAAATCGAGCACGTCATCAGCAACGAAACGTTTGACGCCATCAAAGCACAGCTATAAAAAACACCGCCGCAGGAGATTTTCCTGCGGCGGCTTTTTTACTTTTATGTTCCTATTATCCCTTTGGGACTTTCGTGCCAACATCCGGTAACCAACCGTCGTCCTCCGCGCCACGCGTTGGTGATGTCGTTTTATTGGTAACAAGCTCGTCACCGTTTGTTACCGTACCCTTTTCACCTGTCGCCGTAGTAGACGACGTACTGTTTGTCGTGCTCCCGGTCGGAACGATTACGTCAACATCACCACTACCATCCTCATCCGGCAAAACCAACCGGGATGACGTGGTAGTCGTTTTATTTGTTGTTGTATCGTTCGTCTTATCCGTTCTCTCGTTATTTAAAAGAAGCAACGCGCAAACAAGCGCAAGCAACATCCCACAAAGCGCAATAACCTTTACTATTTTCGTCAAGGCTGTCACCTTACCTTTAGAGATCGTCGGTATCGATCAAAATATCGCCATCTGACAACCGGCCAATAGGCTCGACCGCGAAATTATCAATCGCAATATTCTCTCTCGCAATAAACGAGATAACCGTCATGCTGGGTTGCATATACTCTTTTTTCATTTCGGTTACCTCCTTACTCCGCTTTTTCCGTAAAGGTGGACTGGGTGATCTCAAACGGTTTGTCAACCGCATTTTTGACGCTTTCAAGTGCCATCTCAAAATACAACGTTTCATCTTCGGGTAAATCGTCAACAACGGTCGAAAGGAACTCCAGATCAAACTTATCCCAGTCGATACCGATCAGCGTTTCCACTGCGCCAAGTCCCGCAATAAAACGACCTAATGGTTTAGCTAAGTGATATCCGTCACGCGTGAAATTGTCACCAATATACGATGTGCGCGCATTTTGTATCGCCGTACCATTGGGAATGATCTTAACGATTCGATCATTTGTCACAATCTTGTTCTGCACAGCAGAAAGGATGGCATTATACATCGTCATTTGATCGTTGTCATAATTTGCAAAACCGCTATGGGTGCAATCGTGCTGATACGCCCACGTCATGTGCCATGCAAACTTCACTTTGGGATTGGTACATAACGGCTCCACAAAATCCATTAAGTCATCCAGTTTATCGTATGTGTCTGCCTGTCCGCTGTACGTAGATCCTTGCTGGAAACTGATGAAATCCCAGTTTTCATCTTTAACGGCATCGACCATTTTATAGTCTTTTGTGGTTACCCAAGTTCCGTTGGTATTGACACGATATTCGTATTTGGTTTCATTATTTTTTCCAAAGGACAAATGCTGTGACAGCGTGCAACCGGCATAGTACAGATTGCCAAGATAAATCTTCTGCACACCGGCGGCTTTCGCTATGTTATACACGTGATTCATACTGTCGTCCGAAAAACTGTTACCGATCGCCAAAATTTTGAGCACACCGTCATCGTTCCAATCGGCACTTACATACCAACCCGCACCCTCTACAATTCCTTTGACATACGTAAGTTCGTCTGCGGTGAGTTGCGCTCTTTTTTCTGCGTTATTGTAATACTCGTTTGCCACGTCTTCAACCGAAACGTGGTATTTCTTATCGCCCATAACATCACTGTATACGAGGATCTCTTGCCCGCGTGCATCGGTATAGATTGCATAAGAACGAGCAATATACTTGTTCGTCAGTTTTTCGGGTGTCTTGAAGTTAATAAGTGCCGCCGCAAACCAATCTTTGTCATCCGTGTAATTCACAAATGCACAAGTGCTTGTCCCTTTTTCGTAAGCCTTCGCCGTCACGTACTTGTAATACCTCGCATCGCTCGGTTGCAGGTTGTGCATCGTCAGATTCTCATCTTCGAGTTCGGGTTTGATATTTCCATCTGCATCCGAAAGCTGCGCTACCACAACACCTGCCTCTTTGAGCATGGCAGTCTTAGCAGTGTTTGCGATGGTGAACTTGAAGCGAATACCCTGCGAAGAGCCTTTTGAGCGAATTGACGTACCCACCGGCGCCAACGCGTCATTAGCAGTTGCCAACAAATCGGACAACACCGGATAACCGGCAGTAGAGGTTGCCCAAATGGGGGTTTTATCACCATTTAACAACTCCGTGACCGTACCGTCGGCAAATGCAGCATCGTTTTGCGCGGTTGCGTTGGTCAACGCACCGCCGGCAACAGCACTTGTATCCGTTCCTGCATAATAATCGGATGTGTAATGTACGTTTTGGAGGGTTACACCGGTCGCAT
This sequence comes from Acutalibacteraceae bacterium, assembly GCA_045630765.1. Taxonomy (GTDB): domain Bacteria; phylum Bacillota; class Clostridia; order Oscillospirales; family Acutalibacteraceae; genus RGIG3009. The sequence continues at coordinate 30,296 of JAZQTM010000084.1, read as the reverse complement.
CCGAGCAAATGGGATACGGAAGATTGACCGTACCGTTAAAATACGAATCCGTAATGGTTAAAACTGCTCCGTCACTGAGTCCGCCTACCAAACCGCCGGCTAATTTCCCCGATCTTGTGTTCTCCACCTTCATCGAAGACCACGAAGATTTGATATCAATCTTGATATTCGTACTAAAGGAGTTACCAATGAGACCGCCAATGTCGTTGTTCGCGTATTGGCTGACAGTACCCGTTGACCAACAATTTTCCAACGTCAGTCTGCCTGTGCTCATTTGAACCATGCCAATAAGACCACCGACAAACTGTGCTGTTCCGCCTGATGTTACCGTTCGTTTTACGTCACCGTTAAACGAACAATTTCGGAACGTCGCCGCACCGGTTGTTTTCGCTGTAATGCCGCCCATATAGGCAGAAGAGGTCGATCCGTTGTTGACGATTGCCGACTGAAAATGCAGATTTTCAATAACCGTACCGGATACCAAAGCAAAAAACCCAAAAAAGTTGCCGGATCCCTGTGTGCAGTTCATGTTGTAGATGGTGTGGTTATCACCGTTAAGGTTACCCTTAAAGCCGGAGGCTTCTGTAAACGTGTGTATGCCGTTACTATCCTTCGTGTAGGTACCGTTATTCTTTGCTGCTGAAGCAATCGCCATCCACGGTTTTCCGTTTAAGTCGATATCCGCAATGATTTTAATATTTTTTGTTCCTTCGAAGCTCGTTGCTTCCACTTTATTGGAGTAGTTGTTGTACGGATAATGCTTATCACCAATCGTTACACCGTTAACATCGGTAGCCGTTTTTGCCATAAACTTGAGTTGTGCGGCATTGGCGATCAAATACGGATCCTCTTCGGTGCCGGTACCGCCCGCAAACGGTTCGATGTCCGTGCCGTCCCACGGCGTGGGTTTGCGATACACGTTGACCGTGTAGGCGTTCGCCACCACACCATCATCAACCTCAATCGTGATTTTGGTCGTTGTACCGGCGATGCCAAGCGTAACGATCCCCTGTGCGTTAGCATCGTTCACCTTGACGGTAGCACCTTCTAATCCAGTTGCCGCGGATAGCGCAATCGTTTCTACGTTATGTTCCACGTCTGCCGCATCATACTCGGCAAACCCTTTCACAAGCTCAATCGCTTGATTGTTCACCTTCAACGTTGACAGCGTCGGTAAGTCACGTTTATGAATGGGGTGCACCTTACCGGTCATCCAGATATTCGAATTACCGTTGAGGAGGTCGGTTACCCTTCCGTTTTTGAATTCTTCTGCCGTTTTGGTACGATCGGTGAGCGTATCGACGCCGATCCCGTTAGGTGTGACCGTACCGGTTTTGGTACACCACCCCTCTTTGATATATACGTTGGATTTGACGGTAATAACACTTGCCGTAGAATAAGTGAACGGGTAAGATGAGTCAATCGTACCGGCAAAAAAGCAGTTCTCAATCGTCACACCGAGTGAGGTTGACGTGACGTTGGAGATCAAGCCCGCCGCTTGGCTACTGGTTGCAGTAGCTCCGGTAATATTCATGGTGCAATAACTGTTTTTTACAGTTAAATCGGTATTACCTCCTGCTGTCGTATCAAACGCAATGCCAACAAGCCCGGCAACACGCGCTTTTGTTTCGAGGCTAATCGTACCGGTTGTAAAACAGTTAGCAATTTGACCGCCACCGGATCCGGAGTACCAGCCAACCAAAGCACCAACATAGCGGTTTGAAGCACCTGTACCGCTCGTGGTTACTGTACCGTTAAAAGAGCAACCGGATAGCCCAGAACTGCCGGTCATTTTTCCCACTAAACCGCCGACACTAAAGTTATTGTCAGCATCACTTGCCGTAACCGATGCATCTACCAAGTGCAGGTTCTTGATGGTAGCGTTGGCGATTAGACCAAAAAAGCCAAAACTGATATTGGACTCTGAGCCCGTGCCCGTAACAGACAAATTTTTAATGGTATGCCCGTCACCGTCAAAAGAACCATAGAAAGTTTTTTTGGTAGTACCGCCACCAATCGGCGTCCAAGCTTTCCCGGCTAAATCGATGTCCACCGTTAATTTGATATGCTCATTTTTATAAGTGGAAACGCCCTCGTTGACGTTTTTTGCCAACAGAGCCAATTGTGCGGCATTAGTAATCAAGTACGGGTTGTCTTGTTTACCGGTACCACCACCAAACGATGTAGCGACGTCTCCTGCACCACCCCAAGTGCTGGTTGCGCGTTCAGCTGCAAAAACGGTGAAGATGCCCGTCGGCAGCATAACAGCCACCAGGCACAGCACCAGCACAATGCTGAGAAGCGCTTTCGCTTTGGAAATGTGCTTTTTCATAACCTTTTCCTCCTGCCAAAATGTGATGTTTTGTATGTCGACCGAATGAACCTCGTTATAATCTTAATAGGAAAGGGACTAACTGTAAGCCTGCTTGGTTTCTCGTGTCTGTTTATAAAAATAGTCAATTGTATTATATCATCTTTTTAAAACGGTGTATAGTGCATTATATTGACAAATAATATAAAAATATTGACTCTACACGATTCACAAAAAGTACTCTCCTCATTTTCATTCTATAGCAAACACTTACAATTTCTTGCTAAATATTGTAAAATATCAGCAATAATTCATCTTTTTGAGTTGCTATATGATGTTTCATCAGTAGCATAATTCGGGAGGGCGTTTATAACTACAACGCTTTCTTTTTTACGACGAGGAAGAGCGCTCTATTGCTTAAAAATTTAGCAATATTGCACCCACGTGCATCCAAAAACAAAACGGACCATCCCGCGGGATGTGTCCGTTTTGTTTTGCTCATTTCAACACTTCGGATACGTCCTGTACATAAACGGGTTCCGAAGGCGATTCTTTTACCAATAACCGTTTTATCTTGCAAAACGGCTTGTATTTTTTGATAAGTGTTGACAGTGCCATCACCACCGCGGCGGTCACCACACTGAGTAACAAATACAAAAGCATCGCCTGCGTCGCACCAATCGATGCCGATAGTGCTTTGAGCAGACGCGACCAATAATAATGCGATAAATATAACGGCAAACTGAATTTACCTAAGAAACCTACCACGCGATTATCAAACAATCGCGCACCATACGTCTGATTACTGAACACCAGACCGATCACCAGCATAATCACGAAAATATAAAACAGATCGTACTGAACGGTGGGCTTTCTGATAGCGTACATATACCAAACGAGTGAAATCACACCGACATATTTGACGATCGTCAACAGTACTTTTGAAAACGCGGTTAATCGTTTGACCTTAAACGTTTCGGTGATCTGATAAAGAACGATACCGACGCCCAGATCGGCGAAGGCGCGCAGATTACCGCGGTACGTAAAGCCCGCCCATCCGAACGGCAAGCGTATACTATCGGTTTTAACGATAAAGTAACCGAATATCAACAACGTAATAATCGGAATCACCACGAACTTCGCCATATTTTTATACTTGCGCAGCAAAGGATACAGGATCGCCATACACAACAGCATCGATGACAGATACCATACGGCATTGTTGATGGTGGACATACGGATACCCGTCATCGTCAACAGCCCCATCTCCCATATACCGTCACGAAGCATATTGCCGATCGCGCCAAACGTGTACTTGCCAATCACAGCGGTAGCAACCGCTCCGATAATCCACGAAACGATCATATCCGGACAAAGCGACAAATATTTCTTTTTAATAAAACGCGCCGTTTCCCCACCGAGGTTTTCGGGATCACCTTGCAGTTTGCTCATGCTTTTCATCATCAGAAATCCCGATAATATGAAGAAAAACTCCACCGCAAAGGCGCCGTTTAGAAACAACGACGTGGCATTCCCGACAAAATTGCGGGAATGATGTAACACGATGATAACGGAAAAGAGGAAACGAAGAAACTCCATTTCCCCAACGCGCTTATTGCTGTTTTGCAGTTCGCCCATACCTCTTGCTCCTTGCATTTTCTGCGTATGTTCAGATTGTAACACCGTACCCAAAACCTGTCAACCGCAAGCCGCTTTACTGCCGAAGCCGCCGATAGTCTTTTGGGGAGACCGCAAATCTGGATTTGAAAAGTTTGCTGAAATAATACACGTCCGAAAACCCCGAAAGTGCAGCGATCTCGCTAATACTCAAATCGCTTTCCGTTAACAAGTTTACCGCCGTTTGTAGCCGAAGCGAAATCAGATACTGCGTTGGCGTGGCGTTATAGCATTTTTTAAAGAGTGAACGAAAATATTTCGTGCTCATCTCAAATTGAGCGGCAACATCCTCGATTTTCAGAGACAGATCCGTATACCGCTCGGTCAGGTACGCGTGAGCTTGTTCAATCTTACCACGGGTGCGGTGCGCCAAATATTCACCTTGCGCGCTTTTAAGCAAAAACGCGCAGAGCGAATAGACGATCGCCGCCGCTTCACACGCGTTGATCGGTGAGTGTAGGTTTTCGTAGCGAAGCGCTTTTAAAAACAGATTTTTGATCTGAGGATTGGCACTACAGTCACAAACGGTCGGCGGCAAGTCAAACTCGCCGAAAAAACTGATACAGACCGACTTACCCGACTCTACACATTGAACGGCATACGGAGTCGCTTTGGGGATAAACAGCAACGTGTCCTGCTTAACATTCAGCATCCCCGACGAAAACTTATGATCGTAATGTCCCGACAACTGATACGCAAGAATATGTCTGTTAAATTGGCCCTCGTTTTTCCAGGACTTTCGGCCTGTTTGATAAAAATATATGGTCGATACAGATTCCAAACTCAGCATAAATCTCACCTTCCCGAAATTCATTGTACAAAAAATCAATATAAAAAGCAATAATTTGTTCCCTTTTATACAAAAAATATCTTTTCTCTATTTCTATTCGTCCATCAGTTCGTATAATAAAAGCAAAGGGGGATGTAGCATGGCATACAAACACATCCGAAACGAACTAAACACGTTTTACTTTTCTGAGCTCCCGACGATCGCGAGTCAAATACGGGATTTGGCATTTGAACGACTGGACACGTACGCCGAAAGCCACCCGTCAGACTCGTCCTATCAGTTAAAAGCCAAACAGTATGAAGTCATTACCGACTTGATCAAGCCCGTACTGTTTGAGGATATTCCTTTCTTTTTTGAAACAGGTGTGCTGACCGCCTTTTGTGACGGCAGTTTTGCGCGGGGGAATTTTATCCACGCAAACGGCTGGTTGTACAGACGAAACGAGCATTTGTTTAAGGATGCCGACCCGTACGCTTTTGAATTGTATTCCGAACAAAAAGCGGCGGGATTGTATATTCAGTGCGGCATCTATACCGATCGGATGCATCTGGGTCTACCATTTAAAAAGGTTTTTTCGGTTGGTCTTAAAGGCATTTTAGAAGAACTGAAAGCCGAAAAAGAAAACTGCAAAAATGCGGAAGAGGCAGACTTTATCGACGGTGCCGCAGCCGGTATTCGGTCGTTATGCCGTATGGCGGAAAAGTTTGCAGCTGCCGCAAAAGAAAAAGGTCTTACCGAACTTTCGCGACTGGCTTCAACCGTACCGTTCAACCCGCCTCAAACCGTTCACGAGGGATTGTGCGTATTGGCCTTTATGAGAAAAGCGTTGGGCAGTTTGGAAGGAATGGGCTTTAGCTCGTTCGGGCGCGTAGACGTGCTGCTTGCGCCGCTATATGAAGCTGATAAAATGCGCGGTGTCACCGACGACACCTTGCTGGACTTGATCACTAAATTTTTGCTCATTTGGGATTGCACGCTCAATCGGTCACAGAAACTGGAAAAAGGCTTTGAGTACGAACTGGAAAACACCCTCACCTTGGGCGGGTGTGACAAAGACGGCAACCCCGTCTTCAACGGCATCACAAAACTCTTTTTAAAAGCGCGCGACGCCGAGAATATTCTGTACCCAAAAATGATGCTCCGTTACAGTGAAACATCTACGGAAGAGTATTTAAAAGCCACGGGCAGCAGTCTGCTGGCAGGAAAAGGGTTCAGCTTGTTTGCCAATGATGACGTTATCATCCCCGCTCTCATCGCTTCCGGTATTGAAAAACAGGACGCCTACGATTATGCAGTCGGCGGATGTTGGGACATTTTGCTTCCGAATGCGTACATTCACAATTCCGGCGAATATTTCGGGATCGAAACGCCGTTGGTGTGGTCGATGTATAACTATCGGGATAAAATGGAACAGGTACAGATCCATTTTGAATCACTGGAAGATTGCCAAAGCTTTGAGGAATTGTACCGCCGTTATCTCGGTGGTATTCGTCGCATTGCCGTACAAAAGGCGGCACTGCAAAGCCGCGGCGTTCGGGTATGGCCTCGCGTAAACCCTATGTGTACACTCTCTGCATTGATGGAACCGTGTATTCCCAAAAGAAAAGATATCACCGCGGGCTCCGGCAAGTACAGTAAGGAAACCGTCTATTTTACCGCTTTCTCCGAAACGGTCGATTCGCTGCTGGCGATCAGAGAATTGTGTTTTGAGAAAAAAGCATGTACGGTGAGTGAGCTGTTTGATGAGTGTCGAAACGGGTGGCTCAACGGGACGTTGCACGCAAAAGCCAAAAAATGCCCCCGTTACGGCGACGGCTCCGAAGTCTCCTCAACATTCGTTGCACAATTCATCGACGATATGTATGAGGTCTTCAGTGACTTGCCCACCGCCTATGGCGGCTGTTTCCGCCTTGGATCCAACCATTATACCGAGATCATACGATGGCGCGATGATATTCCCGCATTACCCAACGGCAGAAAAAAGGGGGACTTTTTAAGTGCGGGGCTAACCCCCGTCCGTCAAAAAAACGAGATGTCGCTGTTTGACATCTTGGATAGTTTGCGGTATGTGGATACCAATAAGCTGGCAGCCAATTTTTCGGTGACGCTGACACTGCCCGCCGGAAAACTGAACACCGACAACATCGTGCAGTTCTTCCGAATGGCGGCGCGCAGTAAGACGATGTCTATTCAACCAAACTGTGTGAACAAAGAAGATTTGTTAGCGGCACAAAAAGATCCCGAAAATTACGGTCATATCATCGTGCGGGTTTGCGGATTTTCCGCCCCGTTTGTGATGCTGCCGCCTGAATATCAAGAAGAGGTCATCACAAGGACCGTGTCGGGGGTATAAACTGTGTTGAAAATTTGTAACGTTCAAGATTTTTCTCTACACGACGGTCCCGGCATACGCACCACCATTTTCCTCGCCGGATGTCCTTTGCACTGTGCTTGGTGTCACAATCCCGAAACACAACAAACGGCGTCCATCTTGATCTATGAGGAAAACAAGTGCGTGTCGTGCAAACAATGCGTCTGTTGCCCAAACGGCGTACATTCCTTCGCTCCCCAACACACCGTATCGAGAGAACGCTGTACGCAGTGCGGCAAGTGCGTTTCGGTATGTCCGACAGACGCTCTTCAGCTCTCGCACAGAGAACTTTCAAACGACGAATATTTCGCACTGGTCGCGCGACAAAAACGATTGTCAGGAAACGAGGGCGGAATCACGTTTTCGGGAGGCGAGCCGCTCCTCCAAGGAGAAGCGCTCATTGATCTTATCAACAACACGGATGCGCACACCGCCATTGAAACTTGCGGATATGCTGACGAGCGCCTGTTTCGGCGCGTGATTGAATGTGTAGACTATGTCATGTTTGATCTAAAACTCGCCGATGATGCGCTCCACCAACACTATACCGGCGTTTCCAATGCGCTCATTTTGAGAAACTTGGAACATTTGCGGGTTTCCGGTAAACCCTTTATTCTTCGGACACCATTGATTCCCGGAATTACCCATACGGAGGAAAATTTGGCTGCTCTGTCAACCATCGTGGGAGATGATGAGTGGGAAAAATTGGAGTATAACGCATTGACACCGACAAAATATCAGCGAATCGGAAAACCCTTTTTGCTCTAAATTCACTATGAAAAACAAAAGCGACACGGCGCTCTCAAGCGTCGTGTCGCTTTGTTGTTCAAACAATTCTTATTTCAGCGCTTCGGAAACCGCAACTGCACAAGCAACAGTCATACCAACCATGGGGTTGTTACCTGCACCGATCAAGCCCATCATTTCGACGTGAGCCGGAACGGAGGAAGAACCCGCAAACTGTGCATCACCGTGCATCCGCCCCATCGTATCGGTCAAGCGGTAAGAGGCAGGGCCTGCCGCCACGTTATCGGGGTGCAGGGTACGGCCCGTTCCGCCGCCGGATGCCACGGAGAAGTATTTTTTGCCATTCTCGAGCGTCCATTTCTTGTAGGTGCCCGCCACCGGATGCTGGAAGCGAGTCGGGTTGGTGGAGTTACCGGTGATGGAAACCTCAACCTTCTCGTACTTCATGATGGCAACGCCTTCCGAAACGTCATTCGCGCCGTAGCAACGAACTTTGGCACGCTCACCGTCGGAGAACGCTTTTTCACGGACGATTTTGAGCTCGTCGGTGTAGAAATCGTATTCGGTTTCCACATAGGTGAAACCGTTGATACGGCTGATGATATACGCCGCATCCTTACCCAAACCGTTTAAGATAACGCGCAGGGGCTGTTTACGAGCCTTGTTGGCGGTACGGGCAATACCGATAGCACCTTCTGCCGCCGCAAAGGATTCGTGACCTGCCAAGAAAGCGAAGCAATCGGTTTCTTCCGACAAGAGCATCTTGCCGAGATTACCGTGACCCAAACCAACACTACGCTGCTCAGCAACCGAACCGGGAACGCAGAATGCCTGCAAACCTTCACCGATCACAGCGGAAGCTTCTGCTGCTTCTTTCACGCCGCGTTTAAGAGCCAGCGCAACGCCCAGAGTATATGCCCAAACAGCATTTTCAAACGCGATGGGCTGCACACCCTTGACGATGGCTTCCACGTCAATACCCTTGCTCAGGCAGAGATCGCGGCACTCTTCCATCGAACCGAGGTCGTTCTCGGCCAAAAACTTTTCAATTTTGGCAAGACGTCTGTCTTTGCCTTCGAATTTTACATCGTTCGCCATGTCTGCAACCTCCTCTTATTCTTCACGGGGGTCAATGTACTTCGCTGCAGAATCGAAGCGACCGTACTGACCGATGTTTTTGTTGTAGGCTTCGTTCGGCTCCATGCCGTGACGGATGTCTTCCAGCATCTTGCCGAGGCGGACGAACTGATAACCGATAACCTCGCCCTCTTCATCCAACGCGATCTTGGTCACGTAGCCTTCTGCCATTTCCAAGAAACGCACGCCTTTCGCCTTGGTGGAATACATGGTACCCACCTGCGAACGCAGACCTTTACCGAGGTCTTCCAGACCGGCACCGATGGACAAGCCGTCCTCGGAGAATGCGGACTGGGTACGACCGTACACGATCTGCAAGAACAACTCGCGCATCGCGACGTTGATGGCATCGCACACGAGGTCGGTGTTAAGGCATTCGAGCAGCGTTTTGCCGGGAAGGATCTCCGCAGCCATTGCAGCGGAGTGGGTCATACCGGAGCAGCCGATGGTTTCCACCAACGCTTCCTCAACCACACCGTTTTTGACGTTGAGCGTCAATTTGCAGGTGCGCTGCTGCGGTGCACACCAACCCACACCGTGGGTAAGGCCGGAAATGTCGGCGATCTGTGTAGCTTTTACCCATTTGCCCTCTTCGGGAATGGGAGCGGGACCGTGATGCGGGCCCTTCTTCACTATACACATTTGTTCAACTTCATGGGAATAGTTCATATTGTTACTCCTTTCGGATTTTAATGCATCTTGTATTATACCCCGAATTTGCCTGAAACGCAAGGGCTTGTCCGAGAATTTATTAGTTTTTATAAAAAAAGAGACCAATGCCTCTGCATTGGTCTCTTTGATACTCGATTTTACTCCTCGCGAGAAGCGGGCTTACGCAGCATCTGACGCATCTGATGCACTTCGGACGCGTGCTTTGCCAAATCCTCTTCCGTGCGTTTGAGAAGATCGTCCACAAAATCCTGTGCGCCTTTACGCATCTCACGGCATTTGAGCTGGGTCTGCGTAGCGATCTCGTTTGCCTTCTGCGCCGCCTGTTTGACGACTTCTTCCTGCATCACCATCGCACGAGCGCGCTCCTCGGCGGTGCGGACGATATCTTCGGCTTCCTTCTTCGCGGTTTCGATGATGTCGGTACGATCCGCTACGATGGATTTCGCCTGACGGATCTCGCTGGGCATATTGCCGCGAATATCGTCAATGATATCGCGCAGCTTGTCTGCCTCAACCAAGCATTTACCACCGGACAACGGTAAACCCCAGGCTTTGTCGATCATTTCATCAATTTGGTCCAGTAAATTTTCGATAGTCATGTTTCTTCGTTCCTTCCGTATTTTTCTAAAATATCTTTAACAATGCACGCTGGCACAAATTCACGAATATCACCGCCGAGCGCCGCCACCTGCTTGACCAAGCTGGACGACAGATACATATACTCGGCATTCGTTGTCAAGAAGACCGTTTCCACTGCGGGGTTTAATTTGCGGTTGGTGAGCGCCATTTGGAATTCGTACTCAAAATCCGACATCGCGCGCAAACCTTTAACAATAACGGTCGCCTGCTTTTCGCGGGCATATTCCGCGAGCATTCCACCATACGCATCCACTTCCACGTTCGGGAAATCCGCGGTAGCCCGTTTGAGCAATTCCACGCGTTCCTCTTGCGTGAACAACGGATGTTTATTGTTATTGACCATAACGACGACAATCACTTTGTCAAACATTGCCGCCGCGCGGGCAATGACGTTCAAATGTCCGCAGGTCACCGGGTCAAAACTACCCGGACAAATTGCCAGTTTCATAGACGACCTCTATTCTTTTTCGCGATACAACCGAATGGTTACCCGCCCGTAGCGATAGGAACGATACAACGAAAACGCTCCAACAGTTTCGGGTAATACGGTTTCGCGATCGCTTTCACATACCACCGTGGCGCCTGCCGCCACCTTGCCGGAAAGCTGTTCCAAACACGGTACGAGCAATTCCGCAGCATACGGCGGGTCCAAAAACACCAGATCGAACGGTCCAGCTGCGTGTGCCAAATACTCCAAAGAGTCCCGACACACCACTTCGGCTCCCGCTTCCAGCTTGGTTGCCCGCAGGTTGCGGCGGATCACCTCTGCCGCCTGACGGCTGCGATCCACAAACACGCACGATTTGGCACCGCGACTGAGCGCTTCAATACCCATTTGCCCGGAACCGGCAAACAGATCCAGCACGCGCCGCCCTTCAATTTCAAAACAGATGGCGGAGAACAGCCCTTCTTTCACACGGTCGGAGGTAGGACGCGTATCCAAACCTTCGAGCGTTTCCAAACGGCAGCCCCGCGCGGTTCCGGTAATAACTCTCATACAACCTCTATTATCCCATTATCCACGGATAATGTCAATATTTTTTATAAAACTGCTGCTTTGAGCGCCTCAACGCGGTCAGTGCGCTCCCACACGACGTCAAGATCTTCACGTCCGATATGACCGTATGCCGCCAACGCGCGATACTGCGGTTTGCGCAACTCAAGCGTGTCAATGATCGCCGCGGGGCGGAAATCAAACACACGGCTCACTGCCGCGGCAAGTACCTCGTCGGCAACCGTGCCGGTACCACGGGTATCCACCCGCACCGAAACGGGATTTGCTACACCGATAGCATACGCAAGCTGTACCTCACACTGTGCTGCCAAACCGGCTGCAACCACGTTCTTCGCCGCGTACCGCGCCATATAGGAAGCGGAGCGATCCACTTTCGTGGGATCCTTGCCCGAGAAAGCACCGCCGCCGTGGCAAGCATAGCCACCATAGGTATCCACGATGATCTTACGACCGGTCAGACCGCTGTCACCCTGCGGACCGCCTACCACGAAACGACCGGTGGGGTTAACGAAAATCTTGGTATTTTCATCCATCAACTCGGTCGGTACCACTGCTTTGATAAGCTTGTTCGTGATATCAGCACGAATGGTATCCAGCGTCACGTCAGGATCGTGTTGCGTCGATACAACCACCGTATCCACACGAATCGGTCGGTTACCATCGTATTCCACCGTCACCTGCGTTTTGCCGTCGGGACGCAAATACGAAAGCGTACCGTTCTTGCGCAACGCGGCAAGTTCCTTTGCCAAACGATGCGACAGCGAGATCGGGAGCGGCATCAGTTCGGGGGTTTCGTCACACGCAAAACCGAACATAAGACCTTGGTCGCCCGCGCCGATGCGATCGTACTGATCGCCCTCTTCGTCACCGCGCACCTCGATCGCCTCGTTAACGCCCATCGCGATGTCAGGCGACTGCTCGTCAAGCACCGTCATCACGGCACAAGTGTTACCGTCGAAACCAATGGACGCGTTGTTGTAACCAATATCATTCACCACACCGCGTACGATCTTCGGAATATCGACCGAAGCCGTCGTGGTAATCTCACCCATCACCATCACCATACCGGTGGTAGTCACGGTTTCACACGCAACGTGTGCCGCAGGATCCTGACCGATGATCGCGTCGAGTACCGCGTCGGAAATCTGGTCACAAACTTTATCGGGATGTCCCTCGGTTACGGATTCTGATGTGAAAAAATGTCTTGCCATACGTTATTTCTCCTTTTCTTTGCGAAAAAAGCGCCCCGTACAGAATACGGGGCGTATCTCCACCTCATCTGTCGGTCTAAACCGCAGGATTTAGCACCTTGCGCTTGCAGGTTGCCGGGCTTCACAGGGCCTGTCCCTCCGCCACTCTTGATAAGGACCTATTCAATTTTCGATAACCATTGTATCACATTTTGTCGGTTTGTCAACCTTTTTTACAGCAACGTGATCGTATGTACGCGATGGAAGGTCTCGCCCGCTTCAACACAATGGATGCTGTATTTTTTTGTGATATCGCCGTCGTGACCCTTTACATCGGGGAAACCGCACCACGGCTCCACGCACAAAAACGGTGCTTTGTACGGCTGCCATAACAAGAGATTTTCAAAGCCCTCATACTTGACTTCCACACCGCGACCGGTCTTTTTGTTTCTCAAAATAAGCGAATCGGATTTGCTGCCGCCGCGGAAATTGAGCGAATCGTTAGCGAACAGTTCTTCGTTCAGATCAAACACCTTGCTGTTATCCAAAACGAGTTGCTTATCGTCGGTGGTGCTGATGTTTCTCGAAGCATACAGCGTTTCCGCTTGCGGGAAAACGATCTCATATTCGCCGACGCCCTCCGGACAAGCATACGCCTCGTGCGCACCAATCGACATATACAGCGGTTTATCCGCGGGATTGGTCACGTCATAATCCACCTCAATTGTGTTGCCGTTCAAACGATAGGTGATGCGCAGTTCATAAGCGAACGGGAAGCATTTACGGCTTTCCTCATCATCACACAATAAGAAAGTTGCCTCGGTATCCGTTGCACTCTCAAGAGTAAAAAGCTTCTCCCACGCATATCCGTGCTTGGGAAGCGCATACGTTTTTCCCTCGTAGTGGTACTCCCCATTTATCAAACCGCTGCAGATCGGGAACAGCACCGGTGCGTGCTTACCCCAAAAAGCGGGATCGCCGTGCCACAGATATTCCGTGCCGTTTGCCGCGAGTACCGACGTCATTTCGGCACCCTTTTCTTTGATCGTGACGGTCATTGCTTCGTTTTTCAGTGTAACCATGGTATTTCTCTCCTTTTATTTTTCCCATTTATCACACAGTGCATAAATCAGTGCTTTTTTATTATACGATGATTTCCCTCACCTTACAAGACATTTTATAAAAATACATCATCGAAAAAAGTGGATTTTTCCAAAAGTATCCGTTATAATACAGATAGGTATTACATTAAAGGAGGGACTCCTATGCAAAAACTCAATTATAAACGCACGATCCTGGTTGGCTTTGCCTTTTTCCTTATCAGTGCGTTTTGGCAGGCATACGATGCCACCATTCCGGTACTGTTAACCAACAAGTTCGGTATGTCCCAGACCTGGTCGGGACTTATCATGGCGCTTGATAACGTGCTGGCGGTGTTTATGCTGCCGATATTCGGTGCGCTCAGCGACAAAAGCCGTTCTCGGTTCGGCAAACGTACGCCCTTTATCACGATCGGTACCATACTCGCCGCTGCGTTGCTTATTGCGTTGTCGTTCGTTGACAGCGTTCAGTTAAAGCAGATCCGCGAGGTCGCCACCATCGACGATCCCGCCGCTCTCACGGTAATTTACGAAACACAGGGTGAAAAAACCTTAAAAACTCCCGAAGGCGAAACGTTTGTCTTGTCGGACAAATTCACGCTTGAGGAGTTTACCACTATCACGTGTGAAGTGGAAAAAGACGGTAAAGCCGTCGCTAACGAGAACTATACCAATTACGTGGAGCCCGCTCGCGAAGCGCGCGTTGCCGAAATCACCGCACAAAATCCCTCGTCGCTCATCTTCTTTATCGGGTTATTGCTCTTACTTCTCATTTCGATGTCGTTGTTCCGCTCTCCCGCGGTTGCACTGATGCCGGACGTTACGATAAAGCCCTTGCGTAGTAAAGGCAACGCCATCATCAACTTGATGGGTACTGCCGGCGGTATTTTGGTACTGGTATTCGGCATCGTGTTTGCCATTTCGAAAAAGCGCAACGCGCTGATGCCGTATACGACCTACTATATCATCATCGCCGCGCTTATGTTAGCGGCACTGGCCATTTTCCTGCTCACTGTGCGTGAAACGAAATGGGCGCGTGAAATGCGGGATGACAGTATTCGTTTGGGCATTGAAGAAGCCGTTGAGGATACATCGAAAAAACGCGGTCTGACAAGAGGCGAAAAACTCTCGCTTATTCTCATTTTGGCTTCCATCGCACTGTGGTACTTCGGCTACAACGCCGTTACGTCCAAGTATTCGATCTACGCACCGAAAGTGCTGGCAAAAGATTACAGCACTACGATGCTGCTCGCACAAGCAGCCGCAATCGTCGCCTATCTCCCTGCGGGTATGGTCGCCTCGAAGATCGGCCGTAAAAAGACGATCCTCGGCGGCGTTGTGATGCTTGCCGCCGCATTCGGTGTCGCCGCATTCTTACGTGCCGACAGTCCCTCCATGCTGATGAACGCGATGTTTATGTTGGCAGGTATCGCGTGGGCAACCATCAACGTTAACTGCTTCCCGATGGTCGTAGAAATGTGCTCGGGCAGTGATATCGGCAAATACACCGGCTATTACTACACCGCTTCTATGGCGGCACAGATCGCCACCCCCGTCTTATCGGGTTTCTTGATGGATAAGATCAGCTTCACCGCACTGTTCCCCTATGCCGCTATCTGCGTTGCACTCGCTTTTGTGACGATGTTCTTCGTCCGTCACGGTGATGCGAAAGTTGTGGCGAAAAAGGGCTTGGAGGCGCTGGACGTCGATGATTGAGTGTTTGATTGTGTTGCTTATCCTCGCCGTTGTACTCGGCATACTGTACGTCATTGCCGTCGGCGGACGCACGGGACGCACCGCTAAATTGCAAGGTCACGTATTCGCTCATCGCGGTCTGCACAACGACACGCGCCCCGAAAACTCGTTGTCTGCATTTCGTGCGGCAAAAGAAAAGGGATACGGCGTTGAACTGGACGTTCATCTCTTGAAAGACGGCACGCTCGCCGTATTTCACGATCACACGCTCATTCGTATGACCGGAGAGGATGGCAAGATTGAGGATCTCACGGCTGCCGATCTTTCGCAGTTTCACTTAAACGGTACAGCCGAAACCATCCCTACCTTCCGCGAAGTTCTCGCCGTGTTTGACGGCGTTGCTCCCATCGTGGTAGAACTGAAAGCCGCCGGCAATCACGGTGCCTTGGTGGACGCAACAATGAACGAACTGAAATCGTACCAAGGCGACTATTGCATTGAATCCTTTGACCCGAGATGTCTGTGGCACCTCAAAAAGCGCTATCCCGACGTCGTGCGCGGTCAGTTGTCGCAAAACTTCATCGGCAGCGAGGAAAAGTTATCGGGTGTCACCAAGCTTCTGTTGACGCACCTACTGGCAAACCTCCTCACACGCCCCGATTTCGTGGCCTATAAGTTCACCGATCGCAAATGCTTTAGCGTCACACTTGCGCGCAAACTGTGGCGCGTACAAGGTGTTGTGTGGACGCTTACCGATAAAGAACAGCACGACACCGCCTTGAAAGAAGGCTACCTCCCCATTTTTGAAAACTACGAACCGTAACACAAAAAACAGCGCACCGATCAAGTTTGATCGGTGCGCTGTTTTGCGTTACGATTTATCTTTTGATTTGAAAAACAGTCCGCACAGAAACGCCAGCGTTACCGCAAACGCAATACCGCCCGCCGTTCCGGTCAGGCCGCCCGTGAAAATACCGAGCCAACCTTGCCGGGCAATGCCTTCCTCTACCCCTTTGGCAAGGGCATACCCAAACCCTGTCAGCGGTACGCTGGCACCCGCTCCCGCAAACTGAATCAGCGGCTCATACAACCCCAGTCCCGTCAATGCCACGCCGAGCGTGACAAACAGCACCAAAATGCGCGCGGGAGTCAGCTTCGTCACATCAATGAGCAGTTGCCCAACCACACAGATCAACCCGCCAACCACAAACGCTTTAACGATCATCCATACGTCCATACGGACACCTCTTACATCATTTTGTCGTTATCATATCCGCGCATGATCCGTTTTATACGCGGCTTATCAATTTCAGTGTTTTCCGCATCGCTCGGTAATCCTTGTGCGATGGCGGGAAACAAATGATCGCTGTCAGCGGTTGGTTGGATTTCATACGTGCCGTATTTGTTTACCAGTTCCTCTGCCGTTTCGGGTGAGCCGCCGATCGGCATCATAAACGGGACTTCCAACTCTTTTTTCTTATCAGTCATACTGTCACCTCCCGTGAATAGTATATATTCACACTTGATTATTTATCAAAAAAACGCTATACTGGATGCTGGAGTAAGTTGTAATTTTGAAAAGGAGGCTTTCATTGTGTCCGACTTTTTACGACGCACGTGGGCGGAAATTGATTTGAATGCCATCCATACCAATTATCATACACTCAAAGAACGTCTTTCCCCCGATTGCCGTTGCATGGCAGTGGTGAAAGCCGACGCTTACGGACACGGTGCCGCCCGTGTGGCGCCGCTGTTGGCGGATGCGGATTTCTTTGGTGTATCCAACGTAGACGAAGCATTGGAACTTCGTCAAAACGGCGTTTCTGCCCCCATTTTAATTTTTGCCTATACCCCGCCTGAATATGCCAAAACGCTTGCCGATCACCACATCACGCAAGCCGTATTGGATGAATCCTATGCGCAGGCGTTGGAACAGGCAGCGGCAAAAGCAAACGTCACGGTCAACGTGCATTTGAAAATCGATACCGGTATGTCGCGTGTCGGATTTTTCTGTCAAGATGACGCCTCCCCCGTGGAAGCAATCGTTCGCACCTGTTCGTTACCGCATTTGTACGCGGAGGGCATCTTTACCCATTTCGCCGTCGCGGACGATCCCAAGGACGACGCGAGCACCCGTTTGCAATATAAGCGATTCACGGATCTGTTAGATACGTTGAAAGCACGCGGTATCACGTTCCCGCTGCGGCATTGCTGCAACAGCGCCGCCGCGTTGCGGTTCCCCGAAATGCACCTGGATATGGTGCGTATCGGTATCTCGCTGTACGGTGCTTCGGCGGTTGACGAGATCGCACCGCTTCAACCGGCAATGACCCTCAAATCCGTCGTCGCACAAATCAAAACAGTACCCGCCGGTACCGCCGTCAGTTACGGACACACCTTCGTCTGCGAACGTGAAACCACACTCGCCACCCTTCCGATCGGTTACGCCGACGGCTTGCCGCGGTGTGCTTCCGGCAAGTTTTACGTATCGATCAACGGCGCGTTAGCACCCAGTGTCGGACGCGTTTGTATGGATCAATGCCTCGTTGACGTCACGGACATTCCGCAGGTTTCCGTGGGAACGACCGCCGTGCTTTTCGGAACGAAGGAACTACCTGTGGAAGAGTTCGCACGGGCTTGCGATTCCATTTCGTACGAAGCTTTTTGCGGAGTCAGCAAGCGCGTAACGCGAGTATACCCTTAAGACAAGGTCAAAAATTTGAGAAAGGAGTCGTCGACTATGCCGAAATACGTTCCTACCGTTCTGCACCGTGAGATTACGGTGGATGCTGTCGTTACCGTGCATTACTTTGAACACGCCAAGGATTATATGTTCGAAGGTGAAAAACACGATTTTTGGGAACTCGTATACATCGACAAAGGACGGCTGGAAGCTGTGGCCGACGACCAAACCTTCGAACTGGAACAAGGGCAGATCTTATTTCACAAACCTGATGAATTTCACAATTTATATGCCAATGGTATTATTGCGCCGAACGTGGTGATCGTCACTTTCGTTTGCACCTCTCCCGCGATGGCATTTTTTGAAAATAAGACAACGTATGTCACCGCCCGTCAGCGCGACTTACTCGCGCGTATCATTGAAGAAGGTCGGCGCGCGTTTGACGGTCCGTTAGGGGATCCGTACACGTTGCAAATGCCCCGCAATCCGAACGCTCCCTTTGGCAGCGAACAGCTTATCTCGCTGTATTTGGAAACACTGTTGATTGATATGATCCGTCACGCCGAAGGCGTAAACGATCATACAAAACCGTCATCATCCATTAAAGCCCGCTCGGATAACGAACTGGTGAATCGCATCATTCAGTATATGGAAGATCGCTTGAACGATAATCTGTCGTTCTCCACTATCTGCCAGTATTCCGCGCAGAGCGCCACCAATTTGAAAACAATTTTCAAGGCGGTTACCGGGCAAGGCGTGATGGAATATTACCGCAACTTAAAAATCGATCGCGCCAAAACCTTGCTTCGCGAAAGCAACGGCAACATCACTCAGATCGCCGATCACCTCGGATACACCTCGGTACAGTATTTTTCGCGGCATTTCAAACAAGCCACCGGTATGACTCCGCGAGAATACACGTTATCCGTACAAGCAAACTGACTATTTTTGTTCCTCCTACACATACTACTGTGCGGGAGGAATTTTTTATGTCTCGAGATAACCGAAAAATTGTACTCGTCGGCACCGGCATGGTCGGTATGAGCTATGCCTACGCGATGCTTAATCAAGGCGTTTGTGACGAACTGGTGCTCATTGACCGCAACCGTGAACGCGCAGAAGGTGAAGCGATGGATCTCAACCACGGCCTCGCCTTTGCCTCGTCCACCATGCGTATCTATGCCGGTGACTATCGCGATTGCGAGAACGCCGATATTGTGGCGATCTGCGCGGGCGTGGCACAGCAACCGGGGGAATCCCGTTTGGATCTGTTGCGACGAAATGCCGAAGTATTTGAATCTATCGTCGGTCCCGTGGTGCGTTCGGGATTCAACGGTATCTTTTTGGTGGCAACGAATCCCGTTGACATCATGACGCAGATCACTTGCGCGTTGTCCGGCTTTAATCCGCGTCGCGTGATCGGTAGCGGCACGGCATTGGACACCGCCCGCTTGCGGTATTTGTTGGGTGCTCTGTTGATGGTGGACCCGCGTAACGTGCACGCCTACGTGATCGGTGAACACGGCGACAGCGAATTTGTCCCGTGGTCAAGAGCAACCATTGCCACCCGACCGCTCGAGGATATTTGTGCCGAGCCGCCGCGCGGATACGGTAACTGGGATGATCTGCACCGCATCGAAAGCGAGGTGCGTGACGCTGCACAGAAAATCATTCGTGCCAAAAACGCCACGTATTACGGTATCGGTATGTCACTTGCGCGCATCACCAAAGCCATTTTAGGTGATGAGAACAGCGTTATCACCGTGTCCGCCAAGCTGCTCGGCGAATACGGTGAACACGACGTGTTCGTGGGCGTTCCCTGTGTTATCTGCCGCAACGGCGTACGCCGTATTCACGAAATGGCGTTAAGCGAAGAAGAACAGCGCTTGTTTCACGCCTCGTGCGAAACACTGCGTGAGTGCTACACGCAGTTGCAATAAAAAGAGCCTCTCTCGATCAAATCGAGAGAGGCTTTCTTGTCATATCACCGAAAATCCGGCATCGGCTAACGCTTGCGTCAGCACGGGAACGGTGGTCTTTTCCGGCAAAAACGTGACGTCCGCAACGGCGTTACGCCAATCAACCGAAACCGACCGAACGCCGTGAATCCGTTTGAGCGTCTGTGCCGCCGCCTTTTGCGTGGCGCTGTCGTGCACACCGGATAGTTTCATCGTAATAGACTCCGCTTTTGTGAACATACCCTATCCCCTAATATTCGGAATATTGGTATCCTTCCGCTTCGGTTTCATCGTATCGAGCGAAACGGGTACCGATCCCCGTAATCATTAGGCACACCATCGTTACAGCAAGTGCTGCACAGAGAAGTCGCGCAATCCATTTCTGCGTACGCGTAGCATCGCGCAAACCTGCGGAAAGTACGGCACACCGCACAAAACACGCGATCGCCGCGCCGTCAAGGATCACCAGCTGCGCATTTGCCGCCGCATAGCCTGTCGCGTCAAACGCACCCGACAGCCCACCGAACATCAAAAACATCACCAAAAACGCAACCAGCAACGCGCCGCCGAGCAACGATAAAAACCGCGCATCCGATAACAAATGCCGTCGCAACGATATCCCCAAACCGAGCAAAACCGCACCGGCAATAAAGAGAAAACGCTGTGCCTGAAAATAGGATACATCAATCTGATCGGGTTTATGCATACCGCTATGATATACCAACACGAAAATTAAAAACCCGATCGTCATCGCGGCGTAGATCAGCGCTTTTATAAATTGTTTTTTCATACGCGATGCCATTTCATGCCCTGCGGTGTATCTTCCACCACAACGCCCATCGCTTTAAGCTCGTCACGAATACGATCGGACTCCGCCCAATTCTTTTCGGCACGGGCGGCACGACGCTGTTCCACCAACGCTTCGATCTCAGTATCGTCACCGTCCGTCTTGCGGTTATACAGCAAGCCCAACACATCGGTGAGTTCGTTGAACAACGAAAGTGCTGCTTGGCAGCTGCCCTCGGTCGGCTGTCCGTCGGCAATCATAAGGTTGCAATCGCGCACCAATTCAAACACGGCGGAAATACCATCGGCAGTGTTCAGGTCGTCATCCATCGCTTTGATAAACTGCTCACGGCGCTTATCGCAGAATTGAAGTACCGCTGCATCCGCTTCACCGGCAGGCGCATTTTTCAGTGCAAATTCCAACGCGTTTAAGCAATTGTACAAGCGTTCCAAAGCAGCCTTTGCCTGCTCAATGCTCTCATTATTATAGTTAATGGGGCTGCGATACGACGACGAAATTAAGAAGAAACGGATCGGTTCGTAGCCGAATTTCTCGGCTACGTCACGCACGGTAAAGAAATTGCCCAAGGACTTGGACATCTTCTTGTTGTCCACGTTGATATAGCCGTTGTGCATCCAGTAGCGCGCAAACGGTACGCCGTTGCAGCATTCGCTCTGCGCTACTTCGTTTTCATGGTGCGGGAAGATCAGATCCTGACCGCCGCAATGAATGTCGATCGACTCGCCCAAATAGCGGCGCGCCATTGCCGAACACTCAATGTGCCAACCGGGACGGCCCTCGCTCCACGGCGACTCCCAGAACGGCTCGCCCGGCTTTGCTGCTTTCCAAAGCGCAAAATCAAGCGCATCTTCTTTTTCTTCACCGATACCGATACGCGCACCGGATTCCAGATCGTCAATCGGCTGATGCGACAGTTTGCCGTATCCATCGTCCTTGCGGGTGCGGAAATAAACGTCGCCGTTTGCCGCCTTGTAGGCGTAGCCTTTCTCTTCCAGCGTGCGAACAATATCAATAATCTCGTTTATGTTTTCGGTCGCGCGCGGGTGTACCGTTGCTTCGCGCACACCAAGTCCCTTGGCGTCTTTCCAAAACTCCTCGATGTACCGCTCGGCAATCACGTCGTAGGCAACGTTTTCTTCGTTTGCACGGCGAATGATCTTATCGTCAATGTCGGTAAAGTTTTGCACGAATTTGACAGTATATCCCCGCCATTCGAGATACCGACGCAACACGTCAAACACACAAAGCGGGCGCGCGTTGCCGATATGAATGTAGTTGTAGACCGTCGGTCCGCAAGCATAAATGCGTACCACGCCCGGCTCGATAGTGACGAGCTCTTCCTTTTCTCTCGCCATCGTATTGTAAACTTTCATATTAGTTCCCTCCGTTTTGAATTAACTCGTCAATACGCTGTTCCAAGCGTTGAATTTCCTGTGCCACCGGATCGGGAATGTGTACCTGATCCAATTCCACGATCTTCTCACCGTGACGCCGCACCACGCGTGCCGGCACACCGACAGCAGTGGAATCCGACGGAATATCCTGCAACACCACTGCGCCCGCGGCAATACGTACGTGATCGCCGATTTCTATGGGGCCGAGCACCTTAGCACCGGCACCGACCATTACGTGATTACCAAGCGTGGGATGCCGTTTGCCTTTGTCTTTACCCGTACCGCCAAGCGTCACACCTTGATATAAGGTGCAATCGTCACCGATGATCGTCGTTTCACCAATCACCACACCCGTGCCGTGGTCGATAAACAACCGACGTCCCAGTGTCGCGGCAGGGTGAATTTCAATACCGGTGCGGCGCAAAGCATGCTGCGAAATAAAGCGCGCCCAGAATTTCAGCCCGTGGTGATAACACCAGTTGGCGCGGCGATGAGCACGCACCGCTTTTAATCCATTGTACAGTAAAAGGATTTCCAAAGTCGATCGCGCGGCGGGGTCTTTTTCCCGCACGACCGCGATATCCTCTTTTAATCGTTCAAACATACGGTTTCCTCCCAAAACAAAAAACCTCCGCCGCGACAAATCGCGACGAAGGTGCAAGGCACGGTTCCACTTCGTGTTTCACTTGATACCCGATAACGGCGGTCCACCGGACAAGGATACTGAGATTCCCGTTCCCCTTGCCTGCTCACGGGTGCATCTTCGCCGCCGTTCTGTTAAGGATGCTTTCAGCCGATGACATCCTCTCTCTGATACAGTATCGCTCGGTTACTTTTCCCGCTCAACGCAGTTCATTAATTTTAGTATAGCAGAATTTTAAGAAATGTCTACTATTATTTTTCATCCTTAACCACAAAGCGCCGAAAAGCCACCGTTTCAGGCGGGTACGTCAGTTGTGGTTGAAAAAATGACGGTTGGCGATTACGTATTCCACGCCCGACACAGCCGTCAGCACCACCGAGATCCAAAGCAGCACTTCGCCAACAACCAGCGGCACGGAAAACAGTGCATCCGACAAGGTGACCGTCGACAAGAGCCCGCTCTGCCACGTGGAGAATTCCAGCGCAGTCAACGTGTAAATAATCGCAACGAACTGCGCTACCGTTTTGAGTTTTCCCCAGATGTTCGCAGCGATCACCGTTCCGTCTTTGGCGGCAAGCAAGCGTACCGAGGTTACCATAAATTCACGCGTCAACACGATCATCAACGCCCACACGTTCATCTGTCCCGTCACCATAAACACAAGAAAAGCGGCGGTGGTCAGCATTTTATCCGCAAGCGGATCTAAAAATTTTCCCAGATTGGTAATGAGCCCTTGGGCGCGCGCGATTTTTCCGTCAAACATATCGGTCAACGCGGCGGCAATAAACACGATCAAAGACACCGCGTAATGAAACGGAAACTCCCACAAGGCAAACAGCAAAAACAATGGCGCCAAAACAATGCGCACCACGGTTAATTTGTTCGGTAAATTCATATCCGTTCCCCCACAAGATCCCAATCCATATATTCGGTGATCTTTACTTGCACGATGTCACCCGGTGCCACGCGTTCACGGGTTGTAAAAAACACTTTTCCGTCAATGTCGGGTGCATCGCCATAGGTGCGACCGAACCAACATTCTGCATACCGATCAAACGACTCGACCAGTACCTCCACCGTTTTGCCGACCTGTGATGCCTGATAGTCTTCCGATATACGCGTTTGCAGTTCCATCACGATATCGCGCCGCTGCTCACGCACCTTTTCGGGCACCTGCGGCTGCATAGAAGCCGCAACCGTCCCCTCCTCGGCAGAAAATGCAAAACAACCAAGCCGTTCAAAGCGAACTTCCTTGATAAATTCACACAATTGCTCAAAATCGTCTTCGGTTTCATTCGGGAAACCCGTCATCACCGTCGTACGCAACACCATACCCGGTACGCGCTCACGGATATGCGCCATCAGTGCCGTCAAACTCTCACGATCACCCGGTCGATTCATCGCTTTAAGCACATGACCGCTCGCGTGCTGAATCGGGATATCGAGATATTTTACGACCTTGTCTTGCTCGGCAATCACGTCCAACAATTCTTCGGTAATATGCTCGGGGTAGCAATATAACAATCGGATCCACTGCAACCCGTCAATTTCACACAAGCGTTCCAGTAACTGCGGGAGCTTGGACACGCCGTCCTCCTCCGCGCCGTACAGCGTGGTATCCTGCGCAACCAGTACCAATTCTTTGACACCGTTTGCGGCAAGTTTACGCGCTTCCTCAATGATCGCGTCACTATCACGACTGCGCAAGCGACCGCGAATATGAGGAATCGCACAGTACGTACAGCAGTTGTTGCACCCATCACCCACACGCAGGTATGCATAGAAATCCGGCGTGGACTGCAGTCGATCACCATCTAAACTCCAACAAGACAAGTCGGGGAAACGCGCAATAGTCTTATCTGCCAGTGCCTCACGCACAACCTCGACGATATCGTCGTTTGCGCCAAGTCCCAGCACCGCGTCACATTCAGGCAATTCACTGCAAAGCTCGTCTTTGTACCGCTGTGCGAGGCAACCCGTCACGATCAGCTTTTTGATCTGCCCTTCCTTTTTCAATTGGGCAAACTCCAAAATATTTTCAATGGCTTCCCGCTTGGCATCCTCAATAAATCCGCAGGTATTGACGATCACTACGTCAGCAAGTCCGCTTTCCGACGTCAGTTGAAAACCGGCATCCCGCAGTTTTGCCAACATCAGTTCAGCGTCCATTTGGTTTTTCGGACAACCAAGCGATACCATTCCGATTTTACTCATTCTCTACGCCCTCCATCCATCGACGCATGGCGCGACGGATATCTTCACCGGCAAACCCATACCGCATAAGTGCAGCGGCAATGCGGTCTGCTTCGTGTTGTTCTTTCGGAACAGTATAGCGCTTTTTCAAGAGAAATTCAAGTGCCAGATCCTCGTCTGCGGTTTCCGGCACCGCCGCCGCTTCTTCTGCAAGAGTGCGCGCGATACCCTTTTCGATCAGTTTTTGTACGACGCGCCGCCGCGGGTACAATTTTTCACGGCTGTACCGTTCCGCCAGACGTTCCGCATACGCGGCATCATTAACGTATCCCAATTCTTCCATACGTGCCGCCGTCTGCTGTGCCAACTCCTTGTTTTCCGCCACGTAGCGTCCCTTTTCGCGGCACAGTTTTTGCTCCAGTTCACGGCGGGAAAAATCGCGTTTAGACAGCAAATACACCGCCCTGCTTTGCGCACGGCGGTGATCGGATACCTTGATCAGTTCTTCAAGCTGATCTTCTGACAGGGAAGACTCCACCGAAAAGACGGATTCTTCCCATGTTTTTTTATCAATCAAAAACTCCTCGCCCGTGTCCATCAATAACTTGACACGGCTCTGACGGGCGGGACGGACACCGACAACGATCATTCGTCGTCCACCGAAATATCAATAGCGGAACGCGCGGTGCTGGCCGTATACTGTGCGGCTGCCCCGATCGGGATCTCCACGGCGGGAGCGGCAGGCATCGACTCGGAAACATCGTCGGCATCGCCGTTGTTGATCGCCTCCAACACCTTTTGCTCGATTTCGGCACTGAGCTGCGGATTTGCCACCAAGAGATCCTTGATGTTATCGCGCCCTTGACCCAAGCGCTCCTCTTTATAAGAGAACCACGAACCGGATTTCTGAATGATCTCCAGTTTGATCGCCAGATCCAGCAATTCGCCCATACGCGAAATGCCCTTGCCGTACAGCACGTCAAATTCCGCCTCTTTAAACGGAGGCGCTACCTTGTTTTTCACCACGCGCACACGGGTGTGTGAACCGATCGGCTCGCCGCCGACTTTAAGCGTTTCGGTACGGCGTACGTCAAGGCGCACCGAGGCATAGTATTTGAGTGCGTTACCGCCGGCAGTGACTTCGGGGTTGCCGTACATCACGCCAACCTTCATACGAAGCTGGTTGATAAAGATCGCCACGCAGCCTGCCTTGCCGACAGCCGCCGCCAATTTACGCATTGCCTGGGACATCAGACGCGCTTGCAGACCAACGTGGGAATCGCCCATCTCGCCCTCAATCTCCTGACGCGGTACGAGTGCCGCAACCGAGTCGATAACCACCATATCAATAGCGCCCGAGCGAATAAGCGCTTCCGCGATCTCCAGCGCTTGCTCACCGGTATCCGGTTGAGAAACCAGCAAGGAATCCACGTCCACGCCAAGCGCTTTGGCATATACGGGATCCAGCGCGTGCTCCACGTCGATGTACGCCGCTTCACCGCCCTGCTTTTGAGCCTGTGCTACTGCGTGCAGCGCGAGCGTCGTTTTACCGGACGCCTCCGGTCCGTAAATTTCCACAATACGGCCGCGCGGCAAACCACCCACGCCGAGCGCCAAATCCAACGTCAGCGAACCGGTCGGGATGACCTCCACATTCATATTGGCGTTTTCACCCAAACGCATAACAGCGCCCTTGCCATATGCCTTTTCGATCTGCGACAATGCCGCCTCCAACGCCTTTTGTTTGTTGACAGACGGTGCGGCAGGCGCCGCCTTTTTCTTCATGTCAGCCATGCTCGTTTCCTCACTTCTCCCCGCGCGGTACGCGGTCATTGTCCTCATTATACCGCATCATTTTTCAAAAATCAAGAGAAAAACGAACAAATGTTTTTATTTTTTATTTTTTTACCGATTATCCAATCAATTCTTCGCGCAATTTGCGTAAGATGGCGCGTTCGCGCCGCGATACCTGCACCTGTGTCATACCGAGCGCGTCTGCCGTCACCTGTTGCGTCTGTCGTTTGAAATACCGATACTCAATCAGTGAACGATCGTGCGGCGGTAATTCCGACAGCAGTTGCCGCAGTGCCAGACGGTTGGTGATTCCCTCCTCCGGCGAATCGATGGGGATATCCACCTCGTCGCCGTCGCTCTCCTCGCCGCTTCGTGTCAACGATAGTGTGGGAAGCAACACTCCCAGTGCCTCCGCCACCTGCTCGCGTTCAAGACCGAGCACCTCCGCCAATTCGGTTACGCTCGGCTCTTTGCCTTCGCGCAAGCAAAACGCATCTCGCTCACGCGATACGCGCATGGCGAGTTCTTTGAGCGTGCGACTGACCTTGACCGTACCGCCGTCACGAAATAAACGGCGAATCTCGCCCAATATCACCGGAACGGCGTAGGTGGAAAATTTAAGTCCGCGGCTTTCGTCAAAACCATCCACCGCTTTGACAAGCCCCATACTGCCCGCTTGGTACAGATCGTCGTATTCGATGCCGCGCCCGATAAAGCGGCGTGCGCAGGTATGTACTAATCCTATATTACTGCAGATCTTTTCCTCGCGTTCGCTCACGCCAACGTCGCCTGCCGTTCTTTTACTGCGATGTATTTTTCCATCGTCACCACCGTTCCGCGTCCTGCTTTGGACGTTACCCGCAGCCGATCGGTAAAACTCTCCATCACCGAGAATCCAAGCCCCGAACGATCGTCGCCGCCGGTGGTAAACAGCGGCTCCATTGCCTGTTTGACGTCTGCGATCCCGCAACCGCGATCGCGTATTTTGATCACCACACGTCCGTCGGCAAACAACCGCATTTGAATCGTGATCATACCAATGGCATCTCGATACGCGTGTACAATGCAGTTCGTCACCGCCTCCGATACCGCCGTTCGCACGTCCGCGAGTTCGTCCACCGCGGGATCCAGTTGTGATAAAAAGGATGCTACCGCCGACCGTGCAAACCCTTCGTTCGCGGATCGGCTGGGGAAAGTCAATTTCATTTCGTTCATCGCTTTTTTCATAGTATTACGCCTCTTTCTTTGTTTCAGTGTTTGTGTTGTCCTCCCAAACGGGTAACTGCTGCAGACCCGCCAAACGCATCACCCGCAACAGCCGCTCGGATGCCCCCACGACCAGCAACCGCCCGCCGCGGGATTGCATCAACCGATACCGCCCCATAACCAGACCGATTCCCGAGCTGTCCATAAACCCGATACCGGAAAAATCCAATCGTAACAGTTTGGCGGGAGAGCCTCCCACCGCTGCATCGATCTGCTCACGCATCACGCGCGCCGTATGATGATCCAGCTCGCCTGATAACCGCGCCGTGATCGTACTCCCTGCCTGCTCAATTCGTACCACCATTTTCTCGTCCTCCTTGTTATATTGAGTATAAAGGCTTGTCCGTGAATTTTTGCGGGAAACACGCTGTCTGAATTGTATTTTTTATGTCGAATTAGTACCATTATCACCCAAAATATGGGATAAATGAGAAAATAAACACAATATCTTGTGTTTTTTCTGTTGACAAGGCATACCAGATATAGTATGATGTGAAGGCACGCAAAAAATAAGGAGGGCAGACATATGGTGATTGCAGGACTTCAAAAGATGACACTGTTGGATTATCCCGGCAAAGTGGCTTGTACAGTCTTTTTGCAAGGCTGTAATTTCCGTTGTCCCTTCTGTCACAACCGCGATCTGTTGGATGCGGCACCCGAAACCATTTCCACCGATGAGCTGTTAGCGTTTTTGAAAAAACGGCAAGGTCTTTTGGACGCGGTGTGCATCAGCGGCGGCGAGCCGACGTTGCAATCGGATCTGGAAGCGCTCATCCGCGACATCAAAGCACTCGGTTATGCGGTGAAATTGGATACCAACGGCAGTCACCCCGCCGTACTCAAACAGTTGGTAAACAACGGCTTGTTGGATTACGTTGCGATGGACGTGAAAAACGGTCCCGCAGAGTACGGCAACACGATCGGCATCCACTCCACAGCACTGAACGCTATTGAGGAAAGCCTCGCGTTTTTGTTGAGTGGGGCGATTGATTACGAGTTGCGTACGACGGTCGTCGACGAGTTGCACGACGAGCAATCGTTTGCCGAACTGGGGAAATGGCTTGCCCGTCTTTCTCCCACGCAAAAGGCAAAACGCTTCTTTTTGCAGTCTTACGTAGATCGCGACAGCGTCTTGTGCGGAGGCTTACACGCCCCCTCGGACGAGAAACTTACCGCATTTCGGGACATTCTTGCCCCCTACGTATTGGAAATTTCCATCCGCGGGCAGGGTTAACCACAATATCTTGTGTTTTTTGAAAAATATTACACACAATATATTGACATTCGTCCGGAACTGTGGTATAGTGTAAACACTCGCCCTCTCGGGGTAGGTTTTAAGCGGTTTATAAAAATAATTACAATATAAAAGAGGAGGATTTGAGTATGTATCAGGTAGTAAAACGTGACGGCGGTACCGTGGAATTTGACATTTCTAAGATCAGTGCTGCTATGACCAAGGCGTTTGACGCATTGGAGAAAAACTATCATCCCACCGTTATTAACATGCTGGCACTGCAAGTGACCTCGGCTTTTGAGCCCAAGATCAAAGACGGTGTCATTTCGGTTGAGGAAATTCAGGACTGCGTAGAGCAGGTGTTGTCCGAGGCGGGTTATTCGGACGTTGCGAAAGCGTACATCTTGTACCGTAAACAACGCGAGAAAATCCGTAACGTCAACTCGGCATTGCTCAACTATAAGGATCTGGTGGATAACTATCTGCAGATCAACGACTGGCGTGTAAAAGAGAACTCCACCGTTACCTATTCGGTCGGCGGCTTGATCCTTTCCAATAGCGGCGCCATCACCGCAAACTATTGGCTCAGCGAGATCTATGACGCAGAGATTGCAGACGCTCATCGCAATGCCGATATCCATATCCATGACCTTTCGATGCTGACCGGTTATTGCGCCGGTTGGTCCTTAAAGCAGCTGATCAAGGAAGGCTTGGGCGGTGTCCCCGGTAAGATCACATCCGCTCCCGCCAAGCATTTGGTCTCTCTTTGCAACCAGATGGTCAACTTCCTTGGCATTATGCAGAATGAATGGGCAGGCGCGCAGGCATTCTCTTCGTTTGATACTTATCTGGCCCCCTTTGTTAAGGTGGATAACCTTTCCTATGGCGAAGTAAAGAACTGTATCCAGTCCTTTATCTTCGGTGTGAACACCCCCAGCCGTTGGGGTACTCAGGCTCCATTCTCCAACATCACTTTGGA
>JAZQTM010000083.1:0-23221 GCA_045630765.1 Acutalibacteraceae bacterium | reverse complement strand
GTGAGGTCACTTCGGGGAAGGTTGTTGAGGATGCAACCAAAGGCGTGCAGACCGCTGCGAACGTGTTACGTAACGGTTTGATGGGTGCGTTACTTGGATTGGTGCTGTCGGTGGCGGTAATCTTGTTGCGTGAATTCTTGGATAATACCATCCGCGACAAGGAAACGTTGCAGATGCAGGTTAACGTACCGGTATTGGGCGAAATCCCGAGCTTTACACCCAACAATGTTAAAAAGGGAGGTAAACACCATGCGTAACGGGAACGATAACGGCGCTTCAAATGCGCGTCCCATAGCAACCACGTTCCAGATTGTTGAGGCGTATAAAACGGTTCGTACAAACTTGTTATTTGCACTGGCTCCTCATAAGCGGAAGATCGTGCTGTTTTCCAGCGCGGAACCCAACGCGGGTAAAACGACCGCTTCGTCCAATTTGGCGATTACGATGGCACAGACGGGTGCGCGCGTTTTGTTGATCGATGCGGATTTGCGTAAACCCTCTCAACATAAAACCTTCCGTGTGAAAAAGCATAATGGGTTGTCCCGTATTTTATCGGGAGAGCTTACGTTTGGTGAGTGCGTTTGTCGCGAGGTGGCAAAGGGCATGGACTTGCTGCCCAGTGGTTCTTTGCCGCCGAACCCTTCGGAGCTTTTAGGTTCTGAAAATATGGATAAGTTGTTGGACGAGGTATCGGCTCAATACGATTATGTATTTATTGATACCCCGCCGCTGTGTGTGGTGTCCGATTCTCTTGTACTGTGTGAAAAGGCGGCGGGTACCGTCCTGATCACCCGCCAAGGACAGACGACGTACGAGGAACTGCGCCGTGCGATTGCCAACATTCAGGCCGTGCAAGGCAATCTGCTCGGTGTCGTGATTTCGGATATGAAAGAAGCCGGTCGTCCGTACAGCCGCTATGATCGGTATAAATATTACAAAGCACACGATTATTCCTATACACAAAACGTGGATATGTAATTTCTGCAGCCCCATTTTCTCCTATTGACGGGAGACCTGAGGTGATTTTACGTGAAAGAAAAGAGTCAGGCGACCGAACGTTTCCGCTTTTCCCGCATACGGGAATTGTGTGTGGTGCTGGTCGATATGCTCATACTGGCGATCAGTCTTTTCTCGTTGTATTTTTTATCGGCGCACAGTGATGGAGGGTTTGTTCATTTTACCGACAGCAGATTTCCAATTCACTTTTTACTGTTGGGGCTGTGTATCGAGTTCAGTATGATCGTATTCAAAACCTATGCCAGCCTATGGCGCTATGCGATGAGTCGTGAGTATTTAGCGCTGTTCAAGGCGGGAGCAGTAGGCTATATTTTATATTTGTTGATTGCAGGCGTTGCTTTTTGGAAAATCCCGCCGGTGATTCCGATGCTGTTCTCGGCTATGGTTTCCCTTTTATTGATGTTGCTGATGCGCTTGTGCTATCGCGGATACCGCGACTGGACGGTTGCCAGCCGTGTGGCGCAGAATAAAACAGCGGTTATCATTATTGGTGCCGGAGATGCCGGTGCGTTGTTGCTTGGGGAAATGTGTCGCAACGCAAACAGTACTTATCGTGCGGTTTGCTTAGTGGATGATGATCCGCTGAAGATCGGCAAGCAGATACAGGGTGTACCGATTGACGGCCCCATCAGCCGTATGGCGGATATTGTGAAACGATACGATGCCCGCACCATTTACGTAGCCATTCCCTCTGCCGGCGAGCAGAAGCATAAAGAAATTTTGCAGATTTGTATGCCGCTCGGCTGTAAGGTGCGCGTGTTACCCGATATGCTGGCATTTTCGAACAAATCCGAAAAGCCGTTGATGACAAAAGCGCGCGAAGTACGCATAGAAGATCTTCTGGGACGCCCGCAGGTGGTGTTTGATGACAATGACGATGCGTTTTTGCGTGACAAGGTGGTTATGGTTACCGGCGGCGGTGGCTCGATCGGTTCAGAATTATGCCGTCAGATCGCTAAACAAAAACCTCGTCAGTTAATTATTGTCGATATTTACGAAAATAACGCGTATGATATTCAGCAGGAATTGCGTTATGAGCACAGACAAGCATTGAATCTGCACGTTGAGGTTGCTTCAGTGCGTGATGAGCACAAGATCAATCGACTGTTTGAACGCTATCATCCGCAGATCGTATTCCATGCGGCAGCACATAAACACGTGCCGCTTATGGAAAATTGTCCCGAGGAAGCGATTCGCAACAACGTGTTTGGTACGTATCACGTTGCCAAAGCGGCGGATAAGTACCAAGCGGATAAGTTTATTTTGATTTCCACCGACAAAGCGGTAAACCCGACGAACGTTATGGGTGCTTCCAAACGCTTATGCGAGATGGTCGTGCAAGGCATGAGCACTTCAAGCAAAACGTGCTTTGCCGCTGTGCGGTTTGGAAACGTGCTCGGTTCCAACGGTTCGGTTATCCCGCTGTTTCAGCGGCAGATCCAGCACGGTGGACCGATCACGGTGACCGACAAACGCATTATTCGGTATTTCATGACCATCCCCGAAGCGGCACAGTTGGTGTTGCAATGCGGGGCAATGGCAGAGCGATCCGAGGTGTTTGTGCTGGACATGGGTTCACCGGTCAGCATTTTGGAACTTGCCGAGAATATGGTACGCCTTTCCGGTTACAAGCCGTATGTGGACATACAGATCATTGAAACCGGTTTGCGTCCCGGTGAAAAGCTCTATGAAGAACTGTTGATGCGCAGCGAGGATCTGACAGTGACAAGCAATCGCAAGATCTTTATCGAGCATCAAAAAACGCCTTTCACCCTGGCGGATATTCGCAAAAAATTGCGCGAATTGGATGCAGTGCTTGCCACCGATTCCAAAGACAAGATCATTGCGACCATGAAACAGCTGGTACCGACGTACAAGAGTCCGGAAGAGGTCAATGCCAAGGCGATAGCGGATCTGGATTATACCACCGCGGTACAGCCTGAAACGCCGCAATAAAAAAACAAAAGCCGTTCTTTCCCTAAAGGAAAGAACGGCTTTTTTATATGCGTACGGTTACGGCAGGATCGGATACGTTACAGCGGACGGTACCGTTTTCAATGGTAATATCCGCGGTAACTCCGTTCAGTACCTCAACGTCTGTTATAGCAAGCGTTTCGCATTGTAAAGCGTTTGGAAGATGCGGCGTGACTGATAGTTCTTGACGTTCGGCATCGCTTTGTATGCCAAAGATGACCTCAATCAGCAGTTGCAACCAGTGCGAGGCAGACCACGCGTATTTTTGAACGCCGTGCGGCGATGCATCAAACGGGTCTACGAACTCACTGCATTTACCCTTGAACGCGTGTAAGGTTTTCATACTGAGTTCAGCGGCAAGTGTGTTTTCACCGGAATCCAACAACCCACGCACAACCATTTCGTTGATCAAGGTCCACACGTTTCCGCTCCAACTGGCGTTGCCCTTATATTCACCCTGTGTTGTGGTGAACTGTGGATCCTGTTTTGATACGGAGGTCAGGGGAAGGGTGTTCCAGTTAAAATGCTCGTCTGCTGTGAGCAGTTCTAGCAGTCTGTCTTTACGGGGAGCGTCGGCGATACACAAGCGCAGGGGATAAAAGGTGGACGCCATCAAAAGATCGACATGGCATTGATCCTTTACGCTGTATGGATAATACGCACCTTTTTCATCGTTCCACAAATAGGTGTTGATGCTGTTTTTCAGCGCGACCTTTCGCGCTTCCAACGATTCGGCATCCTGTAGCTTCCCGAGTTCACGGGCTAACAGCGCGGTATAGTGACAGCCGACGTATACCTCAACGTTGGTATCGACGGGTGCGTATTCACCCGTTTTCCCCAAATACGGAATGAACGTTTCTTCAAAAACCGCTGTCAGCAAGCCGGTTTTCGTATCCAAACGGTGTGAAAACCACCAATCGAGATAGCATTTCAGCATATGATAGGTTTTTAGCTTTAACGACGCGTCTGTCGAGCCTTTTAGGATATGGTAGGCAACGTCAAAAATCTTGGGAAGCGAGGATACGTCATGCGTTTGTTGCAAAACGTTGCCGCCCGCAACCGTGTCGGGTAATACGTTGGCGCCCCACAAGCAGATGCGACCATCCGGTTGCTGCGATTCAATAAAGTTAAGAAGCGCTGTTTCGACGAATTTTCGGTCTTTCCATTTGTATCCGCCCAATGCCAACGCGGAGTCTAATTGCCACCATTGTTTCCCGTAGTGACCGCCCGGCGTGAAATACGGATGATGAAAGCCAAAGGCGGCAGCATCCGGTTGTTTACAATCCTCAAGACACGCGAAGGCATGGTCAATATCAGTTTGAGATAGGTTTGGGAATTGTATGTTCATAATTGCCTCATTTTTTAAAGCAGGTTGTTTTCGTTAATGCAAGCAAGAAAACGCTCGGCCAGCACTTGCATACCTTTGTCACCGGGATGGTGAGCGACGCCGTTGTGTTCGAACAGACCGATGGCGAGGTTTTCGGGATTTTCTCGGATATCACTGATATCCACATAGTAAGCACCGACCCGCTTAACGTAGTCTTGAATAGCGGAATTTCGCCGTTCACCACCGTAGAAGGTGGACGTTCGAATAATTTTCACATCGGACCTTCCGCCTGACAGATACGTGTTAAGTGCATGGATGCTTTCCACAAACAAATCGTGATCCAGTTTTTCGGCGGGAATGTTGCCGGCAGCCATACTGAGAATGATATCCGGCTGAAAGTCTTTCGCGGGTGCAAAATACTCGTCATAAGGGCAGTTTTCGTAATGGGATTCCCAACCCCACGCCTGAACAATACAAAAAGCGGCATCGGGAAAGCGTTCGGAAATTGCTTTTATAACGATATGAGCATAATCCTTTTCGGGTGCAGAAGCAGCCATGCCCCAGTTCCCGTGCCAGCCCAGACTTTCGTTCGGGCCGTGCCAGGTGATGGAGTTGCCTACGAACATAATACGAGGGCTACCATCTTGTTTGCCGAGAAATTTCACAAACGTGGACACTTGATTTTCACCTTTTACAGTGTTGATTGCTTCCCAGTTTTTTTGCATAAGTGACACCCCGCAGGTTATTTCGTCAACATCCAGACAGCGGTTTTACTGTCGCTGTTCATCAGTTTACCGGCAGAAGCATAGTCGGTAACGAGCATAGTCGTGCCGTCTGCAAGCGGGACGTTAACCGCAAGGATATTCGGGTAGATATCGGTCTCGGTGAGGGTGACGTCGACGTAGCCGTCATTGTTGATTTTAATGTCGCAGGCTTCATCCACAGAATATCCCAGACGATTCTCCTGAGCCAGCATAATGGGTCCGCGACGCAGCGCCACGTGATGCTTGGCAAGCGGATCCTCGCGGTCGAATACCGGAACGGAATAATTGTATCCCCAGCGAATATCGGTCATCAGCACCTGCGTGCCGTAGGGGATGGGGCGAATAGCCTCAGTGCGCATATCCAATTCGATGGTGATGGTATCACCTGCCTGCCATACACGCTCTAAACGGGTATAGCCGCTTTCAGCTTTAACAGTATCGCCGTTGACTGCGATCGAAGTGGTTTTACTCCAAGCGGGATTGCGAACGAGAAGTTCAAACGCTTCGGGTGCTGCGGTGTTGACAGTGATCTTCACGGTACCGTCCACGGGGTAAGCGGTCTTTACGTCAAAGACGACGTCTTGGTTGCTCGGCGTTTTGGAAGCGACCGAGCCGTTGATAAACAGATTCAGCGCAAATCCGTTTTTGGTGGTGAGCAACTGCATTTTCGGCGCCAGACCAATACCGGCAGAGCCGATGCACGCGCAGCAACCGTAATAGTGGTTGTCGCTCATATGTTTAAGACCGCCGATCCAATAGCCTCTGACACCCGCGGTGAGGGGGCTGTAGCTATCAAACGGGAGCGGCTCAAAATCCCAATCCGGTTGCTGCTCCATCAGACGAGGCTCAACGACGTTTTCGGTGTTCATTGCGCCGAGGTACGCGTTATACAAAGCCGTTTCAAACGCATCAACGTATTTGGGATCACCCGTCACCAAGGTCATCTGATAGAAGAATTTCATCAACGTGACCGTTACGCAGGTTTCCTGTTTGATGGGATTGTTGGTGGTGTTTGCCTGACGCACGGCGGAGTGGTCGAACAACTCACTGGTGCATCCGCAAGTACCGATAACGGTGATATCGCTCTCCAAAATGCGGTCGGCAAAGTTGACGATCGCCGTCTTGTATTTCTCGTCTTTGGTAATACGATAGAATTCCAAAAGTCCCTCAAAGCAAGAGATCATCTCATACGCTTTGGTGACCGGATACTGGTACAGATCAAAATCGTTTATATACGCGCGGTCAACCAGGTTAGCAATATCCGTGAAACCTGCGTTGACGATGTATTCGGAGAAGTCGAAATATTTTTGTTCGCCGGTGATGTTGTAGAGACGGACGATAGGCTCAAGGAGAGAACTGGAATTAAGACCGCGCCACTCGCAGGTTGCACTGGTGATGGGCAGTTTGCCGTCCTCTTTTGCACCGATCTTGGAGATGATATAATCGACCTGCTTGCACATCGACTCAACGATTTTGGCGTTCAGAGCTTCGTCGTCGCTGATCTCAAGGAAATACTGCATACCTAACAGGACGTATTTTCTCGACCAAATATCCCAGCCATCAAACTCTAAATCCACGGGATAGCTGCTGATTCGACCCACTTCGTTGGCGGTTTCGATCATATCGTTGACAGTTTGTTTCAAAATGCGATACAGCTCTTCGTTTTTAGTGTAAGAATACACGAAGGCAGCGCCGCGCATCATTTTTCCCCAATATTCTCCGCGCCAGCCGTTATCGGTGTCAGCTTCGTCACGGAATTGCTGAACGAAACGGTTCCACAGATCGGTTCGGAGCAACTGGGCGTTTTCGACAAAGGCAAAGGCTTTATTCATAAAGCCGTCGTATTTGGCGGCATTCGAATAATCCACAAACAACTTATCTGTTTCAATTCGCGGGAAATTCGCGGTGTTTTGCTCATAAAAATCGGTTCTCATTTTTCGTCCTCCTAAAAGTGAGTGATGTTATCTTTTTCATACCATATTTTGAGAAGAAAAGCAAGGGAAAGCGCTTATTTTACATCAATATTCCTTGATTTTACATTACGATTTCGCACTTTTTCCGTGATTCGTGTGAGGACAGGCAAAAAAACCGTTTTTTCTTCATACAGTGTGGAGAAAGGACGGGTTTTTATGTTGTTTGAGATTTTCGGAATGTTGTCGCGGGTCTTCTTTATGGCGCTTCAGGTCGTTAATACCGGCTCATTTCCGCATCCGCTTTCGGCGGAGGAGGAGCAAGCCTGCTTGGTTGCGTTTCGCGAACGCGACGATCTGGCGGCGCGTAACCGTTTGGTGGAACATAATTTGCGCCTGGTGGCTCACATCATCAAAAAATATTACAGTTCCGCGCACGATCAAGATGACTTAATTTCCATCGGCACCATCGGTTTGATTAAAGCGATCAACACCTTTGATTACACCAAGGGTGTCAGACTGGCGACCTACGCGGCGCGGTGCGTGGAAAACGAAATTTTAATGTATTTTCGCGCCAACCGTAAGACGGCGCAAGACGTGTCGATTATGGAACCGATCGAAACGGATAAAGAAGGACATTCTCTAACGTTAATGGATATCATTATGCAGGATGATACCATTCTTGAGGATCTGGATCTGAAGATCAATTCCACCAAACTGTATCGGTATATGGAGGAAATGCTGGATGAACGGGAAAAGGAGATCATCCAATGGCGATACGGCTTGCTCGCCGATCCGCTGACGCAACGGGAGGTAGCAAAAAAACTGGGTATTTCGCGCTCGTACGTATCGCGCATTGAAAAGAAAGCGTTGGAAAAATTACGCAAGCGGTTTGAACGGGGCGACGTGCGCCCAAGTTCCAATCACAAAGCATAAAAAACACCCGATACCGAGTGGTATCGGGTGTTTTTAACGTTAGAAATTAGTCGTCGCGGCGACGGGAGTCACGGCGGCGGAAACCACCCTGACGGGATGCCGGACGGCGGGGCTCGTCGTCGGATTCCTCAACGGTGAGACCGTCGACCTGTACGAGCGCATCGCGGCGGGACAGGTTGATACGACCTTGCTCGTCGATCTCAACGACCTTGACGAGGATCTCATCACCAACGGTGACAACGTCTTCAACCTTCTCAACGCGTTTGACATCCAGCTTGCTGATGTGCACCAAGCCTTCTTTGCCGGGAGCGATCTCAACGAACGCACCGAACGCCATCAAGCGGGTAACGCGACCTTTGTAGATCGCACCGATCTCGGGATCTTTTGCAATGGTCTCGATGATAGCCAGAGCCTGTTTTGCGTTCTCGGTGTTGACAGCAGCGATAAAGACGGAACCGTCTTCCTCAATGGTGATATCGCAGTTGCAATCCGCTTGGATCTTCTGAATGACCGAACCGCCCTTACCGATGACTTCGCGGATCTTATCCACATCGATCTTGGTGGAGAGCATTTTCGGAGCCCAGGGCGAGAGTTCTTCACGCACAGCGGGGATCGCTTTGAGCATAATCTCGTCAAGGATGTACAGACGAGCTTTGTAGGTCTTTTCCAACGCCTCTTTGATGATGGCGGGAGTCAGACCGTGTACCTTCAGGTCCATCTGGATAGCGGTGATACCCTTGTGAGTACCGCCGACTTTAAAGTCCATATCACCGAAGAAATCTTCAAGGCCCTGAATGTCGACCATGGTCATGAAGCGGTCACCTTCGGTCACCAGACCGCAGGAGATACCGGCAACGGGAGCCTTGATCGGCACGCCGGCTGCCATCAATGCGAGTGTAGAGCCGCAGATGGATGCCTGCGAGGTGGAACCGTTGGAAGAAAGGACCTCGGACACCAAACGCATGGTGTAGGGGAACTCCTCTTTGCTGGGAAGCACCGGCACGAGCGCACGCTCTGCCAAGGCGCCGTGACCGATCTCACGACGACCGGGGCCGCGAGAGGGTTTGGTTTCGCCGACCGAGTAGGACGGGAAGTTGTAGTGGTGCATATAACGCTTTTCGGTTTCGTCATCCAAACCGTCGAGCAACTGCGCATCATCCGCGTTGCCGAGGGTGACGGTGGTGAGCACCTGCGTCTGACCGCGGGTGAACATACCGGAACCGTGTACGCGGGGCAGCAGATCCACTTCAGCAGCGAGCGGGCGGATCTCATCGATCGCACGACCGTCTACGCGCTTGCCGTCGTCCAAAAGCCAGCGGCGCACAACGTATTTTTGCAGTTTGTAAAGGCACTCGTCGATCTTACCGATCTGCTCGGCATAGACCTCGTCAAACTTCTCGTGTACTTTATCGTACACGGGGAGCAAACGCTCGTCACGGACGAGTTTATCGTCGGTATCCAATGCATAGCGGATATCTTCGATTGCGAACTCTTTGATCGCTTCAAACATTTCCGGATCGGGATCGTTGGATTCAAAGGCAAATTTCGGTTTGCCGATCTCTGCCTGAATACCCTTGATGAATTCCACGATCTGCTGGTTGGCCTCGTGGCCTTTCATAATACCTTCGAACATGGTCTCGTTATCCACTTCGTTCGCGCCGGCTTCGATCATGGCAACCAGATCGGCGGTGGAAGCGACGGTAACGTGCATATCGGATTTCTTTTCCTGTTCAGCAGTGGGGTTGATGACGTATTCGCCGTCAACCAAGCCAACCACGACACCCGAGATCGGGCCATCCCACGGAATATCCGAGATGGAGATAGCGATGGAAGCACCGATCATTGCGGTGGTTTCCGGCGGGCAGTCGGGATCGACCGACATAACGGTGCAGACGATGGACACATCGTTGCGCATATCCTTCGGGGACAGCGGGCGGATCGGACGGTCGATAACGCGCGAGGTCAGGATCGCCTTTTCGGTGGGGCGACCTTCACGGCGCTGGAACGAGCCGGGGATATGACCGACAGCGTACAGCTTCTCTTCATAATCCACCGAAAGCGGGAAAAAGTCCACGCCGTCGCGGGGTTTGGCGGAAGCGGTGACGTTGCACAGGATCGAGGTATCGCCGTAGCGAACCATACAGGAACCGCCGGACAACTGTGCCATCTTACCGGTTTCGACCTTCAAAGGACGGCCGGCAAGCGTGGTTTCGAATACACGAAAGTTTTCGAACATAATACAATTCCTCCGTTTGAAAAATTTTATATTTCCTAAACGGTATGCGGATGAGATCTTTAGCAATAAGACCGATGCTTTTCGCGAAAGCACCCGTTTCACTGCTAAAAAATCACAGCCCCGCATACCGCTTAAAACAAGGGATAATAAAGCAGGTTGAGGCAGGAGAGCGTGCTGCTCGCCTGCCTCATAGAAGCCTTATTTACGCAGACCCAATTTCTCGACGATCGCGCGATAACGCATGATGTCCTTCTTCATCAAGTAGTTGAGAAGGCCACGGCGGCGACCGACCATTTTGAGAAGACCACGGCGAGAGTGATGATCTTTCTGATGCTCTTTCAAGTGCTCGGTCAGATCATTGATGCGGCGGGTCAGTACCGCGATCTGGACTTCGGGAGAACCCGTGTCACCCTCGTGGGTGGCATACTGCTGCATGATTTCGGTTTTTTCGTTTGCTAACATGTGTTTACACCTCTTTTAATATTTCCGCAGATCCAGAAAGGGAAACGGTGCGTCCCAACGGGCATACTCCGCAGACCGGATCAGGGATGTGCACATTCGCGTGCTAGGGTAGTATAACACACAATGTTCCACTTGTAAAGAGAAATTTTCAAAAAGATGAAACGGCGCAAAAAACAACAACGATCAGCGTCAGTGCGATAAGAATAAGCACCTGTGCCGCGTTGATTGGTAACAGTTGTGTGATGATGGCAGTGTCGATAGTGGATGATCGGTGCATCAACCGCTGTGTCAGTACGTCGCTGCCCCACAGTAAAGGCACGACGACCATAACGGCAACGAGCAATGACAGCATATTTTCGTCAAGCGGTTTCATAAGGTGGATTCCTTTCCCAAAAGCTACACTTTAAAGCGAGTCTTGCAACATAGTTTCCTTATGTTTGGGTATAAATATACTTAAAAACACAATTTGGAAGGAGAAACGCGATGACCTTTGGTGCCGGTGCGGGCGCACAAGCGGTACTGCGTACGGCGGTAATCGCCGTGACGGCTGCCGCCGTTGTCTTTTTGCGATGGTTAATAGGTCCGCTTTGGTGTTTGGCACCGATAGTCGTTGCCGTTTTTTTGCTTGTTTGGTACTTGCCGAAGTTGACACGATCCCTTTACGGCGAAATGGACGATACCCGCATTTACGTGCGGTACGGTGTGCTGTGGCAATGGGAAACCGTCGTATCCATCAGCGCCCTGCGCACCTTTGAAACGTGGTCGTCGCCTTTACAGCGCTTGTGTCATTGCCGCACGGTGGTATTGCGGTTTGCGGGCGGATGCACTTTGCTCCCGCTTTTAGATGCGGATACCGCTGACCGCTTGACGGCGAAACTGGAGGAATGTTGATGGAACAACGCCCGCACGGGACGTATATTCTGTACGATATACGACGATGGTGGCCGCTTATACTATGGCTGTTTTTGTACGTAGTGATGCCGCTCACTGCTTGGCAAACCGCAGTCGGGGTTGCCTTGTTGTGTGCGATACCGCTGGGGTATTCGGTGGCGAAATGGAACAGCAGTCGGTATCGGGTGGGGCGTACGACAAACGGGTTTTACAGTATCGGTACGCGACAGGGGATTATTATGCGCCGATCGTTGCATATCCACGCAGAAGATGCGGCATCGGTGGAAATCGAACGTACGGTGCTTCTTGCGTTGTGCCGGGGGCGGCGCGTACGCGTCAACACTGCCGGTCTACGGCGGCGATCGGATGCCGTACTGTATTTGTCCGCCAAGCAAGTGCAGCACTTGTTTTCGTTAAAAGAGCGATCGACCGAGCGGTTTCGGGCAAGGTTATGGCCCGTGATCGTGACCGCGATCAGCGGTTCCAATGCCGCGGTGGGATTGCTGACAGCCGCTCCCGCATTACGACAGTTGAGCACGTTGCTGAGCGAATGGTTTGCCGTTGATGCGGTCGGTCTTTTGCAACAATTCCCGATCGCACAAATTCCGTCGGCACTGCGCCTTGTTGCCAATTTGTTGTTGATCGGCTGGGGTGTGGCGGCGCTGAACACGTTTTTGCGGTACGTTGGTTTTTATGCGACGGTACAAGGCAACCGACTGCATCTTGTGTCGGGATTGTTCACGCGGCGTGATGTACTAATTGATCGCGACAAGATTACGGCGTTGGAATTGCGACAAACGTTATTGATGCGATTACAAGGGTTATATACGGCAGTCATTACTGCGGCGGGGTACGGCAGAGATTTAGGGGCGCGCCCTGTGCTTATTCCCGCGGCCGATCCGAAAGTTTTATGCGAAGGGCTGGAGCGTTTACTGCCGGGGTACCCCTTAAAAAAAGAGCGGATCAAGACGTCGCGCCGTGCCGGATTTCGCTACGTGGCGTTGCCGCTTGCGCTTATGGCAGCAAACGCGTTTCCTTGGGTGGCGGGCGGTTTTTGGCAGATACCCGCATTTGTTTGTACGGTGCTCGGTGTTTGGTGGTTTGCCGTGCGTTTTTTGGGGTTTCGCAGTGCCGGCTTTGGCGCGGATGAACACGCCGTGACGGTTTGGTATCCTCGTGGGTTTGCATTTTATCGGGTGTATTTGCCGCGGGAAACGGTGGATCAGATTGTCGTAACGCAAAGCGTGTGGCAGCGCCGACGCGGTATTTGCACCGTGACGGTACACAGCTTTGGCGATAAAAAACGGCAGCATCGGGTATGGGGGTTGCCGTATGAATCGGTACTCCATGAGATCGGTATATAAAAAGCGCCCCCGGAAATTTCTTCGGGCGGCTTTGCGGTGTGGTCAGGAAATGGTCTCACCGGCTAAAAACTTTTGATACTTGGCTTGCAAGTTTTGCACGTCCTTGGCGTTGAGCAAATGCTTTTCACCGGAATTGTGCACGGCAATACAAGTGCCGGCGGTGTGTTCGTAAATACGTACGGTCGTTGCCGAGCCGTGTTGTTTCATCGGCGTAAACTGTATCGTTAATAACGGTGTGCCGGTGGGTGTTTCGTTAGTGGCACCCGTGCGGTACAGGCTGAGCAGCGAGGAGTACAAGGTGCGGAAATCGGGTGTGCTGTACGTCTTGCTGCCTGCCGTGACGGTCAGGTTTTTATCCGTATCTTCCTCATCCGCAATATGCTTCAGAGAAAACGTCTTGGCATCGCCTTTGTCAGTAATCGAAACCGAGTCGAGATTTGTGATATGTTGGAAATACAGCATATCATCCGCCACGTCTTCGTACCGGGCGTCTACCCAAGAGGAAACGGCGCTCGGATCAAACAGATAGATCACAGGGATCAGTGTATCCTCGGCATATACCACGCCGTAATAATTGCCGTCTTCATCGGTTTTGCC
Organism: Acutalibacteraceae bacterium; assembly: GCA_045630765.1. Lineage (GTDB taxonomy): Bacteria > Bacillota > Clostridia > Oscillospirales > Acutalibacteraceae > RGIG3009. The sequence continues at coordinate 9,743 of JAZQTM010000083.1, read as the reverse complement.
CAGCTTGATCGTGTGCTTAAAGGTACTGTGATACGAGGTTTTACTGTTTGTTTCGCCGTTCTCGCCTTTTGTTTCGGTAGTGCGTTTCAGCGAGAGATTGACGGTACATACCGAATACGGATTAGACAAACCGTACGTCGCCAAGTTCGCCGCGGTGGGGCGCAGGACGGCAACGTCAGACGCTGTTAACGCAGAGAAGGTGCTGTACGTGATAAGCGGGCTGTTGGGATCTACCGCGTGGAAATACGGCTTTTGAATGGCATAGCCCGAAATCACCAGATTTTCTTCCGCGTTTTCCGGTATCTCGGAGATCTGGAAATAGACGGTCTGCGGTCGCACGGTTCCGGTCAGTGTTACGTCGCGTACAACGACCGTATCGGTGCTTCCCTCCGCCGTAGGAGCGGTGACAGGCATCATATCGATATACCGCGTAGGTTCGCAGACGATGGTTTCACAGAAAGCTTGTTCTACCAAATAGACGGCATTTTTACCGACTTCGCGCACGTAATAGCTTTCACCGGAAGGGGAAAGATCTCCGACCTCAAACGCAAACGACGAATCGTCGGAATACGTGGCGGATACGGTGATCCCGTTTCCTGTCGTGCGGAATCCAAAGTCGGCAGGTTTTTCGGGCGCTTCTATTACCAAACGGGAAGCGGTGACCGTCAACAACGATTCGGCGGTATACGAAAGCAGGGAGTGATCCAACGGCAGATCCTCGTATCCTTTTACGACATACAAGTCGTTGTCAGTTGCTTCAATGGTATACGAGACGTCGGCAAAGGCGATCACGGCAGAGGTCAGCGTGACCGTTTTCTTGTCGCTTTTATCAAACAACACGACGGATTCATCCGCAACGGGATCGTCGTTTGCGTTATCGTTTTCCTTGGGAAGCAACAACAGCAGCCCCGCCAGCAGTCCGCCGACCACCGCGAGAGCGATAACGGCGTATAAAAGCGAACGGGTGCGTTTTGTCATGCGCTTACTCATAAGTGCCTCCTCTTAAAGAAGACGACCAAGCAAATAACGATTAACACCAGCGGAATAACGATTGTGAACGAGCGATCTAATATGGTGGCTGTTAAAGTAGAGAAAGATATAGTTTTTAAAGAAAGATCTTTTCCTAAAATAGAAACGGGATTGCCTAAACCGCATATCGTTCGCAAAGGTTCAAGTGCCATTTCCCCATTTTCGTATGTTTCGTCGGTTGTGTAATCAGCGAACTCATAACTGCCACTGACGACGATATAGTTTTGTACGCTTTCATTGTTGACCACGTTATAGTCGTGGGCGTACGCCATACCGATGATGGGGTAGGTGTCAGCATCAATCGGATCAGAGGTTTGTGTCGAAGCTAATGGTTTTAACCGACTGCTTTCAGGAAAAGAAATGAGAGTGTGGTTGGTAAGCAGTTCTTTGTCGTCATCACTTTTAGATGTGAGAAGTTGCAAGGTGAACGGCATAAGGACTTTCTTTCCGGCAATTGTGCCCGTCAACTCGGTTGAGGGGATGGTGCTTAGCGGAAAATACCCACCGTAGTAATTCACAGGATAATTATTGGCGTCGGTTTCCATGATGATGTTTGAGGTAACGGTGATGCCGTAGTCCACCGAGAGGAAATCGTACAGATTGGGACAGGTGCCGGCATAGTTTGCAAAGACAAACAGATTACGTCCGAGCTTCCCGTCGTTATCCAGCCACTCGCGCAGGCGCTTGATCTCGTCCACCGTGTAATCCTCGGTGGGTCCCACAATGGCGATTGCACCGGTGGTGTCACTGATCGTTCCGGCAGTGGTGAAATCGAGCGTTTGGGTAAAATAGCCGTTTAACTCGTATAAACGTTTTAAAGCGGCAATAGATTTTTGATTTTCGCCGTGACCAGTCAAAAAAGTAATAGTAACTGTTTTCCCACCGGTAATGCTACTAATGCACGTAGCAAGCTTTTGTTCAACAAGGGACGTAACGGTGTAGGTGGTATAGTCCACGGTAAATAGATCGGTGAGGGATATTTTGCGGTATTGCTCGCCACAGCAGAACAAAATATCGTCACTTGTTGCATCGTATTTTTCTTTGAACGACGCCGACTGGGTGGGATTCTTTTCAAGATCTACGTAGGTGGTGGAGACCTTGCCGTTGCTTAACGTTTTATATTCTTCGGTAAACATATAAAACTGACGAAAAATAGTGTTATATTCTTCCACCCCCGTGTTGGGTTGTGAAAAGAGTTCTTCTCCTGATAAGACGATGATTTTGATATTACTTGGTGCCGTTTCTGCCAAGGAACGACTCTCCTCGGACAAGGAATAGGTCTGATCGGCGGTCAGGTCCAGCGTCCACGGAAAACGGTCTGCCAGAATACCGCAAATGACGTTGATCACCACCACCACCGCCACGACCACGACGGTGATCGCCGTTGCGGTGGCGCCCAGACGCAGCTTGCGATTGGAACGCCAGTTGAGTTTGGGGCGTTTCGGGGAGTCCTTTTTATTCACGGGGAGGATTTCCGAGTCATCGGGAGTTGTTTTGACCTCATCAAAGTTGCTCATATCGTGTTGCCTCCTCTCATCAATTCCAACGTTTGCGGTCGAGTACACGAACCGTTATAAACAAAAACAGTGCCGTCATGCTGACAAAGAAAATAATATCGTCATACTGCATCAAGCCACTGGTGAAGGGGATATATCGCTGATAGATGGAAAAGAAACCTGTGATGTTGACGATCCATTCGTTTGTTGTGATCATAGAACCAATTTCATCAATGCTTAATAACGCAAAAGAAATTAGGAAGGTGCCAAGCGCCGCAACAAACTGGCTTTCGGTCAAGCACGAGATCAGAAGACCGATAGCAATGATCATCGCTCCCAGCAACAGAAGACCGAAGAAGTTGCCGAAAATCACCAGCCAATCGGGCGTCACCTGCGTGGCAATGATGACGGCAAACACCAGCATAATGGCGATGCCGATGGCGAACAGTAACAGTGCGGCGAAGAATTTACCAAGCACGATGCCGGTCAAGCTGACGGGGGCGGTGAGTAACGCTTGATCCGTCTTTTGACGCTTATCATCACTCATCAGGCGCATGGTTAATATAGGCAATATGATCATGGCAGACAAGGACATTAACGAGGCAAACACTGGAGATAAGTCTGCAGAATATCCTTTTAAAGTGTTTTGGGAAAAAAATGTGCCACTTAGACAAAATAGCATCGCAAGCACGACGTAGCCGATCGGGGAGGTGAAATAGGTTTTAAATTCACGTTTAAAGATCGCACTCATTTTGATTTGCCTCCTTTACGGGTAGTTTGCGGGAGCTGCTCACGCGTGAGCGAGATAAAGATCTCCTCCAAAGACATTTCCATTGAACGCAAACCGAGCAACGGATAGCCCTCTTTGGAAAGCGCCGTAAACAGTGCGCGACGGAAATCGGCGCCGTCTTTGGGCTCGATAGCGTATTCATACACGCCGTCTTCCTTTTCACCGTAACATACGACGTCCTCCACACCGGGAAGGTGCGTGAGAATATCGGTTACGCGCTTCTCGTCACCGGCAATAAGCGCCATACGGCGACGGTCATCCGAGTATTTTTCCGAAAGCGCGGCGGCGGTATCGTCCGCGACAAGCTTACCCTCGTTGATGATAACGATGCGATCACACACCGCCTCGATCTCTTGCAAAATGTGAGAAGACAAGATGACGGTGTGGTGCTTGCCGAGATTTTTGATCAAGGCGCGGATCTCAATGATCTGATTCGGATCCAAGCCGACGGTCGGCTCGTCCAAGATCAGCACCGGCGGATTGCCAATGAGCGCTTGCGCAAATCCGACACGTTGACGGTAACCTTTGGACAGGTTTTTGATCAGACGATCATACACGTGATCGATCTGCATCAAACGGCAAATTTCCTTGAGGTGTTTTTGACGGTTGAATTTGCATTGCTTTAAGTCGAAGACAAAATCCAAATATTCGCGCACCGTCATATCCAAATACAACGGCGGTTGTTCGGGCAAATAGCCGATGCTTGCTTTTGCTTCGTTCGGCTCCTCCAAAATATCGTGCCCGTTGATGGTTACGGTACCTTCACTGGACGACAGATAACCGGTGAGGATGTTCATCGTGGTAGATTTACCCGCGCCGTTCGGACCGAGAAAACCCAAAATTTCACCCTCGCTCACCTGAAAGCTGATGTTGTCCACCGCGAGGTGAGAACCGTACCGCTTGGTCAGGTTTTGTACTTTGATCATATCGGGGAATTCCTCCTTTGGACATAATTACACAACTGTAATCATAAAGGCGAAATGTGTACTTTGTGTGTATTTTTTATAAAACAAGTTTTGCTTTTTGGGATAAGTGTGTTATACTGGAACGAGAAAAACGGGACAAGGAGGGATCGCGGTGGCGGTAAGACGATATACGTGGCAGCAGCGGGATACGTTGCCGACCGCACATCGAGCGGTGGCGCTCGGCGTGTTTGACGGGCTGCATATCGGACATCGCGCGGTGCTGGCAGCGGCGTGTGGTGTAGTGGATGACGATGGCGCGATCCTGACAGCAACGGCGCTGTCGATGACGGGTGTACCCAAGCATCGGGCGGGTCGTTTGCTGACTGCCCGATCGAAAGAGCAATTGCTGGACACACTGGGAACGGACGAATGGATTGAAATGCCGTTTGAAGCGGTGTGTGAGTTATCTCCGGAGCGTTTTGTACGCGAGATTCTGTGTGATCTGTTGCACGCACGAGTGGTGTGTTGCGGATACAATTATCGTTTTGGAAAAGGCGGCTCCGGTACCGTCGAAACGTTGCGCACGTTATGCGAACCGCTCGGCATCCGTGTAACGGTGGCGGGCGCGGTGGAACGCGACGGCGAGGTTATCAGCTCCACGCGTGTGCGTCAGGCGGTTGCCGTTGGCGATATGACGCTTGCCGCTCGTTTGCTCGGTAGGCCGTTCTCGATCGAATTGCCGGTGACCGACGGTGACCACCGTGGTCGCAAATGGGGTATTCCCACACTTAATCAGGTATTTCCTGCCGACTATGTCGTACCGCGTTACGGCGTGTATGCGTCACTTGTCGTTGTGGGCGATCGCCAGTATCAGGCGGTAACCAACATCGGCGTGCATCCGACGGTAGGCGGGGTGAAAGAACCGCAGGCGGAAACCTGGATCCGAGATTTTGACGGGGAACTGTACGGGCAAACCGTACGCGTGATGCTGATCCGTTTTTTGCGGGAAGAACGTTGTTTTGCGGATGTTGAGGAACTGAAAGCGCAGATTGTTACCGATGCGACCGATGCGCAAGCAGTGCTTTGCGGTCAAAGCGGTGAAAAAGCCGTGATCTTTGACTTTGACGATACGTTACAGGATCGCGTGGCTGCTTTTTCGGGTGTCGCGCGGCAGTTGCTTTCACGTTATATGCACACGGTAGATGCCGAGCAACTTGAACGGTATGCGCGGCAAATGTGTACGGAAAACAACGGCGGATATGTAGATTACAACACGTTTTTCCACGACTTTATTCAGCGTTGGCCGTTTGATGAGGGCGTTAGCGGCGAGCAGCTTTTATGGGAATACCACCGTCTGTTCCCGATGCATTCGGAACTGTACTCCGAAACCGTTGCCGTGCTTGAGGAATTACGGCGGCGCGGGTATCGCATTGGGATCATAACAAACGGCAGTTCGCTGCTGCAAAATCGAAAACTCGACTTGACGGGGTTGCGGGTATACACCGATATTTCCATAATATCGGGAGATGAGGGAGTTCATAAGCCAAACCCCGAATTGTTCCGCCGTGCGGCGGCGCGATTAGGTGTTGCACCGAAAAATTGCGTTTACGTCGGGGATCATCCGATCAACGATATACAAGGAGCAAAAAGTGCGGATATGCAAGCGATATACCTCAACACGCGGGGGCTGGACGAACACCCCGACGGCGTAACGGAGGTTCATCGATTAGCGGATATTCTGGATATACTTTAAAAGGCAGAGCCATTCGGCTCTGCCTTTTTTACACCCTTTTAAACGGTGTTGCATATCCTGTTAATAGCGCACCTTGACGATGTTGGGAACGATACCGTCACCGTCGATGTCAACGGTGGCGTAGGTGCCACCGTGCCCGAGCGAACCGGGATTGATGAGATACAAGCCGTCATCGTACAGCGTTAATGCTTGATGTGTATGCCCGAACAGCGCCACGCGTGCATTGCGAGAACGGGCAGCGCAGGAAAAGCGATATAAGTCGTGCTTAACACCGTAATGATGTCCGTGTGCCGCAAAAAACAACTGACCGCCGAAACGAAATTCGGCATCGTCGGGGAACGGTGAGGAGAAATCACAGTTTCCCGACACCTGCAACGTGCGAATCGAGATAAATTCGCTGATGGCGGTAAGGTCGGCGGCGCCGTCACCCAAATGTATCAGCAACGAGGCTTCGGGCTGCGCGTCGATTGCCGCTTGCAGTGAACGGCGGTCACCGTGCGTGTCGGAAACGACTAACAAACGAAACATAGTATCACCCTTTACAACATATACATAAAGATAAGGAGGGATCGCGATGAGTCAGATCACACCGGATCAATTACAAGCTTTGCTCGGATATGCGTCCAAACGGTTAGGTATGACGCCGGAGCAGTTGGCGCGGACGGTACAAAACGGTGGATTGTCGTCTTTGTCGAATCGCGCAGGCGCGGGGAACACACAAAAGTTTTCCGAGCTTGCCAACGATCCGCAGCGATTGCAGCAATTGATTAACACACCTGAAGTGCAGGCATTTTTGTCCAAACTGACGGGAGGAAAGGAATCCGATGGATGACGAGCTTTCTAAGAAGTTAGACGGTCTTTTGAATTCACCGGACGGTATGGAGAAAATCCAAAATATGATGTCGGCACTGGGCATTTCGCCCGATGCGCTGAATGTTGCCTCGCCGCCCGAACCCGCCCCGCCACCTACGGCGATGCCGGAACTGGACGGGTTATTAAAATTGATGCCGCTGTTATCGCAAATGGGCAAGGATGATCAAAATACGACTTTGCTCAAAGCGCTTCGCCCGTATTTACACGGCGATCGTGAAAAACGATTGGACGATTCCGTTCGTATGATGCAACTGCTTAAATTTTTGCCGTTGTTGCAAAAGGGAGGAAAATCGGAATGAACGAGCGCAGTGTAACCCAGCTTCAGCAAGAGGCGGCATTACGCGTGCAGCGCATGGCGGAACGGTCGCAACGATTGGTGCGGGAACATCCCGTGAACGTTTACCGCGGGGTAACCCTCACCCCACAAGCGGCACCACGGCAAACGGCGGTGGAAACGCCGCCTTGCGAAGAGCAACTTGTCAGTAAACCGAAACCGCCCTGCCGCCCGACGGAACAAAAACCCCGCGAAAAGGATTGGATTTCCTTTTTGGCGGGGGATCAAGAACGCGCATTATTACTGTTGCTGATTTTTGTGCTCGGTCGTAACGGCGCCCCAACCGAATTGTTGCTCGCGCTGTTGTATATTGCGTTATAAATCAACGAATTCGTCGGGGTTATCGCGAATATAGGTGATGCACAAAGCGAGCGGCTGTTCGGCGGCGATCGCTTCACGCAATGCCGTTTCGTCTTCTGCCGCGGCACAGGCATCGGCGCCGATCAGCGCAAAGCCGTCTTTTGCCGATTCCAGAAAACGACCGGACGGAGAGCGCAGCAACGACTCCCAATCCGCAACCTCCAATTCGTGGCAGATAAGCCACACGCTGTAAACGGCGACCTGACCGTGTGACAGCAAGGGGATCAGGTGGTATACGTCGGGATGGCGGCGGTCGGTTTTCGCCATAATGTTGGCGGCGACGGCGCGTACAAGTTCACCGTCCGATATGGTAATGAGCGTTTCTGCGGACAGCGTACGATATTGTTTGCAAAGAGCGGCGAGCGGGTCGCTCTTTTCTTTTTTCTCCAGGCGGTGAAGATAAATGCCGATGAGGATCGCCAGCACAATCATTACGAGCGTGCCGCCGTTAAAATTGTCAAACACCGTTTACTCCTCCTTTGTGAGAAGACGATAAATATCGCCTTTTTTCACACCGGTTTCGGCTGCTGCTTTTTTGGCGGCATCCGAAGCGGATAATCCCTTTTCCACGTAAGTTCGGGCGATCGCCGCCGCTTCTTCGGGGGTGCGCGGTGTATCAGCGGCGGGTGCAGCGCCCTCGATCACCAAAACGAATTCCCCGCGCGGAGCGGTATCGCGGTAACGGGTAATCGCTTCCGTCAGTGTTGTCCGCACGATTTCCTCGTGCAGCTTGGTGAGCTCACGGGCAAGGCAAATGCGGCGTTCGCCAAAAGCGTTTTGCAGATCTTCCAACGTACCGAGCAACTTGTGCGGCGCTTCGTAAAAGACCATCGTGCGCTGCTCGGTTTTTAAGCTTTCCAGCCGCTCGCGTCGGTCGCGTCGGTTGGTGGATAAAAACCCTTCAAAAGTGAAACGGGCGGTGGGAAGTCCCGATACGGCAAGCGCCGAGATGCCTGCACTGGGACCGGGAATGACGGTGACGGGGATGCCGCGTTCGTGACACAGCGCTACCAGATCCTCTCCGGGATCGGAAATCGCGGGCATACCGGCATCGGTGACCAGCACCGCATTTTCACCATCTTCCAATTTGCGGCAGATAGCTTCCCCGCGCTCGCGCTTATTGTGTTCAAAGTAACTGATAAGCGGTTTGCGGATACCAAAATGATTGAGCAGTGTCAGCGAAACACGGGTATCCTCTGCGGCAATAAAGTCGCACGCCTCCAATGCTTCAACGGCGCGAGGCGAAAAATCCGACAGATTGCCGATGGGGGTACCGACCAACGTGAGTGTTCCGGGCAATGCGATCACCTACTTTTCGAGAATATGAGGGGGATGCGTGACAAGTTGCGGATTGCCGCCTTTGACGGCATCGCATAAGAATAAGAACGGAGCAGTATCCGACCGCGCGTGCACCCATTGCAAACGCGCGGGGGACAGGCCTTGTTCGCGTAACGTTACCATCACGTCGGCCAACCGTTCGGGACGATGACAAAAGTAAAAATGTCCGCCAACCTTTAGCAAATGCCGCGCGGCGGTACAGACGTCTTGTAGGGTGGTGGCGGTTTCGTGCCGTGCAAGCCGACGGTCGGGATGTGTGCTGACCTTGCCGCTTCCTTGCGGGAAATACGGCGGGTTACACGTTACGGCATCATACGTGCCGGCGGGAAGTGTGAGCGCGCACCAATCCTGCTCCCAAACGGTGATGCGGTCGGACAAGCCGTTTTGCTCAACAGCTTTGCGGCAGAGCGAGGCGGCGTTTTCAGAAAGATCCACGGCATCTACCAAAGGAGTCGATCCGGCGGCATACCACAAGAGCGGTATAATGCCGCAACCGGTGCCGAGATCGCACACACGGTCGGTGTTGCGTATGGCGGCAAATTCGCTGAGCAGTACGGCATCCGTGCCGAAGGTACAGACGTCGTCCACCAACGCGAAACGCCCGTTTGCGAGTGGTTCGGTGCGAAGCATAATAAAAACCCTCTTTTCAAGACAAAAGGCTGCCGTACGCGTATGGTACGGCAGCCCTCAGCAAATCGGCATCATTCAGCCTGGGGAGCGCCAACGGGGCACGCCTCGGCACAAGCGCCGCAGTCGATGCAGGTTTCGGGGTTGATAACGTATTTGCCATCACCCTCGGAAATCGCTTCGGTGGGGCAGCCTTCGGCGCAAGCGCCGCAGTTGATGCAATCATCGTTGATAATAT
>JAZQTM010000082.1:0-19758 GCA_045630765.1 Acutalibacteraceae bacterium | reverse complement strand
TATGCGGGAATCGCGCCCGATCCACACGTTATCCTCGATCACAACGGGAGCGCTGTCTGCCGTTTCCCACGACCATAGCGGATCATGCATAAAATCAGCACACGCGCTCATTTGAAGGCGCATAGCCGGATCGGTCGGGTGGTTATTATTGTCAATGATCAGCACGTCGTTGGCGATGATCACGTTGTTGCCGATACGAATCTCCTGTTTAGCCTGTAGGCTGGTGAAAGGGCCGATATAGGTATTGTCCCCCACCTCGATCTTTCCGCCGTTTAGCGCAATAAACGCCGCGCCCACCGTGCAATGATGTCCGATGCAAACGTGGTTCGCCGGTCCCGTATTGCGACATGAGGCACTCGGCAAAAATACAACGTTGCCGGTACAAACGGCATGTGCCGCGAACGAACGCCGTATATTGCGCATCCGTCTTTTATTCAACAATCGTCTCAACATGCAAACTCTCCTCTGTTTTATATGGTATTCGTTCTGTGGGTTTTACTCTTTAACGTTGACCACATAAGATCACATGAAAAAGCACAGCCAAAAGCGCCAATCACCGTACATAGTAAGGGTAAAGGCATAGGCCATCCATACCAGCTTGCACATGACAATGCACATTGCGCGCGTATCGCCCTCTTGGCGATAGGTTTGAAACGCCGCCCGCAGGTTGAGAAAGAAAAAGCCAAGCATGATAAAGGTGCCGACCAGCCCGACGTTGAGCAACAAGTCGATATAATCGTTGTGTGCCGCTACGCGCAACGAGCCAAGTTCGGTTTTCAGTGCACTGGCGGCGTTCATACCGAAAATCTGTTTGAGCAGCGGCTGTTTGGTGTAATATTCCCAATGGCGTTTGACCAGTGAGGTGCGACCGGAGGTAAGGAAATCGTAGTCGCCGGATTCGCTCTCGTCGAGTTTTTCTTCGATACGAACGGACAAGTCACCGATCACTGCCGTGTCGGGGTGCTTTAACCCGTACTGGTACAAACCGACCAGGGCGGCGATGACCGCGACGATCACGGCCAAGCTCTTGAAATTGATCTTTTTGGTGATCATCAGGTACACCAGCCACAGCGCCGTGTTGACGATGATGGCGGTGAGACTCAAGCTGGAGAACAGCATGGCGTACAGCACCACGACCAACGCCACGCGGATCTTCGGGTTGAATAATTTTAAGGCAACCATGGCGAACACCGCCACGGTGTAGAAAAAGCCCATGTAGTTGGGGTCTTCAAAGGTGGCGCAGTTACGTTCCAAGGTGACGATCTCGCCGTTCATCATGGTGACCTGTTCCATCACGTCGCCTTGCAGGCCGGTAACGTACGCCATCAAAGCGGCGATCACGTAGCCGGTAAAGAATCCTTTGACCGACTCCAGTGTTTGCAGATAATGGTTAATGAGCACCAAAATACAGGCCATATCCATCACGGCAAACACAGTGCGCTGTAGGCTGTCCGGCATAATGATGACAACACAGTACGCCACGAACAGGAAAAACGGCAGGATCTGCCGCACTTGAAACAGTTTGAGGGTTCGTTGCTCTAACAGCGCGACGAATAGGAAGATGAAGGTGAACCACCGATAGATGGACATGCCGGCCAGCAATCCAAACACCGAGTAGTAGAACAGCATGACGGGATACACCAGATGAATCTTCCGACTGCCGACAAGCAACGCCGAAGAGCCCAGCATCACCAGCGACAGCAATGTTTCCGGTAAAAAGCCGGTCGCCAGTGTACAGGCAAATATTATCACCAGCCATACGTTACTCAGCGGAAAGGTCCAGTTGCCGCAACGTATGGTGGTATCTTTTGTTGTCTGTGAGGTAAGGGTACCGTTCATTGTCAAACCACCTAAATCAGATATTTCGATTCGATCTCGCGCATGTACGACTCGTTGCCGTATTCGTGCGCGAGCAGATAAGTCTTTATCTTGTCCAATTTTTCGGGATGCGCCATGTAATCCAGCAATACGTCGGCCATGCCGCTATCGTTTTGATTCGGCACGATGACGCCCTCCGTCCCGTTTTGGATCTGTTCGGGTGCCGAGAGGTACTGTGTCACAAACGGCGGTACGCCGAGGATCATGCTTTCGGTGACCACCATCGGCTTGCCCTCGTACCGTGAGAGCATGCAAAATACGTCGGCCTCTTTCATAAACGGATACGGATTCAGCCGATTGCCGATTGCCGCCATACAGTCGCTAAGTTCGGCTTTTTCAATCCTATCGCAAAATGCCGCATAGTCGGGACCGTCACCGATCACCAACCAGGTAAACGGTTGACCGGATGCTTTGAGTTCTTTGGCACAGGCGATCATGCGATCCATACCCTTGACCTGAATAGTAGCGCGGCAAACGGTGACCAGCTTGAACGTGTCCGCTTCTTTGAATCGGCGGTAGGCGTCGTCCTGTTCATCGCCCCGTTCGGCACGTCGGCGCAACAAGTCGCTGTCCACGATGTTGTAAACCGTGATCGCTTTATCGGCGTACTCCGGCATGGTTTTCTTGAACGCTTCGGTACACGCGTCGGTCACGAACACGACGTTATCCACCTTCTCCATCCACGGTTTTTCGCCGTCGGGGGTAGAAGTGATGTTGGCAAAGGTCGAATGCAACCACGCGAGTTTCTTATCGGCATTGGTGCAAAACGCGGTATACCGCGCCGACCAGCCCTCCAAAAAGCCGATGGCAACGTCGTAGTGCTGAGAGCTTTTACGAGACAAGTATTTGGCCTGAAAATCCCCATAGACCGGTCCCAACATCCCGCGCTTGCCGTGCCGGCGGTTGAAACGATACGCGCGAAGTGCCGCACCGGTCAGCACGTATTTGGCGTTTTTGATCAGGCGGCCGAGCTTGCCTTCGTAGCGGCTGGCAGGCGGCAACAGCCGGACGCCTTCGGGAATCTGATCCAACAACGGGCCGCGGTTATGATAGAGTTGCAGGTCGACGTCGTATTTCGTTTTATCCAGCGTATTTAAAAACGCTAACAGCGCGGTGGTGGAACCGCCCACGATCATTTCGTGGTAAACGAGCAGAATGTTTTTCTTGTTCATACCAGCGACTCCAACAAGCCGAGCAATTTTTTCGCTTGGCTGACGTTGTTTTTCTCTTCTAAAATAAACGCTTTGGCGGCTCTGCCCTTTTCGTGCAGTTCGGACGCGTCACGCGTCAACAAGTCACCGAGCACGTTGGCAATACCGTCGGCGGTTTCGTCTTCAATGAGATACACGTGCGGCAGATGATCCGCCGGCATGCCGGGCAGTTTGGTGGTGAGCACCGGCGTGCCAGACGCCATATATTCCATATTCTTGGATGGGAAAGAATATTTGGTAAATTCCTCGTTCGTCGGGCGGGGATTGACGAGCAGTGTCGCTGCAAGCTCCGCTTTCACGATCTCGGTATTGGGGGCAATGCCGTGGTACTTGACCTGCGGATATTGTTTGCAAAGTTCGGTCAATTCCGGCACAAAGTTGCCGTCGCCGTATACGTGCAGTTCGGTGTTTGGCACGTTGGCCTTAATAAAGCCCTCCACCAAATACCCGATACCGTACACTTTCATCAACGAGCCGGCATACAAGCATATTTTCTGCTCCGCTTTTTCGGATAACACGTTTTCCACCTGTGCCATCGCGGTATCGGCGTGACCCTCCAGTACGATATACGGGCGGCCTTTCGGGTTGACGATCTCGTTCATCTGCTCGGTCAGCAGCAAAAAGCTATCCGAACGACGCATGATGGAAAGGTTCAGTTTCTGGTTGCGAGACAGGTGAGCAAAACCGGAAAATTGTCCCGGCACGTCAGTCACAATCCCCACCGTTTTAAATCCGCGCAATGCAGCGGCTATGTAGGCAGCAAATGTCGCCGAAATATTCAGCGCATCGCACACGATCGCCGTTTCGTTGCGCTTACAACGTGAAAACAGCACGCGACCAAACACACCAAAACACAAGCAAATATTGCGCCAAATAGGATAGTTGATAAACGGTACGTATCGAAACTCCACGCCGTTTACCCTCTCGCGTTCCCCCTTGAACCAGCGACGCTTGTCCACCGCGCGGTTGATAGGACGCGTGGAAATCATTCGGACGTTGGCGCCGCAAGCGGCAAGTCCTTCTGCCAACAGCAGGTTGTACTTTTGTGCCTGCTGAGACCCACGCGAACCCTTGCTTTCGATATATTCTCGATATTTTTCTCGGGAACAGGTGTTGGCAACGTATAAGATATTCACGCTATTTCTCCTTTATCGTATCGACAAATCCCAAAGCCTCCATGGTAACCTTCGCCTGCTGTTCAAAGGTATACCACCGAATTTTCTCAATGTTGTTGACAGCCATCTTCGCTCTCAACGCATCGTCATTCAGCAGACACCGGATGCGATCGGTCAAGGCAGCCGCGTCATCCACGTCGATAAGAAACCCGTTTTCGTTATCCTCAATCAGCTCTAACCCGGCAACACACTTGTTTGTGGTAATGACCGGCAAGCCGTTAGCCATCGCCTCGTTTACAAACAAACCCCAAGTGTCCATTCTGGTAGGCAAGGCCAGCAAATCCGCCATTTGGTAATAGTCCCACAAGCGATCCTTGGACATAAACTCCACAAAATGAACGTTGCTCAGCGCATAGTCGTCCACAAGTTTTTGCAAGTCGGGCGTGGCTTTCCCGCTGATGATATACACCCCTACGTCGCGCGGGATGTCCTTGACCGCTTCCAACAAAACATCATACGCCTTGGAAGCGATAATCCGGCCTACCGACACGATAACTTTTTTCTCACGGATGCCGAGCCGGTCGCGGATGGCTTGTTTCTCGGCGGGTGTCAACGGCACCGGCAGAATGTCCCGCTCATAAAAGGACGCAAACGGATAGCGATAAAGCGTTTCCTTCGTCGCGCCGTACGCCCGAAAATATTCCCGTTCATAGCTCATGGTGCTTACATACAGCTTTGCTCCGGACATAAGCGCCCGTTTGTATTTTTCCTTGATACCTGTCTGTCCATCGCCGCCAAAGCCTCCCTCACTTTGGAGAATGAAGGGGATCTTTCTGAACTTCAAATACCAAATCAGCCACATACCCGTGGGAGAGGCAGGATCATGGATGATATAGTGATCGTATTTCTTTTTGTTGACATAGCGAATGATCTGCGGGCAGAACGCCATGTCCGCTTTGGTTTGGATGCCGTGCATAACGATCAGCTTCTTGATGTTCGGTGCAGAAAACTGCTTCCAGCTTACATCACGTTCGCTGGATGCTCCCAGCTCGAATACAGCCGTCAGCTCACAGTGCTTTCCGAGTTCGTTCAAAAACCCGACATAATAGGGAGAAGGAAAGTTACAATAGTAAAAAACTTTTTTCAAGCTCTTTAACCCTCCTGATGGTTAGCATTTTACTTGCGAATGCGTTTTTCAATGCCGAGAATTTCGTACAACCGAATGCCTATCCTGTACAACGAGCGGTGACTTTTGAAGTTCTCAGTACACGGCGGTAGCTCGTGAAATGCCATCAACTCATCCTCGCTGATTCCCAAGCGCTTGGCAACCTCTCGGAACAGTTCTGCTCCTTCCTCTTCGGTGAGAGGCGGATTTGCCAATATATTGAGGGCCTCTTCGCGAGACAATTGCCCGGTTACGACCAAACTGGAAAGTTGAGCACGGCGAATATCGTGACCAAAACGAGTGGGGATCCACCACCCCTCCAAAAACTTGGTGAGCAGATCCTCAAAATGTTTCTGCTTATACGGCTCGTACCCATACTCGGTGACCAGCGTATCCACCATTTGTTGTCTGGTGAGCGGTACCAAGTTAAGCGGTTTCACCGTTTTGACGCCCAACAAATACGGGATAATGAATTTGTGCTTAAACCCGTTGGTGAACGTATATTTTTTAATGGGAATGGCGCAATATTTGCGAATCACGTCCTTGATAAACGTACCGTCACCGGTGGGACGGCCGTCTTTCCCCCACGAGGACGGATTTGACACCACTTCCGTCGAAATGTTGTAGCCGTTTAAAATATATTTGACACCCAAGCGAAGAGCATGTTTATCGATCATCGCAATAAAGGCGTGATCCTGAGGAGAATCCAGATTATGAAGACCGGTACGAAACCACGCCAGTTGCATCTGACGCATCTCTTCCCAATCCATTTTCTCCACGTGCAACTCCACGTTTAACTTGTCAGTCAATTTGCGAAGATTTTGTTCGGCGATCGGCAAATTCCATCCCGCATCAATGTGAAATACATACGGACGAAGTCCCCATTCTTTCACGGCCAGATGCAACATATATGAACTATCCAAGCCGCCGCTAAGTCCCAAAATACAATCGTATGCTTTGCCGGCGCCCTTGCGCTTGATATCATCAATCAGGGCTTTCAGCTGAGCCTCGTGCCCTTTTCCGTGATTCCAACTTGGAAGTATGCGTTCGTCATACTCTCGGCATCGTTGGCAGACACCGTTTTCATCAAATACGATATTGGCATCGGTCGTGTCCATAACACAACGGGAACAAACTTGATATGCTCTCTCTTCCACGCGATCAACCTACCCTTTCTTATCGTCTGTGTTTCGGTATTGTCACTTCATAATCGTTTGATATGCCGTCCTCACGGTGTAATGCTCGTTTAAGTAATCGAGTTCCTTTTGCACCATCGCGGTACGGTCGGCGGCGAGTGCCGCCTGTACGCATTCGCCGAAAGCGGTGGTATCGTTGCTTTCGCACCACCAACCAAAGCCGCCCTCTACGATGACCTTACCGATATCGGTATTCGGATCGGTACACGCGAGCACCGGCACACCCGCTTGCATATAGCCGAGCAAGCGGCTGGGGAAATTCGGGATGGTGAAGCGGTGGTCCAAAAAGATTAAACCGACGTCACACGCAGCGACCAAACGGTCGTAATCTTCTTTGGGTAATTTTTGTAACAGCACGGCGTTTTGTAGCTTTGTTTCCTCCATAAACGCCTCTAACTTGCGGTATTCGGTGCCGTCACCGACCAGCAGGAAGAACGCATCGGGGTTGTCCGCCTGTGCTTTTAAGCACTCCATCACAAATGGAATGCCTTGCGGTCTGCCGAGGTTGCCGCCGTATACGAACACCGTCTTATCGTTCGGGATGCCGTACTTTTCACGGATCGCCACCCTCTCATCAGCTGTGATGCGCATATCCTGCGGTTCAATGCTGTTCGGGCAGACCTCTATTTTTTCAGATGATACTTCGGGATTGTGGCGCAGGACGTAATCGACGTTTGCCTGTGACATACAGCCGATGCGATCGGATAACGCATACAGTTGCTTTTCCTTGCGACGGAAGTGGCGGTAGAGAACACCCTTAACACCGCTCTTGCGCATCATGCCGATATCCACCGCATTCTGCGGGAAAATATCCTTGAGTAACAAATAACTTTTAGCGCCGTCACGTTTTTTGACAAATCGCACGGTGTCGGCGTGGGTGATCGGCGGTGTGGGATACAGCACCAGATCAAATTTGGTATCGCCAAAATACCGTTTGACAGCGTTAATATACAACCGCGGCAACATCAGCGTGGTGATGCCTTTGACAATGGGATTCGCTTTTTTGTTTTTACCGATCTTTACGCGCAGCACCCGACAACCGGCTTCGTCGGTAAGGGCGGTTTCTTCGCCTTTGACCTGCGCGCAGACCACCGTGACCGCATGACCCTGACGAACAAACTCATGCAACAGGTCGACGGAGATGGAATGCCCCTCCAAATGTGACATGGCGCTGATGGTTAAAAACAACACGTTCATCTTATACGTCTCCCGAGAATTTTTCGAGCAAATCGTGGCGAATGATGTCCTCGCCGTCGGGGTTGAGCGCCTTAATGCGCGCATTCGCAATCGCGTGGCGACGTTTCACTTCCGCTTCGGTTTCGGCTTCGATGCTGAAATACGCTACACGGTCGCCGCTGCCGTTGATGGTGCCAAACGACGTGCCGGGCGCTTTGAACACAGCGTATTCCTGAATAATACCCTCATCCAGCAGTTCCGCAAACCCTTCGGTATGATCAAGCACGCCCGGACGGCAGTACACAAACTCGTTGAACGTAACGGTGCGGATCGGCGGCAGTTCGCCAACGTGCGGTTTTTCGCCGAGCGCCAAATCTGCCACCGCTTTGACAACGTCAAAGCCGGAATATTTTTGAATCATAATAAACTTGATAGCGCCACCCGTTCTGGCACAGAATTCCACCACCGAAACACGCTTGCCGTCGGTGATAAGCTGGACGAGCATCGGGGTATCGACCAACCCGAACGCGGTTGCGATCTTTTGTACCGCGTCACCGATCACGCCCACCGTTTCGGGCGGGATGTCCGCCGGAATACGGCTGCGGTTAATGATGAACTTGCCGTCCTCGCCGATCTTGTACAGCGTCGTAAGGCACAGCACGTGTGCCTTGCCGCCTTCAACGTACACGTCCACCGTGACCTCGTCACCCTCGGCGAATTCTTCTACGATAGCGGTTTTGGTACGGCTGATGGTCGCGGCATTATCAAATGCCGCACGCAGTTCCCCAACGTTATGCACCTTGCACACGCCGCGCGAACTGTACGCATCCACGGGTTTGACAATAAGCGGATAACGCAAGTGTGCAATCTTCGCTTCGTCCAGTGTTGCCATCACCTCAAAATCGGTGGTGGGGACACCGTGTTCTTTGAAGATGCGTTTCATATACGATTTTTTGGAAACGTTTTCGGCGGTGGCATAATCGATATACCACGGAAGCCCCAGTTCCTCGTTAACCTGTGCCGCCACCTGCAACACCTGATCGGCACAAACGGAAAACACGCAACCAACCTGTTCCTTGATTGCCAGTTCCTTGACCGCTTGCACATCCAGTGCCGAGATAGGATAAAACTTATCGGCATATTCCCGCGCCGCCACCTTCTCGTTCATATCGGCAAGAATAGTGGTAATGCCGCGGCTTTTAAGTTCTTTGATAAGCGCGATCTGCGGCAAACCGCCGCATAACACGAGCGCCTTCTTCATCGTATCACCCTATCATTGGTTGATGGTTTCGGGTTCTTTAGCTGTGATGGTATCGTTTTTATTAAACGCAATCCCCTCGCTTTTAAGCACCACGCCAACCGTTTTGAACAGCACCTTGATATCAAACCAAATGCTGTAATTATCCACGTATTCCACGTCGTATACGATCTTTTCTGTCCAGGTTAAATCGTTACGGCCGTTGACCTGCGCCCAACCGGTAACACCGGGACGCATCTCCAAACGACGGCGTTGCACGTCGTCGTACCGTTCGATCTGATACGGCAGCGTCGGACGAGGACCAACCAAACTCATCGTTCCGTTCAGGATGTTAAACAACTGCATCAGTTCGTCCAAACTGGTTTTGCGCAAAAATTTACCGACTGCGGTAATTCTGTCTTTCGGCTCTAACGGATTGCCGTTTTCATCCAAACTGTCCTCCGGAACACGCATCGTGCGGAACTTGTAAATGGTGAACGTTTTACCGTCCTTGCCCGCGCGTTCTTGTTTGAACACGGCGGGACCTTTGGACGTGAGTTTAATAAGGATCGGCACCACGATCAGTACCGGAATCGCGATCAAGATCAAAATCAGCACCGCGGATACCAGAATATCCCCTGTGCGTTTCAACGCCAGTTGTACGTTTCTCATATGTACCCCTTCTTACTGAAAGCAGCTTTTCACCAGTTCGATCACGCGATCCTGTTCATCTGCCGTCATTTTAATATCACTCGGCAAGCACAAGCCGCGATGGAAAATATCCGCGCCGACGTCCACGCCGCCACCCGCGATATACGCATTGGTGGTGCCTCTGCCGTCGCCATCCTTGGTCACAAACGGATTCATCCGATACAGCGGTTGCATATGCATCGGCTTCCAGATCCGGCGACCTTCCGCGTTATACGCGCCGAGCTTATCCAAAATCTCGCTCGGGCAGGTCTTACCCGGCTCGCTTTGGTAGCACACGTCGTTATCCGAACGCACCTGTTTGCACATAGCATCCTCATCAATGAGCAGGCAGGACAACCAGTAGTTCGGGACCATCGTTGCCTCGTCGTACGGATTCATGCTGACAGGCAGATCACGGAAACCTTCTTTGTACCGCTCGTAGATCGCTTTTTTCAGTGCGATATGTTCATCCAAATGCGGCAACTGCCCGCGCACCACACCCGCGATGACGTTGCTCATACGATAGTTATAGCCGATCTCCTCGTGCTGGTACCACGGCGCCGCTTCACGGCTTTGCGTGGACCATTTGCGCGCCTTGTCGGCAGCGGCTTTATCGTTGGTGAGGAGCATACCGCCGGACGAGCCGGTGATGATCTTGTTGCCGTTGAACGAGATCGCGTTGTACGTGCCGAACGTACCGGTCTGACGCCCTTTGTACGTAGCGCCGAGAGATTCCGCCGCATCCTCGATCAGTATCGCGCCGTGCTCTTCGCAGATGGCGCAGATCTCATCCATTTTGGCAGGCGTGCCGTAGAGATTTGCCACCACGACCACCTTAACGTCGGGATACAATTCAAATGCCTTGCGCAGTGCCTCAGGATCGGTGTTCCATGTATCGTATTCCGTATCCAAAAAGATCGGCGTTGCCCGTTCGTACATCACGGGGTTAACCGTCGCATCGAAGGTCATATCCGTGCAAAACACACGATCCCCATCCTTGACACCGGCAAGCTTCACAGCCAAATGAAGTGCCGACGTGCCGCTGGCAAGCGCAACCGCGTGCTGACAACCGATTTTCTCGCAGATGCAGCGTTCCACCTCGTTGATGTTTGCACCGACGGTGGACATCCAGTTGGTGGCGTACGCTTCCTGCATAAAGGTCAGCTCTTCGCCGTGCATAGTGGGCGAAGCCAAATAGATTTTCTTTTCAAAAGGAACCATATCGTCCAGTCCTTTCCTCAAGGCGCAATGCGCATAAGTATACACTACATCAGTATACCATTCAAGCAGACAAGTGTCAAGAATATAATATAATATATATATATAAAAAGAGCAACGGGCGACAGTGTTATAACCGTCGCCCGTTGTTCCCTATATACTCGTCGGATTTGTCGGATTATTCACAATGCCGAAGCCCACCAGCACCGGCAACAACACGTTTAACAACCCGTCCACGAAGTTGCTGATATCGAAGCCGCCAAACTCCTTAACGCAGAACGTAATGAGCGCTGCAACAGATACCCACAGTGCCCACGATTTCAATCGATTCATTCGTTACCCCTCATTTCACCAAAATAGCGGCAAGCGCGCTGACCGCTGCCGCGATGAGCGCCGCGATCAGTTTGTCCCATTGCTTGGCGGGACGTCCTGCCGCCGCCTTGACGTCTGTTTTGATCTCTTTCACGTCCTCGCGCAGATGCCGCAAGTCGCTGTTGGTTTCGCGCAGTTCCGCCGCCAACGCGTGGATGTCCCGCACTTCCTGCTCGAGCGCATCAATGCGGTGGTGCGCGGATTTCACGCTTTCCCCGACTTTTGTCAGTTCATCCACGGTCAACTCTCCTTTCGCACGATCGCCATTTGGATGCGATCAATTGCCTTGCCGAACACGCCCGCGTATCCGTCGCCCGTCTTGTCAAACAACCCCTCGCACCAGCCGTGCCAACCGTTTTTGGAGGATACGCGGTAGCGGATCTCATACCCGTCTGCGCCAAGCAGTTGCATCTGCACCGCATCGATCGACTCACCGTAATTACCCGCATAATCGGCATCGTTTTCCACCCACGGCAGCCAGCGATCGTCATCCCGCAAATGCACGCGATAGCGCAAATTACCGACACTCGGTACCGCTTGCAAGGCGGTCATCGTTTCTAAGCGAACGCCCGCATACCCGCTCGTGTTTTGCTCGTTATAATCGGTGATGGCGGGCAACCATTTTGTCGTGTACGCACGGTAGGTCACCGTCGGCACAGACGGCAGATCCGCCGTGAGATACGGTGTGGGATCGATGCGCTCGTTGTTTTTTCGCACCTCAAAGTGCAAATGCGCGCCGAAACTTCGCCCCGTGTTGCCCATCGTGCCGATCTCTTGACCCTGTTTAACAGTTTGTCCGTTCTTCACATATACCAAAGCGAGATGCGCGTACAAGGTCGCGTATCCGTTGCCGTGGTCGATCTTGACACAGTTGCCGTAGCTTGCGTTGCCGACCGCCAGTTTGTTGTTTTTCTGCCCTGTTTGGCAAAAAACGACCTTGCCGTCACTGTGTGCAACAATCGTGTCAAGTTGTGATTTGTATTTTACCAAGTCAACCGCCTTATGCCCCGTGCTGTATTTCGTTGTGATTTGGTTTTCACCGGTTTTTAGCACTCTGCTTGCCATAACTTATTCCTCCGTTTGTTCCGTTGTTTCGGTTTCAAACATGGCTTGGTATTCTTCAAGCGTAATCTCATAAAACCTGTCGGCACTAACACCGTCGCCGAGGTAAATCTCCGAGCCGTAAATATTACCATCTGTGAGGATGTGACCATCTGTGGCTATAATTCTTTCTCTCATCGTTTTACCCCCTTATAACAAACTAAATGTCCAGTTTGATTTTGTGGCAATCAAAGCAGCCCACTCATCAGCCGTAAACGCAGATTCTTTTGCGGTCTTGTTGAACGTCACGGTCTTGCCTGTTACAGTAGGCGATAATGCGTTGACAACGCTTGTAATACTTGCTTTGCTTAATGGCGACCACTGGAAATTGAAACCACTACACGCAATAACGCTGTCCTCGGTAAACGTCAAGTCGGTTAAGAATGTTTGATGTGTAAAAGCACTCGTTACTGTTGTTAACTTTTCTGTGACTTTTAGTGTGATACTATTAAGAATACCACCATCTCCACCCTGAAAAGTGCCAAACATTTCAATCAAACCGCTGAAATCACAGGTTATATTTTTGGCAACCGCATTTTGAAACATATATTTTGCGTATGTGCATTTTGAAAAATCAATCATTTTGCACAACTCGGTCATATCATACTGGTCTGTATTTTTGTTGGGATACCAAACGGCAAAATCCTCAAACATACCTTGTTGTGTTGTTATACCGGCAGACAGAACAATAGGATATTTGGGTGGTAGCAATCCGGTATCGCTCCACGCATCACCCGCAAAAGCGTGTCGGTATCTATCACGAGTTCCGTTTTGTTGGTAAGTGTCCCAAAAGCGGTCATATTCGCTTTTTACACCCGCATCGTATACTTTCGACTGGTTCTCGGCTATCGTGACGAGTTTATCGGCAATACTCATACTGAAGCACCACCAATCAAGCCGTTTTGAATAGCGATAATGCTATCAAGGGCGGTTTCCACATCACCGAGTTGTTGTTCGACCGAATCAAGGCGTATGTGCGCTTCCGAAGCGCCGCTGATGGCGTTG
The DNA here is from genome assembly GCA_045630765.1 of Acutalibacteraceae bacterium. Lineage (GTDB taxonomy): Bacteria > Bacillota > Clostridia > Oscillospirales > Acutalibacteraceae > RGIG3009. Next base: position 6,394 of record JAZQTM010000082.1, on the reverse strand, counting down.
GTAGCTGTATTTTCAACGTCATTAAGGCGCACACCGAGCGCGACGATCTCCTCGTTTAACTCATACGTACTGCCGCTTATGATGCGGAATAAACGTGTCGTTTCCGTCGTCACGGCTTTGTTGGAAACGGCCCTCGGGGAAAACTCGTTGAGTTCCTGATCCACGTCGCGTGCGCCGAGTTCGGCGATCAAGGCTTCTTTTTCCGCATCGGTGTAGTAATCCACACCCTTTTGCGGCGTATCGCCTTTTTCGCCCTTGAGTTCGCCGTTTTGTAGTTTTTGTTCCACGACAGCTAAGAAAAACTGCGCCTCGTCCAGCGTTTCCTGCCACGCGGGGCGCAACCCTTCGCCGAGCGGAATACCGTCCGCGCGATCGGCAAAGGTAAGGTACGCGGGCGCGGAATGAAACCGCACGATTTCCTCCCCCGCGTCATCCTGTTCCAGTGCGATCAAACGCACGGCGGCAACACCCGCCGCCGTCCACGCCGACGGGATCTCGTACGATACCGTACCGTCCACCGCATCAAGAAGCGCGGTCGTATCGTATCCGCCGCACCCGTCCACGATCTCCAGCCGATAACGGTACCCCTCAAACGGGACCGCAAACTTGAGTACCGCCGCGCGGTTATCCCCGCTATGCCCCGCAAATTGCGGAGAATCGGGTGTCACGGTGCGTTCCGCAACCGTAAATTCAATGGTATAAAATGCCATACTGTCCCCTCCTATACCGTCGCCTTATCCAGCGTCAGTTTTTTCTCCGCGATCTTACCGGCCAGCGTTTTCTTTGCCGCGGCGGCATTCTTCTCTTTCTTTGCCGTCGCCTGCTCGCGGGCGGTCACCAACCGCTGTGACAACGCGCTTAAACTCGCGCGTTTTGCCGCCGTCGCTTTACTTTCCGACACCAGCCGACGCCGCTTAATGCTCTCGTCAGCCGAGGCGGCAACACCCGACCGCGACAATCCCAAATTGCTGATCGCTTCCGCGATTTGGTGCTTCTCAATAAGCGCCTGCACCGCCGCACGATCGATCGCCGCATCGGCAGTGGCCCCTGCCTTTTGTTTTTCTGCCGCGATCTCCGATTCGGTGGCTTTCACGTCCGCATCCACCGACTTGTTATACGCCGCGATCGATGCGTTTGTCGCATCCGTCTGTTGCTTTTCATAGGCATCCAGCAACGCTTTTGCTTGTTCTTTCGTCATTTTTGTCGCCATCGTTATCTCCTTCCCGTGATTGCCCGCCAAGTAATGCTCCCAACGCGCAATGCCTGTCCCTCCAACCGCAACGCAAAGCGTCGGCAACGGGACACCGACGGTGTCAGACGCACGCCGTCGCGCGGGATACGTTCAACGTCCGCGTACACACCCTGCTCGGTCACGTAAGCGGCTCTCACTTTCCCTTGCGCCGCCGCATCCGCAAACACACCCGTCAGGCGCTTGTATTCGTCCGGCGCACCGAGGTCGAATTGCTTGGTACACAACCGCCCCCGCACCGTCTGCGGTGTGAACGTATACACGGCGTTCGCCCAGCCCGTTCCGCTGTGCGTGATCGCGGTATCCTGTTCACCCGCTTGCCAAAACCAAAACATCACCACAACGTTTGCCACTTCGTACGCGGCAGGAATACGCAACTGCCCGTTCACACGGCAAAGCGACTGCGCCTTGGCACCCGTTCCGTCAAACGACCATCGCGCCCAACGCGGTGTGGCTTCGTCGGTCGCCAAAAACAGCGTATTGTCCCAAAGCAGCAGGTATTTTCCGTCAATCACGCACCCCGCCGAAAGGGCAGGCTTGCCCGCTCGTAACAACGGACGGATAGGCTCGGAGATCACCGTCACGGTACGTTGCGACAACTGCCCACTCGTACTGAGCGTATACACCGTGCCGTCCGCACACGCCCACACCAATCGGTTGCCGAGCAGTGCGACCGTTTCGGGCAGATCGCACCCGATCTCGGTATGGATCGGTGTGATGGGAAACACCGCCGTCGCGGTGGTATCGGTGACCGCGCCGCTCTCGACGTCCTCTACGGTCACGGTATCGCTGCGCACGTATTCCGCCGCGTACAGCGAATGTTCTTTGAACAGCAGCAGCCATTCTCCCTGCTTGCCGAACGCGGTAAACGCCTCGTCGGGATCGCCGAGCGACGCGTACGCCGTTTCGGGGAAATACAACGGATTGTTCAGCGCGCTCCACATCACGTAATGACCGCCGCCGAGGAACAACCGCGTGCCGCCCGCTTCGCTGCTGCGGTCACCGCCGTACCACGTACCGCAATGCATCCCCGCAACCGACGGTCCCCCCGTCGATGCACGCTGTGCCAAAACGGTCACGTCACCGCGAACGCCCTCGCTCGGCACGGCGCAGGGCTTGCCGTCCTTGACAAACCAAAAACAGTTGCCCGTATTATCCAGCTGCACCTGATACCCGCCGACCGTGGCCGATAAACGCTCCCAATTTTCAATAACAAAGGTATGTCTGCCGCCGGCGCGCGTGAGCGTGACGGTCAACGCACTCCCCTCGCGCAGCTTCGGCAGATAATAGTAAATGCCCGTCCCGTTGGTGCTGTACGTACAGCGAAACCACTCGGTCAGGCGATTATACGGTTCGACGCGCGTGCCCGTCAGGGCGGTCTCGGCGCGGGATTCGACCGGTGAGCCGCCGGTCATATACAGCGGTATATACGCTTTGTCGTACAACTGCTCCCACACGTTGTTACCCGCGTGAACGCCGTAAATATCGCCGTTATTCAAAAAGAGCAGCGAGCTGTAGGTGGCAAATGCCTCGTCGTGACCGACGGATACGAAAAAGCCGTTTAGTCCTTTTTGTCCCCCGACGCTGAACGTCGCGCCCGTCGGCACGCCGTTTCGGTCGAATACCGTCACGTATACGTCGCCGTTTACGTCAGTATCGGTCGATGCCAACGTGAGCAGATACCCGTCGCGGTCGGTAAAATACCGCGTGCGGTGACCTATCGCGGTTTTATTGAAATGCCAACTGTCGGTCACAAACCCTTCGCGCGTGCGAAGCATACCGTCCCGCCAGTGCATATCGCAGCAATCGGACAACTGCGTATCCCCGATCAACGTCGGATCGGTACCGACGTTTAATCCGCCCGACAACGCGGGAACGGTCGCCGCCACGCGGTTGTTTTTGTGCATACGGGGATGCTTCATGCGTCACACCCCCGCGGCAACGTGTCGGCGCGCCGCTCGTAACGTCGTTGCACCGACACTCGTTTTTGATCGTACAGCGCCGCGAACAATTGCTGGTTATCACCGTCGCCCTCGGCGGCAGCGAGCAACATCGCCACACCGTACGGCAAGACGTCCCGCGCCGTGCGTTCCGACAACGGCAACTCTTGCCGAAGCGTGGAAAGCGGCGCGGCAAGCACGCCGTTTTCTGACGTTGACAGGTCACACACCAACTGATTGATAACGGTCAATCCCCGCTTATACAGTTCGGTGTTCTGCGCGCTGTCAAGATCGCCCAACGTGTCGGTATATCCGAGCAGACGCATCGCCTGCCGAAACACTTCGTTTGCCGTCATACGCCATCCCCCATTTCTCTGAGCAACCCGTCCACGTCGGGCACGATCCCGCGCGGCAGGCGCCTTAAATACTGTTCGGCGGTAATCACACCGCGGTCAAATAGGTTGTCCAGTGTCACGATGGACTGGCTCTCGCTCCACAGCGTTGCCGCACCGACGTCTACCTTTACGCGCAGCATCAAGTCGCGGTAACGCTCACCGTCAAACGGCAAATACCACGTTCCGAACTCGTCGCGGACAGCCAAGGCGCGGTTGCCGTAACCGGTGATCCAAAACTCCGCCCACAACCGTGCGATCTGTTCACAAAACGCGTAAAACCGCGTTTGCACGGTCTGTAACGGCATCATCGCCACCTCACGCACCGCCACGATGGCGGAGGTGTTTTCGGGGGTGACGTCACCCAGCGACACCGCATTCGCGCCGCTTTGCGCGAGGGTGTTGTGGATGAGTCCTTCGATCTCCGTCGACAACGCCGACGAGAATTGCGGCGGATCCACGTAGGTCAGCGCACTGCGCACGTCGTCACCGCTGCCGAATACGCGGATCACCTGTCCGGGATCGTTGGTAACGGGCTGTTGCACCACGTCGCCGTTGACGAGCAACGTCGGCAAGCCTTGCATCATCATCGCCCACACCGATGCCGTCAACATACGGTTGATGGCGATTTGGTTGGGGATCAGATGCGTGATCTCGCTTTGTCCGTACACGCAATCGGGCAACGCGTCCCAACGGAACACGCACAACGGATACAACCGCACGCTCATCTCCCACGCGGGACGAATGGTCACGCCGCGGCACACCTGCACGCCGTATAAATGCGCATCGCCGTTGTCGTCGTATTGCTTGTAGAATTTCGTCAGCAAGATCGCTTTGCCCTCGCCCTCCGGCTCACCCTCGGGGGTGAATTCGTCGCGGTCGGGGCGAATGGACGCGATCTCGTCTTTGGAGCGCCCGTACCGTTTCGCCATACGTCGCAACTCGCTTACCGTACGGCGCTGTGCAATGACGATAAACGGCTGTTCTTGCACGTTTTCCACCGTCGGATCGCCGAAATACACGTTTTCGACGTCCAACACCTCACACGCGATATCCCCCGTGATCGGCACCGTGCGCGCCTCATCGGCATACTGACCGGTGCGGATGCGATCGTCCCAGTAGGTGTATAAAATACCGGTACCCGTGGTATACGCACCGCGCAAGACCGCGGCGCGCAGTTCTTCAAAGCCCACGCGTTCGGCGGTGACCTCAAAATAATGCGACAGCGCATCGGTCACCAATCCGATCTCCTCATCAAACGGCAAAGAAAGCGGCGCACCGCCTGCCGCCAACTCTTTGTTGCGGTAGGTGCGTTCCCGCAACAGCGCGGTGTTCGCAACGCCGTCGGCGGAAAAACTCACCGCAACGGGATTGCCGCCCACCGCCGCCATTTTGTAATCGCCGATACGGCGAATGATGTTATGACGCACCAGCGGTCGTTCTCCGCCGCATCGCGCGCCGTGCCATTGATCCCCGCCAAAGAAACGGCGGTTGATCTCGCTTTGGCGGTATAAGCCTTTTTCGCCGATACCGCTCTTATACCGAATCCCCTCGCGGTATTCCGAAAACACCTGCTCGGGATCGTCCCATTTGCGTTGTGTCATCATACACACGCACTCTCCTTTTTACATCAGTAGGCCCCCTCCCTCGAGGGGAGGGGGCACTCAGTGAAACGGTGATAACTGCCGCTTAATACACGTACGCGTAAATCGAATCTGCCGCCGAGTTTTTGACGATCAGATCGTAGTAGGTGCGATAGTCAAACTTATACGCATCCGCCGCCTGGTTCTGGGACGGATCAAACGTACGCACGCTCTCGGTCTTTTTGACGAGGCTCGCTGCCTTTTTGGGCAGGATGAGCAAACCGATGGACTGTGCGTTTTCAGCGGGAGCAAAACCGCCGTTTTCTTCGCCTTCGGTGGAACCGTCGTAGAAGTTGTAGGCGCTCTTCATACGGTTGTCGGCAACCGGGAACAGCGGGATACCGTTGATGGATTTGACCTCGTAGTACACGCCGCCTTTTTTGAACTCGGTCACGGAAATGTGACGGGAGAGTTCGGGGGAATTCTGGATCGCCGCCCAGACGGTGGGGTTGACGAAGCAGACGAGCGGCTCGTCAAAGCCGACCTCGTTTTGTACGGCGGCACACGCCTCGTTGAACATCTTGAACGCTTCCGTTGCGGGCGTACCGGACACGGTATGACCTTTGGTAACGGCAAGACCGGCGAGTTTCGACAAGCAATACGCGTCGACCTCGGGTACCACGCGGGTACGCACGAATTCGCCGAGCACCTGTCCCGCAAGATTCGCAATACCCGTTTCGTCCTCGTCCTCACGGTCGAGCTGGAACGAACGGGCGCGATCCATTTTGAGCGTGTACGGCTGATTGCTGACCGTCACGGTGCCTTTGATAAAGCCGGTGTCACGATCGTAATCGCCAAGACCGGACAGCTCCATTTCGGGGAGCAAAACCGTTTTCGCGCCCACGAATTTGGAGCGCAGTACGTTGTCGGTAAAGAAACCGGTAACGGGACCCTGAACGAACAACTTGTCCAGTTCACCCGTCAGTTTTTCACAAAATTCCAAAGTGTTGATAGCCATGTTTCCATTCTCCTTTCTTATTAAGCCCCCTCTCTGAGGAGGCTGTCAGCCGAATGGCTGATCGGGGGGACTCCCCCCCTTTTCTCGTTTCGATGTGTTTTTTCCACGCGCCTTGCGGCGGAGATCCTTAATCGACCTCGCCGCCCCCGCCTTTTACGCACCCAGCTCTTATTGTGTCCGCTCTACCCAAAGTAGAGCGCGCAGATAGGGGT
>JAZQTM010000081.1:0-21117 GCA_045630765.1 Acutalibacteraceae bacterium | reverse complement strand
GGTTTTCTTTGTAAATGTAAAAGCCGCGACGCAAGTCGCGGCTTTTGTATCTATCAGGTATTTTCCTCGATGTAAGCGACGACCTCAGCGACCGTGCGCATTTTCTCGATCTCCTCGTCGGGGATCTCTACATCGAATTCATCTTCTAAAGACATCAACATATCCACAACATCCAAGGAATCTGCACCCAGATCCTCCATGATGTTTGTTTCCGGTGTGATCGTATCCTTCTCAACGTCAAACTGCTGGCTGAGAATCGTTCTGAGTTTTTCAAAGACCATACGTTGTTCCTCCTAAGAATCTTACTAGTGTTTAAAGTCTCTATGAAAATAGTATTCATATTCAAGGGATTTGTCAATGGCTTTTTTAGCATTTTTGAAAATTTTTATTGAATTGCCTGAAAGCCTTTTCCAAAAACTTCTTCCGTGGAAGCGATCACCATAAATGCCGTGGGATCGATTTTTGCAACCAATTGTCGAAGCGGATACAACTGTGTCCGCCTGACCGCGCACAGCAAAACTTCCCCATCTTCGCCCGTATATCCACCGCGACTACGCAGTTTGGTAACGCCACGTTTAATGGTGTGCAAAATCGCCGTCGTAATCTCTTCTTGCTGTTTGCTGAAAATCAATACCAGTTTACCGCCTGCGGCACCGCCGTACAATAACGCGTCAATCAACGTGGATGCTACAAACGTCAGCACAACCGCGTACATGGCACTTTCCACGGTATCGAAAACAAACACCGAAGCCGCAATCACCACAGCATCCACGATCAGCATCAATCTGCCGACGGATATATAAGGAAACCGCCGTTCCAACAACCGAGCAATCACTTCTGTTCCGCCGGTAGAACCACCACGCAGAAATATCATTCCCAACCCGATTCCCAAGAATACGCCGCCCATCACGGACACCAAAAACCTGTCACCTTGATAAGCCGGTAAAATCGGCGCTAACAGATCTATTACAATAGTGGACAACAGCGTACACAGTATCGTACGAACGATAAAGGTGCGGCTGATGCACAACCATGCCGCCACCAGTAACGGGATATTCAAGACCAAAATCGTCAACCCGATAGGCGCTGACGGCACCATATAGTGGATCATCGTCGCAATGCCCGACAAGCCACCGGGTGCGATGTTGTTCGGCGCACTGAAACAATTAACGGAAACCGCGTATAATAAACTACCTATACTATAATATAATACGTCTATTGCAATTCGTTTCACATCCTGACGAACGTCAGGTCGTTTCAAACAGAGTCTCCTCCTCAATAATCATCGCAAACAACTCGCGAACACGATCCACCCGACCGGATAAATACAAATATCCAAACAGAGCTTCAAGACCCGTTGCCTTGTGATACGCCCCACCGGAGCGCGAGGTATGCGCGTTTCTGCCGCGTTTGTAAACCGCCGCTTCTTCTTCGGAAAGTGTCGGTAACAGCTTGTCCAGCGCCGCCGCCTGTGCTTCGGCACGCACCTGCTGTACCGCTAATTGATGCAGTTCCTTGTTCGGACGGTTGGCAAGACATACCAATCGTTCCCGCACCATCAAATCATACACACCGTCACCCACGAATGCCAAATTCAGCGGGCTGACGCCGTGAAGATCCACGTCCATCGGGAAAAGCCGATCCATAACACACTCTCCCATCATACCACAAAGTCAAATTCAAGATCGTAAATGCTGACGGTGTCACCTTCTTGCACACCCGCCTCCTCCAGTTGCCTGATAACGCCACTGGATTGCAGCACCCGCTCGAAATATTGCAAACTGTCAGGCTCCTGTAAATTGATGGTCTGTAACAGTTTCAACAACCATTCCGCCTCCACGAAGAACACACCGCCGTGGTTTTCGATCTTCACCGAACGATCGTGCAGCGCACTGATATCCGCAAGCGGAATCGGCTCTGCCTCAAATGTGCGGATCGGCGGCAGATCGGCAAGCTTTGCTGCGAGGCGGTCTACCAACTCTTTGGTACCGTGGGCAATCGCCGCCATCATGGGGAAATAGTCAAATCCGCGCTCGCGCATGGCATCCTCAAACGCCTGCAACTGTTCATCGGTAGCGAGATCGCATTTGTTCCCCGCCACCAGCATGGGACATTTGGCAAGTTCGGGATTAAACCGCTCCAATTCGCGGTTGATCGTATCAAAATCATTCAGCGGATCGCGGCCCTCGCTACCCGCCACGTCTACCACGTGCACCAGCAAGCGACAACGCTCCACGTGCCGTAAAAACTCGTGTCCCAGTCCAACACCTTCACTCGCGCCCTCAATCACACCGGGAATATCCGCCATTACGAAAGACGCACCCTCGGCAACACGCACCACACCCAATACCGGCGTAATGGTGGTGAAATGATAATTGGCGATTTCGGGCTTGGCTTCACTGACGACCGAGATCAAGGTGGATTTTCCCACATTCGGAAATCCGACCAAACCGACGTCGGCGAGCAGTTTCAGTTCCAAACGCACTTCAAACTCCTCACCCGGTACACCGGGTTTGGCAAAACGCGGCACTTGACGCGTCGGCGTGGCAAAATGGGAATTTCCCCAGCCGCCTCTGCCGCCTTTCGCTGCAATAAACGGCTCGTTACCCGACATATCCGCCATCAAACGCCCCGTCTCGTTATCGTAGATCATCGTACCGCGCGGCACCGGAATGATCAGATCCTCACCGGTTTTGCCAAAGCAGCGCTTCGCGCCGCCGTTTTCGCCGGCAGGCGCCGCAAACTTCCGCTTATAGCGAAAATCCGCCAACGTATTACTGCCGTCTTGCGGTACAAATACGACGTTGCCGCCTCTGCCGCCGTCACCGCCGTCAGGACCGCCCGCCGCTACGTACTTTTCACGATGAAAGGATACTGCACCGTTACCACCGTTACCGGCTTTGATACGGATGACTGCCTTATCAATAAACATACTTTTTCGTTCCTTTAATTGTTTGTTGCTTTTAGTCTACCACAAAACAACCGAAATATGGTAGTCTTTTTTATAAAAAAAGCCTTGTCGCAAACGACAAGGCTTTTTCGTGTTGCTTACTGCTCGACTTCGTAAACGCTCACGCGTTTGCGATCTTTACCCATACGCTCGAAACGAACGGTTCCGTCCGTCTTGGCATACAAGGTATCGTCCGAACCGATACCAACGTTTTGACCGGGATGAATGTGCGTACCGCGCTGACGAACTAAAATGTTGCCGGCGAGCACGAACTGACCGTCCGCACGTTTTGCGCCCAGGCGCTTGGATTCGGAATCACGGCCGTTCTTGGTGGAACCCATACCTTTTTTATGGGCGAACAGCTGGATGTTGATCTTCAACATATCGTTACACCTCCGTAAGTTGTATCTTGATAAATTTGGGATACTGGGCAGAAAGCCCCTGTAAATGGATGTGAAGGCCACCGAGGACTTCTTGCGCTTTTTGCGTATCCGCGTTAGAAATCATGCAGGAGAGGTGCCCGTCTGCTTCGTAAATGTCTGCCGCACATCCGCTCACCTCGGTGAGGGTGTTAGCTGCCATATATACTGCCGACGATACCGCCGCACACACGATATCCTGACCGGATACCGCCGAACCGGAATGTCCTTGCACGTCAAATCCGCACAGCGAACCGTTCCGTGTCAGCAATTTCGCGCAAATCATGCTTCCTCTGCGGGAGCCTCCGCCTTGGGAGCGCGGGGCGCTCTGGCATGGATACCTTCGATCTGCACCTTGGTGTAGGGCTGACGATGACCCATGGCACGCTTGCTGCCCTTCTTAGGACGATAGGTGAACACAGTGATCTTCTTGGACTTGCCGTTCTTCAGGACTTTCGCATCTACGTAAGCGCCCTTCAGATACGGGGAACCGATCTTCAGTTCCTTGTCGTTGTGCAGAGCCACAACCTGTTCCAGTTTTACCTGGGTGTCTTCAGCTGCATCCAGTTTTTCAATGAACAAAACGTCGCCGTTTTGCACTTTGTACTGTTTGCCGCCGGTTTCAATAATGGCGTACATACTTTGTACCTGCCTTTTCTTTAGACTCGCTGCGCTCGGGCGCTAAGCTTATGGTGTTTTATCGCACGACAAAACACCGCCCGGAACAAGCGGCACCGCCTAGTATATCACAGCAAAATGTGCCTGTCAACACCTTTTGCCATTATTTTTTCTTCTTTTACAGCACCGAAACGACCCAACTGTAAAGCGGGCATAAAGCGATCGGCAGTAACACTGCGGGCAATAAATTCGCCACTTTGATCTTGGTGATCTTAAGAATATTAAGCGCTAACGCCAAAATCAACAACGAACCGACGCAGGTCGTTTCCGCGATTACCGCGTCGCTCAAATACGGCGCAATGAACTGCGCCAGCAAGGCGATCGCACCTTGATACAAAAACAGCGGAACGATTGAAAGAATAACGCCGCCGCCCAAAGTGGTAGCAAACACAATAGACGAAATACCGTCCAAAACAGATTTGACGTATAAGGTGTTATGATCACCGCTGATACCGCTCTGCAACGAGCCGACAATCGCCATCGCACCGACACAGAACAGTAAACTCGCACTCACAAACGACTGCGCAACCGTCGACTCGCCATCCTTGCCCTTACTGAAACGGTTTTGCACGGTTTGCCCCAAACGATTCAGCTTGCCGTCAAGATCCAGCAACTCGCCAAGCACGGCACCGATCACCATTGACAGCACCGCCACCAGCATATTGTCGCCCGACAAACAACCCTCAATACCGATATACGCAACACACAAGCCAACAGCCGTATTCAGTATAGCGGAAATGCGCTCCGGCAACCCCTTTTTCAGCAACAATCCCACCAGCGAACCGACGACGATTGCCGCAACGTTAACCAACGTTCCCAATAATGCGGACATTTTAAAATCCCCTCTGTATATTGTGTTTGATATTATACAATTTGTAAATACTTGTCTTTTTGTACGCGCCGTGGTACAATACTTTATAATGAAATATAAAGGAGGTGCCTACCGTGGCGCGAGGACGCATTCGGTTTTTGGACGAGTTGCGCGGACTGTGTATTGTGCTGATGGTGTTTTATCACGCATTTTACGTTGTCGGGTATCTGTTTGACGTTGCATTGATGCGTACACTGTTTAATTTCTTCACACCGATCCAGCCGTTGTTCGCAGGACTGTTCGTGTTGATCTGCGGCATCTCCTGCCATCTGTCGCACAACAATCTGAAGCGCGGATTGTTTCTCGCGGGCATCTCGGCACTGTTGTCCCTTGTTATGTGGTGCGCGATCTTTTGGGGAATACTGGACAGCAACTCATACGTGTGGTTTGGTGTGTTGCACTGCCTGGCAACGTGTATTTTACTCTATACACTGTTTCGCCCTACTCTACAGTTGATCCCGCCGTGGCTCGGCGTGCTTATCAACGTCGCGTTACTGCTGCTGTGTTGGCACGTACCGTTCGATAACGGCGCCTATTTCGGTATCGCAGGTGTGTTTGAATGGCAAATACCTTTTGCACTTCCCAATACGCCGTGGTTATACCCGCTCGGGCTGTGCCCCGTATACAACGCGTCGGACTATTTCCCGTTAATTCCGTGGATTTTCTGCTTTTTAACAGGCACGTACATCGGCGTCTGGGCAAAGAAAGGGAAATTTCCCAAAGCGCTCTACCGTTCCCGCATACCGTTCCTCTCAACCATTGGCAGATATACGTTATGGGTCTATGTGTTACATCAACCTGTCATATACGGCATCTGCTTTCTGATTGATACTCTCATTTCCGTGCTATTCTAAACGGACAACCTCGTACGAGGTTGTCCGTTTTTCTTATAGCTTTTTCACTTTGTTCAGCGCCGCACAAAGCAAGGTTCCACAGATTGTACAAGCGGCAAACTGCCCCGCTGCAACGCCCAGCATATGCACGTACCACGGCAAACCGCCGTAAACCACCGCTAATTCCGCGCCGATCGCGATCGCATTAACGATTACAGGCGGCAACGTGGCTAAAATCGGCAGTTTTTTGAAACGGATATCGCGTAACAAATACGTCAATACCGCCGCTGCGAGTGTTGCCGCCGTACCGATAAGCAGATCCAGTCCTCCGGCAGGGTTTGCACCGGTGGACAGTCCCACCAAATTCGATACAAAACATCCTACCGCCAAGCCCGGTATGGCTTCCGGCATATACACCGGCAAAATGGTAAGCATTTCCGCCACACGGAACTGCACCGTTCCGTAACCGATCGGTTGAACAAGCAGGGTAAGCGCGATATAGATCGCAGCAATAACACCCGCACGTGTTATCTTCTGTATTCTGTTTTGCATGATGATTGCTCCCGTAGTTTTGATTTCTGTACTCAACGGCACAGGGTCAGGATGGTTTCGAACTGACCGATAGGAATATTACTTGCGAATAACGTCAATTCCCATATACTTACGCAGCACTTCGGGAACGGTAACCGAGCCGTCCTCGTTTTGATACTGCTCCACAATAGCGGGAATCACACGGCTGGTCGCCAGACCGGACGCATTCAGCGTGTGCGCAAGCTTCAATTTACCGTCATCATCACGATATTTCACATTGCCGCGGCGCGCCTGATAGTCGCGCGCGTTGGATGCGGAACTGACTTCCTTGTAGATCTCCATACTCGGGATCCATACCTCAATATCCGAGGTACGCGCCATACCGAACGAGCAGTCACCGGCAGCCAACTTGCTCAACTGATAATGCAAGCCCAACCCTTGCACCAAACGCTCCGCCTTGCCAACGAGCTCTTCAAATGCCGCATCCGAGCCTTCAGCGGTGGTATACTGCACCATTTCCACCTTGTTGAACTGGTGACCACGGATCATACCGCGCTCCTCCGAGCGATAACTACCCGCCTCACGGCGATAGCACGGCGTATACGCGATATATTTGTACGGAAGCTCTGCTTTCGTCAAAATTTCATCGCGATGCAGGTTGACGAGCGCGGTTTCAGCGGTCGGCAACATAAATTTCTTATCAGAACTGGTCGGATTTTGGATCCAGTAGACTTCTTCGGTGAATTTCGGGAACTGACCCGCTACGTAACCGCAGTCATAGCCGAGCATGTGCGGCGGCAGAATAAACTCGTATCCGTCCTTAATATGCTCGTCAATAAAGTAGTTAAGCAACGCCCACTCCAAACGAGCACCCCAGCCGCGGTATACCCACGAACCGTTACCCGCCAACTTGGCACCGCGCTCATAGTCGATAAGTCCCAGATCCTCGCACAGTTCCACGTGATTCTTGATCGGGAACGAAAATTGCGGTTTTTCCTTGAAAACACGCACAACTTTGTTGTTTTCCTTGCCGCCGCCGACGAGATCCTCGTCCGGCAGGTTCGGAATCGCATAAATCAACTCTTTTTGCTTTGCTTCCAGCTCGCCGATCTTTACGTCAGCTTCCTTAATCTGTGCAGAGAGCTCTTTCATTTCCGCCATAATCGCGGAAACGTCTCCCCCCTCTTTCTTGATCTGCGGAATCTTCTTGGAAGCCGCATTCTGCTGTGCCTTAAGGGCATCCGTCTTACCGGACAACTCACGGCGCTGGGCATCAATCAACAAAATCTCGTCGATTACCGCATCCAGATCCATTTCACGTTTGCGAACAGCCGCCTTCACGTAATCGGGGTTGCTGCGTACTAATTTAATATCGATCATTGTATTCTACCTCTCTTATTCCTGCGGTACCAAACGTTCGGCAAGCATTGCCAAATCATCTTTCCCGTAAAATTCTAATTGTAACGTTCCACCGTCGCCTTTGACTTGCACGCGGACCTTCCGCCCCAGTTTTTCCGACAATAACAACTCGGCTTCACTGTAAAAGCTGTCCCGCAACACAGTTTTGCGATCAGATGACGGTTTTGCGCGAGCCGCTTTTGCCATTTTCTCCAATGCGCGAACCGACAGATCCTGCTCCACAGTCGCTTTTGCCGCCGCTAACTGTTCCTCTTTACTTTCAAAACTAAGCAGCGTACGGGCGTGACCCGCCGATAACGTACCACTGTGGACCATCGCCGCCAATTCATCCGGCAAATTCAGTAATCTCAACGCATTCGCAACAGCCGGACGCGATTTATTGACCGCCTGAGCCGCCTCTTCCTGCGTCATACCGTAGGAATCCATCAGCGTGCGGTAACCGATCGCTTCTTCCATCGGATTCAGATCTTCGCGCTGCAAGTTCTCAATCAACGCAAGTTCTGCCGCCGCCTGATCGGTCATTTCCCGAATCACCACCGGCACTTCGGTCAAACCCGCCATACGCGAAGCGCGCCAACGGCGTTCACCCGCCACCAACGAATATCTGCCATTCGGCAGCGGTCTGACCAACAGCAGTTGTAATACGCCGTGCTGTGAAATGGACGCCGCCAAATCACCCAGCGCCGCTTCATCAAACTGTTTGCGCGGCTGTGCACGGTTAGGTTCAATGTCCGTAATGCGAAGCGTAACGGTTTTTCCTTGCTCCTCTACTGCATTTTCGGCAAACAGCGCATCCAGGCCCTTTCCAAGTCCTCCGATTTTGCTCGCCATGGTCTCCCTCCTACCGTTTCATAATAAATTCCTGCGCCAGTGCGTCGTACGCTTTGGCGCCTTTGGAATTTTTATCGTAATAATTGATCGGTTTTCCGAAACTCGGCGCTTCCGACAACCGCACACTGCGTGGAATCGGCGTTGCGAACACTTTACGCGGGAAAAATCGCTTAACTTCAGCAACCACCTGCTGCGTCAAGTTCAACCGCCCGTCGTACATCGTAAGCAGCACGCCTTCTAAATCCAGCATCGAATTATACAAGCGTTTCACCTGCCGCACCGTTGCCATCAGTTGCGACAGCCCCTCCAGCGCGTAATATTCACACTGAATCGGCACCAACAACGTATCGGCTGCGCACAACGCATTCAGCGTCAATAATCCGAGCGACGGCGGACAATCGATGAAAATGTAATCATACTGCTCCCGCAACTCCGCCAACACCGCTTTTAAACGGTTTTCGCGACGAGTGATTTCCACCATTTCGATTTCCGCGCCCGCAAGCTGCATACTCGACGGTAACACGTCTACGTTTTTATACGGCGTTTTCCGCACCGCCGACTGTGGCTCGGCGTGTCCGATCAACAATTCGTATGTCGAAATCATTTCTTGTCGCTTGTCAACGCCCACGCCACTGGTCGCATTCCCCTGCGGATCCAAGTCCACCAACAAGCATCGCTTGCCAAGCGCACCAACCGCCGACGTTAAATTGACCGTCGTGGTCGTTTTTCCGACGCCGCCTTTCTGATTGACGACCGCCACAACCTTGCCCATGCAGCTCACCTCGTTTTCTGCGTAACACTATACTATCACACTTTTTTGCGATAGAAAAGAGAAATTTGCAGATTTTTGCTTAAATTTTGAAAATGTTTCATGTGAAACACTGTTTTTTCGTTCCACCGCCCCCTCGCTCTTGTTGTTTCACGTGAAACGATTTGTTTGTTCCTTCAGTTTCGCCCGCCCGCCCCGTGTTTCACGTGAAACAACGAACATTTGTTCTTTTTTGGAAATAAAAGCAGGTTGCCCGCGAGCACCGCAGGCAACCTGTCAGAAATCGTTAAAAAGAGGATTGTGTAACCTTAAAAGGAGAGTCAACGGCGTTTTTAACGCTGTCGGCAGCCAAGTAGGGGAAGGTCTTGTTGGGATAAATGTATGCTATGCCTTCGTAATCAAACGTTTTCCAGTCGATCCCGACAAGAGCGTGCACATAGGTCATCGCCGCAATCAATCTGCCCGTATCCAGCGACAAGTGATAACCGTCGCGATTAAACACGTCGCCCATATACGACGACCGCGCGTTTTGAATGGACGTGCCGTTCGGAATAAGCTTGGTAATCTTTTCGTTGGGCAACACTTTGCTTTGTACGGCAGAAACAATGCCGTTATACATCTCCATTTGGGCATTGTGGTGTGTGACAGAGGCATAACCGGCTTGATACGCCCACGTCATATGCCACGCCAACTCCACTTTAGGATTCGTGCAAAGGGGAGCGATAATATTTACAAGTTCTTCTAAATCATCGTAGGTTTCAGCCTTTCTGCTGTAAGTGGACGCTTGCTGAAACGTGACAAAATCCCAGTTTTCATCCTTTACCGCATCGGACAGTTTGTAAGATTTTAAAGTTTTTCGACTCCAGTTTATAGTTTTATAATACGTGTACGAAGGACTGTCATCTTTTGCGTTCTGCAAATGTGTCGCAAGGGAACATCCGCCAATATACATATTACCCAACTGCACTTGATATATGCCCGCGCTTGCCGCCACTTCAACCACATATTTCAAACTGTCTTCAGAAAAACTGTTTCCGATGGCGAGGATTTTCAAGACACCATCCTCATTCCACGTCGCATCCTTGTACCAAGAAGCGCCCACCGGCTTGGTCGTCGTGGTGGTGGAGGCAGTCGTAGATGTAGTGGTGTTTGTTGTCGTGGTAGTTTTACGGGTAGGAGAGGTCGTACGACTTGTTGAAGCAGGCGTGCTCGTCGTTGTAACGACCTCCGTCATCGTAGTCGTTTCATTGCCGCTTTGCGTAACAGTCGGCTCTTCTGCGTTACCGCACGCCGACAACAAACCAATCACAAGAAAAATCGCCAATAAAAGCGCTGTTACTCTCATACGCTATAACCATCCTTTGCAACATTCTTAATTTTATGATACGCTACTGCCCGCTCGTTGTCAAGCATCTCGCAAGCAAAAAGCGGTGTCGCACTTTTGAGTGTGACACCGCTTTTTGTTGTTACTGTTTTACACCAGACTTTCGAGCCATACGCCCACCGCTTTTGGGTGCCGACAGCTGAATCAATATACCGAGCACGATTACGGCAAGGCCTGCTATAAAATTGATCTCAAGCGGCTCGCGAAGAACAAGCCACGTCCACACCAGCGACAAAAACGGCGTAATATAGGCAAGATTGGATATTTTTGCCGTTTCACCGCGCGAAAGCGCCATGATCCACGCCGTGTTGGCGAGTGCCATGGTAAGCGCCCCGTTCCACGCGAACCCAACCGCTTGCACCGCAGTAGGGAGGAAGAGGTCACCGCTCGCCGCGTTAATAACGCTCGTCAAAACAAACGTCGCCGTGTAATTGAGCATCATAGAAAGGCTCTTGTTGTACTGCTTTTTCTGGTTTAGAGAAGTAAACAAGCCGTACGAAACAGCCCCCAGCACGCAAAAAGCAGCACCAACCAACGTGTTTTGATCAAAGGAAAGCAGGTTGCACCACATTACAATCACAACCCCGAGAAACGAGAGCCCGATCGCAACGCCCTTTTTAACCGTCATCTTTTCCTTTAAGATAACGCAGGCGCACAACACGCTCATAATCGGCCAAAGGTAATTGACGATAAACGCTTGCGAAGCAAGCATTCGAGAAGCGCCCGCGTAGAAAAACACGTAATAGAAAAGCGAACCGGGTAATCCGATAAGTATTGAAACAACATAATCCTTCAGCGTATAGGTCTTAAGTTGTTTCAGCTCTCCGTTAAACAAATTAAAGAGAAGCAACGCAACCGCCGCAAAAAACGAACTGATCCACAACACCTGAAAGTTCGAATACGCATTCAGCAACAGTTTGGTGATAACCGAAACGGTAGACCAAAACGCGATAGCAACAGCCGCCAACATGTATGCCTTTTTCAAAAAACGACCCTCTTAATTGTTAGAACAAATTACGCAAGCATTTATATGCCCACTTTTTCGGTTTCGACAATCTGGCGTAAATCGCATGTGAATACTCTCGCAATTCGCCCAGCACTTCGTTCGCTTCATCCAAGGTAGCGGGGGAGGGGGAGTACGCGTGCTTCAAGAACACGCCTAACACACGTTCAAACGAGCCTTTCGTAACATACCAACCCGCGCTTTCCATCCGTTCGGCAAACAGGGTGTGATCGCAAACGTTGTCAGCCGCGACGTTTTGATATTTTGCCAAAGCGATAAGCCATTCATAGGCAAACTTCATCTTTTTCTCAACGCTACGCGAGGCGTATATCCGCCGCCGTACAATTGATAAAACGAGCACTCGCACATAAAACGCCACCACGATCGCAAGCAACCCAATCGGTACAAACCACCACAGCCAAGCCATCGATTTCGGTTCATACGGCTCTTGCGGCACGTCGTTTTCAACATCGTCACCGACAATTTCAAAATCCGTCTCCTGATCCTCTTCAGGCTCTTCGGGATTTGCCGGTTCGGGCTCTTCCGGCTCAGGCGACTCGGGCGCCACGAAATCCCCATGCCAATAACCGGGCGTTACCTCCACCGGGATCCAACCGTAGGTGTCGTCAAAGACCTCAACCCACGCGTGCGCGTACGCATCGGTAATATCAACGGTCTTGTACTCTTGCACGCGATCCGACTCCGTTTTATTGAACACTTCGGCAGGGATATAATACCCCTCAACGTAACGCGCAGCATATCCGCGCGCCTGCAACAACACGGTGACAGCCGTCGCATAATGCGTGCTGTATCCGGCTTTGGTGTTGAAAAGGAAGTTTTCCACAAAATCTTCGTCTTTGGGGCATTTGCCGGAGAAGAAGGTGTATTCTGTATTGTTCTGGAGGTACGGACGCAGAGCGTTTAAGAATTCGTATTTGTTCGATGCCTCAAAGCTCATTGCCAACGCCTGAACTTTTTCGGTGGTTTCTGATTTAATATATTCGCTGTTGACAAAATTCTTGTACTTGGAAAACGCTGCTTGATACTGCTCCGTCTTATACACCGCGGAATCTGCAACCATATACAAAAAGCTCTCCGAAAGATACGCGGGATAAGTGTATCGGCTGTTATCCAGCGGCGTAACGTAGGTGTCGTACACCGATGTGAAATCCGCCGTGAAGGTGGCATAATACGTCGCGTACGTGTACGGCTTTTTGCGGCGGAACTCGCTGAGCGTAATATCCGAGAAAAGATCGCCCGTAAACTTCGGGCTGCTGGTCATCAGTCTGCCCGTCGCATCGCCCATCATATAAGCGGACTCGGCAAACTCATCAAACATCGCTTGATACGTTTTATAATCGGTCTGGTTCCAGCAATTATCTTTATAAACAGTGGCGGTATATCCCTTTAACTTTATCGGTTCTTTCGTCGACGCAATAGTCGTTTCCATCGTGATATAATGCCTGTTTTTGATAACGCGGTTCTCAACCTCATAGAGTTTTCCTTCTTTGAGGCTGCCATCGCGATCCTTACCGGTAATATAATCAACAAGATCCGAAAACACATACTTGGTATCGCGCCGCAGTTTGTCAACGTTCTCGGCACGGCTAAAGCCGATCGCACTCAAGTACGTCGTTATCCCGCTAAACAGAATAACCACCACACCGGCAACCACGATCGCCACGCCGGCAAACTTTTGACGGCTTCCGTCAACTTTCGCATTTTGCTTTTCACCGTTAGAGCGGCGCATTTTAATTTTAGCATTAGATGCTCTTGAAACCGTAATCGCCGCTGCCCAAGATGCCAGCATAAACGAGAAATACAGATAATTCGGCACCGCGCCAAAAGCAGCACCAATTTCAAAGAAAGGAAACGTCAGAAGGAAGATCGCAATAAAACTCTGTTTTACCACCGTAAAATAACTGATTGCCGAGCAAAGCACCATCGACAGCAAAACGGTAACCGTATTGGTAAGATATACGAAACCGTCTTGCCACTTATAGGTCGGTTTGACCGCATCCCAGTACATAAACTTATGGATGGTAGCTTTTGATTGGTCGAAAATAATAACGACGCCTTTTGAAATGTCCTTAAAAAACAATAACACGATAAGACCCGCCAAAAGCATCGCGCCCACCATAACCAAGGCGCGCCGTTTTTTAACGAGCTTATACAAAATCGTATACACGACCGAAAACGCCGCAATAAACGGTATAACAATACCGGGCGTAACCGTAAAATCCAAAATGGTCGCAAAGGTCATAACCGCGCCAACGGATGCCAGCATAACAAGAAGGGTGAGTACGATTTCGTTAAAGAACGGCACCTTTATCCGTTCATTAACGTCAACCCGATAGGAAAGCGACACACCGTTGTTGGCGGAAAGATCACGTTTGTTTTTCATCATAACTCCTATAAAACCGCATCGTTAAGACTTTGAGCGATGCTGCCTTTTTTCACCGATATGCAGTTGACGTCCTCGCCGCCGACCTCGCCGCAAACAGCATCCTCGTCCACGACGTTGATGACCGAAAACAGCAGCGCTTCGCTTTTGCCGGCGGTTACGGCATTGCAACGATCTCCCGTCACGTTCGCGGAAACGTAGACAACGTGCGACATGTTTTGCTGTTGCTCCGCATCCATATTCGCTAACACGGGATTGCTGTAGTACGTGGACGTGTTGAACATCTCACCGAACACGGAATAGAGATCATCAAGATCGTTAATCTTTTGTACGCACACCTTATCCGCTTCGGCATTGTAATACCCGATAGCGTGCAACGTTTTTCGTTCGATCAACGTATGGGAAAGGGAAAAGGCGATCTCCAACACTGCATCGATCAAATCAAGGTTGGCTTCGTCGCCTTCGACAAATGCCAACTCCGGTAAGATCAAAACCGCCTCGTTGATCGGCAAGCTGTAATCCTTAACCATATATTTATCTTGCTTCGAGGTCAATTTCCAATGAATACGACTCAGTTTATCGCCGTCTACGTATTCGCGGATGGCAAACACCTCTGCCGGATCATCGCCCGGTTTGTGTTTGGAATACAGGTTTGTTTCACTGGCAGTATACGTATTTTTTCGCAACGCCGGTTCGATGGAATGTATCCGCGGTAAAAAAGAAACCGACAAATGTTTTTTCATCCGTATCGGCAGCGAAAAGACACCAAAATAATCCATTACACGCGCTTTTTTGAAGAAAACGTCGACCTTTCCCGCGTGACGCGAGCGGATCTCGATTTCATAGCGGTTTTTGGAAAGCGGTGGCGCAAAAAACTGAAACTCACCGACGTCATATTGCTTGAAAAACGCATTTTTATAATTGGCAAACACCGTAATTTGCGAAATGGGCAGCAGGGAATAGTTGGCTATCTCCAACGTTAACGTTGCCGTATCCTCGTTGGAATACACCGTTCGATCTGCCGACACGCGGATGCGGACACCCAAACGCATCAAAACGGTGATGACAAACAAGAAGATCGGTATCGCCAGGATAACCAAAAACAGCACGAGCGCCAACATGTCGCGGTAAAGGATAAAAAACACACCCGAAATAACAGCGACCGCCAAATAGATAAGCTTTTCTTTTGTCATGTACTTTCTCCCTTAGGGGTTTTAAGTCTGTTCGAGCAAAACAAAGCAAGCTCGAACAAGGGGAAGGCTCAAACGGGGCGTGTTACCTTATGCCATCTTCGGCACGGGCACCTTTTCCAGTACGCCCGCCAAAATGTCTTCAACCGACAAACCGGAGATCTTCGCTTTGGGGCTCAACACAATTCGATGAGCCGCCACATCGCGGAATATGTATGCAATATCATCGGGAATTACAAAATCTCTGCCGCGCAGGAAAGCGACCGCACGCGAAACTCTGGCAAGCGTAAGCGTTCCGCGCGGGCTGAGACCGAGCTTGAACATTTCGTTTTTGCGCGTTTCGTCCGCAATAGCGGCAATATAATCATAAATTTTATCGTGCATATAAACACTCTTCACCGCTTCGCGCATAGCCTTGATATCCTCTTTATCGGCAACAGCCTGCACCGAATCCAGCGGGTTTTTATCTTGACGACCTTTTAAGATGGCAACTTCATCCTCGATCGAGGGATATCCCATGGAAACGCAGAGCATAAAGCGGTCGAGCTGCGAGTCGGGCAACATTTGCGTACCGACGGAGCCGATCGGGTTCTCCGTAGCAATAACAACGTACGGATCGGGCAACGGATGTACCACACCGTCGACAGTGATCTTGCCTTCTTCCATCAACTCTAACAGCGCCGACTGGGTTTTCGACGACGTTCTGTTGATTTCGTCTGCAAGGAACAGATTACAGAAAGCAACGCCCTCTTTGTACTGGAACGAATCCGTTTTCTTGTCGTAAATGGTAAAGCCCGTCACGTCGGTAGGCAATACGTCAGGTGTAAACTGAAGCCGATGATAATCCATGCTCGTCGCGCGAGAAAACGCAAGCGCCAACGTCGTTTTGCCGACACCGGGGATGTCGTCAAGCAAAACGTGACCACCCGCTAAAGTCGCGGCAAGGATCTTATTAATAACTTCGTCTTTTCCCAAAACAACGGTCTTGATCTGCTCTTGAATGTCGAGCGCGGTTTGATAATAATTCTTTTCCATGATCATTCTCCTTGTACGCACAAAATACAGTCTTAATAATCTTATCATAAAGTGAGAAAAAACGCAATGTTTTTCGTCGCGATCGTAATATAAAAAGAAACCCCCGCGCCGTAAAACGGCGCAGGGGTTTGAAAAGTGCTTATTCGTTGTACAGCGCTTGCAGTTTGAGCAAGTGATCGTAACGCTTCATCGCAGCTTCTTCGGCTTCGTTGAACAGCGCCTCGGCACGCTCGGGGAAGGAGCGAGTCAGCGAGGAATAACGCGCTTCGTTCATGATGAAGTCACGGTAGCTGGCGGTCGGCGCCTTGCTGTCAATAACGAACTTCTTGTCAGCCGCAGGATTGAAGCGGAACATATTCCAGTAACCGCAATCCACAGCCTTCTTCATTTCTGCCTGGCAGTGGACCATACCACCCTTGATGCTGTGCATCTCGCAAGGAGCGTAGCCAATGATCAAGGACGGACCCGGATACGCTTCGGCTTCCGCAATCGCTTTAATGGTCTGATTCATGTCAGCGCCCATCGCGATCTGCGCAACGTAGACGTAACCGTAGGACATTGCGATCTCGGCGAGGCTCTTCTTGGCGACCGCCTTACCGGCAGCGGCAAACTGTGCCACCTGACCGATCTGGGAAGCCTTGGAAGCCTGACCACCGGTGTTGGAGTACACCTCGGTATCGAAGACCATCACGTTGACGTCTTCACCGGAAGCAAGGACGTGGTCCACGCCACCGAAGCCGATGTCGTATGCCCAGCCGTCACCACCGAATACCCAGACAGACTTCTTGGACAAGAACTCTTTGTTCTCGAGAATTGCGGGAGCGGTCGGGCAACCGGCAGCAGCCGCTTTTTCCAACTCGACAACCAAAGCCTTGGTTGCTTTCGCGTTTTCTGCACCATTTTCGAGAGTGGTGAGATATGCCTCAGCAGCAGCTTTGAACTCAGCGGATGCTTTCTCGGAGTCTGCCATCTCTTTGACCTGCTCAACCAAGCGGGCGCGGACAGCTTTCTGACCGAGGTACATACCGAAGCCGTGCTCAGCGTTGTCCTCAAACAAGGAGTTCGCCCATGCAGGACCGTGGCCTTCCTTGTTAACGGTATACGGCGAAGTAGCCGCAGGACCGCCCCAGATGGAGGAACAACCGGTCGCATTGGAGATATACATTCTGTCACCAAACAGCTGGGTGATCAAGCGAGCATACGCGGTCTCAGCGCAACCTGCGCAAGAGCCGGAGAACTCGAGCAAGGGCTGTTTGTACTGGCTGCTGATAACGGTGCTGCCCTGGATTTCCGGTTTATCGGAAACCTTAGCCACACAGTAATCGAACACTTCCTGCTGTGCATCCTGCGACTCGCGGGATACCATCTTCAGGGAGTTGGTCGGGCAAACGCCCACGCAGACGCCGCAACCCATACAATCCATGGGCCATACAGCCATGGTGTAGGAATAGTTGGTCTTGATAACCGGTTTCGGAGCAATCTTCGTTGCTTCGGGAGCTGCCGCAACTTCTTCCTCGGTCAGAGCGAAGGGACGAATGGTCGCGTGCGGGCAAACGAATGCGCACTTGTTACATTTTGCACAAGTAGTAGCATCCCACTCGGGAACGAGAACCGCAACAGCGCGTTTCTCATAAGCGGAAGCACCGTGCTCAAAGGTACCGTCAGCGTGATCCACAAACGCGGAGACCGGCAGAGAATCGCCGACCATCTTGCCGACAGGTTTCATGATATTGTCAACCATCTTGACGAGCTTTGCGGGACCTTCTTCGGCAACAGCAACAGCCGTATCCGTAGCGTTAGCCCAGTCAGCAGGCACGTCGATCTTCACAAACGCGGTAGCGCCGGCGTCGATCGCCTTGTGGTTCATTTCGACAACGTCCATACCCTTCTTGGAATAGGACTTGGTCGCAGCATCCTTCATATAACGGATCGCATCTTCCTGCGGCATAACGTTTGCCAGCGTGAAGAACGCGGACTGCAGAATGGTGTTGGTACGTTTGCCCATACCGATCTGCATAGCGAGGTCGATCGCGTTGATGGTGTAGAGCTGCACATTGTTTTTCGCAATGTAGCGCTTGGTCTCAGCATCGAGATGCTCAGCAAGCTCTTCAGGCGTCCACTGGCAGTTGATCATGAAGACACCGCCGGGTTTAACGTCGTTAACCATCTTGTAGCCCTTGATAACATAGGACGGGTTGTGGCAAGCCACGAAGTCGGCCTTGTTGATATAGTAGGGGCTCTTGATCGGCTGATCGCCGAAACGCAAGTGCGAAATGGTGATACCGCCGGTCTTCTTGGAGTCATACTGGAAGTATGCCTGCACGTATTTATCGGTATGGTCACCGATGATTTTGATGGAGTTCTTGTTAGCACCGACGGTACCGTCACCGCCGAGACCCCAGAACTTACACTCGATGGTGCCTTCTGCCGCCGTGTTGGGAGCAGCCTCCTCAGGCAGGGACAGACCGGTCACGTCGTCGACGATACCCATGGTGAACTGCGCCTTGGGAGCGTCCTTCTCGAGTTCTTTGTACACCGCAAACAAGCTGGCGGGCGGGGTGTCCTTGGAACCCAGACCGTAACGACCGCCGATAACCTTGATGTCGGTACGACCTTGTGCGGTCAATGCCGCCACAACGTCGAGGAACAACGGCTCGCCGAGCGCGCCGGGCTCCTTGGTTCTGTCGAGCACCGCGATCTTCTTGACCGAAGCGGGGATGGCTTTCGCCAGATGCTCAGCAGAGAACGGACGGTACAAACGAACCTTGATCAAACCGACCTTCTCGCCGGCAGCGGTCAAGTAATCGATCACTTCTTCTGCCACGTCGCAGACCGAACCCATCGCGATGATCACGCGCTCAGCATCGGGTGCGCCATAGTAGTTGAACAGCTGATAATCAGTGCCAAGCTTCGCATTGACCTTGCCCATGTACTCTTCAACGATACCGGGTACCGCATCATAGTACTTGTTGCAAGCCTCACGATGCTGGAAGAAGATATCACCGTTTTCGTGAGAACCACGCATAACCGGATGCTCCGGATTAAGCGCACGTTTACGGAACGCAGCAACTGCGTCCATATCGCACATCTCTTTAAGATCGTCAAAGTCCCAAACCTGGATCTTCTGAATCTCGTGAGAGGTACGGAAACCGTCAAAGAAGTTGATGAAGGGCACGCGGCTCTTAATGGTAGCCAAGTGTGCCACCGCGCCGAGGTCCATAACCTCCTGCGGGTTGGATTCCGCGAGCATCGCGAAACCGGTCTGACGGCAAGCATACACGTCGGAATGATCGCCGAAAATGTTGAGTGCATGAGAAGCAACGCAACGAGCCGACACGTGGAAGACGGAGGGCAATAACTCACCCGCGATCTTGTACATGTTCGGGATCATCAACAGAAGACCCTGCGAAGCCGTGTAGGTGGTCGTCAATGCACCCGCGTTAAGCGAGCCGTGTACGGTACCGGCAGCACCGGCCTCCGACTGCATCTCCGACACCTTAACCGTCGTACCGAAAATGTTTTTCAGGCCGGCGGCTGCCCACTGGTCAACGTAGTCGGCCATCGGGCTGGACGGGGTGATGGGGTAGATACCCGCTACCTCGGTAAACGCATAAGATACGTGTGCCGCGGCATTGTTACCGTCCATGGTTTTGAACTTTCTTGCCATGAATATTTCCTCCCTTTAGGATAATATATAAGGTTTCCTATACACCACCGTATATAATAGCATAACTTTTCATCCGTGTAAAGTGTAACGAGCGGATTTTTTGATATTTTTTTAACGAACTTTAGCAAAAAACGCGCCCATTTAACACAGAATTTGACAAATCGCGGTTTATGCGGTATAGTGTGCTTGTATTCATATTTGAAAGGGGAAATTTTAAATCATGTCTGACCCTGCGTCTGACGGTAATTTATCAAGCGCTCCGTCTAACTTCTGGAAAGCAATGTCCCGTCTGGTCACCCGCCGCCGCAACGTCACGGAGGAGGATATCCGTGAACTGGTGGATGCCGGTGAAGAAAAAGGTGTCATTGAAGAAGCCCAGAAGGATATGATCAACAACATCTTCGAATTCAGCGAAATGACTGCCGAGGACATTATGACACCTCGCACCGACGTCGAAGCCGTCGATGTGGAGGATTCCGTACAGGATGCTCTCGCAATCAGTATCGAAAAAGGGTTTTCGCGCGTGCCGATTTACGAGGAAGACCTCGACCACGTGATCGGTATCTTACACATTAAGGATTTGCTTCCGTACGTAGGCAAACCGATTCCCGAAGATCTCACCTTGCGCTCGTTAATGCACAAGGCACATTTCGTGCCCGGCTCCAAGCGCTGTGATGACTTATTTGCCGAAATGACCGAAAAACACATTCAACTCGCTATGGCGGTGGATGAATACGGCGGTCTTGCCGGTATCGTGTCAATGGAAGACCTGCTCGAATCCATCGTGGGCAGCATTCAGGACGAATACGATAACGAAGAAGAGGAAGTCAAGCAGACCGGTGAAAACACCTTTGAGGTGGACGGTTCGATGGCGATCGACGAAGTCGGCGAACTGCTCGACGTCGAGTTCCCGGAAGGCGATTACGATACGCTTGCCGGATTCCTTATCGATCAACTGGGCCGCATCCCCACCGAGGAAGAACAAGCAACCGTTCTGTTCCAAAACGTCGAGCTGACCGTTCTTAAAATGGATGAGCGCCGTATTGAACTGGTGCACATCAAAAAAACGGAAATCACGGAAGAATAATAAAAGTGCCCAAGTCGGAGGCCAAGCGGTCTTAGGAAGACAATGG
>JAZQTM010000080.1:0-10604 GCA_045630765.1 Acutalibacteraceae bacterium | reverse complement strand
AATCTTAATTAACGGGTAGTGTGTTTCTTTCTTGTTTGCATTGTTTAATTTTCAAGGTCCTTGTGCTGCCCCTTTTTTGCGACAGCTTTGCTATAATACCACTCACCTTTCGCTTTGTCAACACTTTTTTGAAGCTTTTTTCAGAAATTTTTAAAATTTTTTGATAATGGCAAAAAAAGGCGGCAAACACCACGCGTTTGCCGCCTTTTATCGATAGAATTTACTTAAACCGTTTCGTGCTCAATCGTGATCTCATACCGTATCGTTTCCAGCGGATCATCCTTGATGGATACGTACTCCGGTTTTATATACATAGTCACTTCGTTGGTTCCGCCTGACACTACCGTGAACTCTGCGCTCATACTTTCGCTTTGCGCTTTGGCAATCTCGGCATCCTGTTCGGAATAGATCTCTACAACAACCTTGGTGATACGCTCCTCCGTATCCAAGTTGTTACTGAAGCCGACGGTAACCATCATTCCGTCTTCTTTTGTATAATACGCCTCCGTAATCATGGAGCTGATTTTCTTTTCTTCCAATTCATCGTTCTCAAGAGAACCATAAAACGTAGGCGTCGATTCCCGCGGCTCACGCATTGCAAGCTCGCGTTTGGCAACGCCGCCGGAAATAGCGCCAATGACAAACACCGCTACGACAGCAAGCAGGGCGACCCCTACGATTAAGGCTGTTGCTTTGATCTGCTTGCGTTGCGCTACTTCAATTTCAGATTTTTGTTCGTTCGTTAATTGGATCTGCGGCTCAACGTCCTCAACACCCAAAATATGTTCACTGCGTTCCTGCTGTTTATCCAATTTCATATCTTTTCCCTACTTTCTTCATAACGGATTTATTATACAAAAAACTTTCTCTTTCGTCAAGAAAAAAGCACCGCCCGCAGGCGGTGCCGATCTTGTTAAAACATTTCGCCGACTTCTTCAACGAGGTCGCTCATATTTTTAAGTGCTTTGCCGAGGTTTCTCTTAAGACCTTTTTTGCCGCTGTGCATATACTGGTTGCCCACCGCGCCGGCAAGACAGCCTACCGCCAACCCGATACCCATGCCTCTCATAAATTTCATAAGACCTTTTGACACATTTACCACTCCTTTTCTGCCATTAGCGTGTGCCGTTATCGGCTGAAACTTACAAGGTATTTTTTAGTAAAAAAGGTCCCGCAGATACTGCGGGACCTTTTTGACGATTATTCAGTTTTGGCTCGCTTCATTTCCACAAAGTCTGCAATCAATTCCACTGCGTTGTCGTAACCGACGGTGCTGGTATTGATACACAGATCGTAGGTGCCGGCATCGCCCCATTTTTTACCGGAATAGAAATTGTAATAATTCGCACGCCGTTTATCGCTTTTGATAACACGGTTTTTCGCTTCGGTCAACGTGATGTGATCGTATTCCGCAACGCGTTCCATACGATCGTGGAGATCGGCATGTACGAAGATGCTGACATGCCCCTCGTGATTCTCCAGCGCGTAATCGGCACAACGTCCCACGATCACGCAGGAACTTTTCTCCGCCAGCGAGCGGATGGCATCAAACTGCGCCTGAAACACCTGCTGATTGACCGGCAAGGAATAATTGACGACACCGCCTTCTGCCACCGAATAAGCACCCGTCGACAATGAATACAACAAACTGTTGGTCGGCTTTTCATCAAAATAATGCAAAACCTCTTCCGACAATCCGCTTTCCTGCGCGGCGTGCGTGATCAATTCTTTATCATACAGCGGTACGTTCAATCGTTTTGCCAAACGGCGACCGATCTCGTGACCGCCGCTGCCAAACTGACGAGCGATGGTAACAACAATGTTTTTCTCCATAGATCGCACCTCTTAATATCTCGCCAGGTAGCGATCAAGCTCCCATTGCGTAACGCGCACTTTGTACTCGTCCCACTCGTTCGTCTTATGCTGTACGTAGCGGGTGAAGATGTGCTCGCCCAACGTATCACGGATAAGCGCATCCGCTTTCATCGCACGCACTGCCTCTTTCAAATTGGAAGGCAGGTGCACGATACCCAGGCGCTCACGCTCGTCCTCATCAAGTTCAAACAGATTTTCTCCCACAGCAGGCGGCGGCGCCAATTCGCGTCGGATGCCGTCAAGACCTGCCGCCAAACACAGTGCCAGCGTGAGGTACGGGTTAGCAGACGGATCGGGATTGCGCAGCTCCAGACGCGTACCCATTCCGCGGGATGCCGGCACACGCACCAACGGGCTGCGGTTGCTTGCCGACCAAGCCACGTACACGGGAGCCTCATAACCGGACACCAAACGTTTGTAAGAGTTAACAAGCGGATTGGTAACGGCGCTCATGCCACGCACGTGCTCCAATATACCCGCAATAAATTGATGCGCCGTTTTGCTCAGACCCATCTTACCATCCGGATCGTAAAACGCGTTTTTGCCGTCCTTCATCAACGACATATTAACGTGCATACCGTTTCCTGCTTTGCCGAAAACCGGCTTAGGCATAAACGTAGCATACATATTGTGACGATTCGCAATTGTTTTCACTGCCAACTTAAACGTCACGATGTTATCTGCCGCACGGAGCGCATCGGTATATTTGAAATCAATTTCGTGCTGACCGTTAGCGCACTCGTGGTGGGACGCTTCGATCTCGTATCCCATATCCTCAAGCGTTAAGCACATATCCCGACGTGCCGCCTCACCGAGGTCGGTGGGACCCAGTTCAAAATACGCACCGTGGTCCTTGCTGCGAGTGGTAGGATATCCATTCTCATCCTTATCGAACAAGAAGAACTCGCACTCGGGTCCGACGTTAAATGCCGTAAAGCCCATATCCTCCGCCTGCTTAAGCACACGCTTGAGCAAACCGCGGGGATCACCCTCGAACGGCGTACCGTCCGGTTTGTAGACGTCACAGATCAAACGCGCGACCTTGCCCTCGTTCTCTTCATACCACGGGAAGATCAAAAAGCTGTCATAATCGGGATACAGATACATATCCGATTCTTCAATACGCACAAAGCCCTCAATCGAAGAGCCGTCAAACATACACTGGTTGCTCAGCGCCTTTTGTAACTGACTTGCCGTAATCGCTACATTCTTAAACGCGCCGAAAATATCGGTGAATTGTAAACGGATAAACCGTACGTTTTCTTCTTTAACGATGCGTACGATGTCCTCAGCCGTATACTTGCTCATAAATAACCCTTCTTTCTTACTCTGTATTATGTCATTCTTATCGGTATCTTGTCAATATTTTTTTGGTATATTTATTTGTCGGTCGCACGATACTAATGCGAAAGGAGATGTCCGTATGCAAAGAAAAGATAAGCGTCCGACACGTATTTACCCCGACAGTCGACCGATATCCACAAACAGCACTGTAAATCAAGCCGAAAAATCAACGAGCAAACTTGTTGAGGAAAAGATTCCCCACCCGCTTGTACAACAAGAAAACAAGGGTAGAAACAACAATACCTTTTAACAAGTTAAGTGGTACAACACAATAAAAGACCAAGGAATTCACATCGGTTACACCACTATTGATGGCAGTGCCCATCGCAATAATGTTTTCTAACGGCAGATGGAACAGTTGCGAAAACTTCGGAATTAAATAGACTGCATTAAACGCGCTGCCAAAAAGGGTAAGACAGACGGTACCAACACCCATACCGACCAGTGCACTGCTTCTTGATTTTTTAATATGGTAAATAATAGTAGCAGGAAGCACCAAGCTACATCCGACTACAAAATTGGCAACGTCCCCAACGAATGCGGTGGAAGTTCCGGTGACCAGCAACTTAAGCAGTATTTTAATACCCTCGCAAGCTACCGTTGCAGCCGGCCCGAGATAAAAACCGCACAGCAATACCGGTACTTCGGAAAAGTCCAATTTATAAAATCCCGGAGCCAAAAACGGAAGCGGAAAATCCAAAATATGCAGCACCATGGCAATCGCCGCAAAAATGCCGATAATGCTTGCCCGTTGTGCGAGTGATGCTTTTCGCTTTTGCGGCAAGAAATGTTCAGCTATACGTGCTGCTATCCAAAGTGCCAAAAGAATGCCAATGGATACAATCACAAACAATCCGTTTTCCTTTACAGTATTCCACAATTCCGTCATATAAACCCCGCCTTTCAACATCAAAACGCCCCACAGAAAATATCTGTAGGGCGTTTTTGCTTTAACAACATCATCTTCTCACATCCGGACTATACCGTCGGCTTTGGAATTTCACCAAATCAATGCTTGCGCACTCGCGGGCTTTCACCGCCGGTGGGGAATTTCACCCCGCCCTGAAGATTATTTAATTTCCTTAATTATATGCCTATCTGCCGTTCCCGTCAAGTGGAAAGTATAAAAGAGGCAACACCGAAGTAAACCAACAGCGAAATGGCATCCACAATGGTCGTGATGAACGGGCTTGCCATAACGGCGGGATCGAATCCGATACGTTTGGCAAGCAACGGCAACGAGCATCCCACCAGTTTGGCGATAAGCACCGTGATAAACAGTGCAATACATACCACTGCCGCTTCGGGCAACGTAACCGCCATTCCCAACAGCCAACGATCCACTGCCAAAATCTTAAGAAAAGTGGCTACCGCCAACACAGCACCGCACAGCAGAGCAACGCGGCATTCCTTCCACAACACGCGGAAAATATCACGAAGCCGAATGTCATCCAGCGCCAAAGAACGAATAACCGTGACTGAGGACTGGCTGCCGCTGTTACCGCCGGTACCCATCAGCATGGGAATAAACGCCGTCAGTGCCACCGAGACCGCAAGCGCCGATTCAAACGCCGTGATAATCATACCGGTAAAAGTTGCCGATACCATTAAGAGAAGCAACCACGGAATTCGGTTGCGAAACAGTTCAAACACACCGGTACGCAAATAAGGCTTGTCTGTCGGGATAATAGCCGCCATCTTCTCGATATCTTCGGTGGTTTCCTGCCGCATAATGTCCACGACGTCGTCCACCGTGATAATACCGACCAAACGGTTTTCGCTGTCCACAACCGGCAAAGCGATCAAATCGTAGCGAGCAAACAGATCCGCCACCTGTTCTTGATCTTCAGTCGTCACCACTGAGATCACGTGGGTATCCATCAAATCTCCCACACGATCGTCTTCGTGTGCCAACAGCAATTCGCGTGCCGTCAAAGCACCTTGCAAATGGCGGTCCTTGTCGATCACGTAGCAAGTATAAATGGTTTCCTTATTCGGACCGTGCACTCGGATATACCGCAACGCTTCCGCAACCGTCATATCCGCCTTCAAGTCCACAAATTCGGTCGTCAGTACACTGCCGGCACTGTTTTCCGGATACTTTAAGATCTGGTTAAGCGCGCGACGATCCTCCCGCGAAGACACCTTCAGCAATCGTTTGACAACACTTGCCGGCATTTCTTCAAGCAAGTCTGCCGTATCGTCCAAATATAGTTCCTCCAGCATAGCCGCTAATTCGTGATCGGTAAACGCGTGAATCAGCAACTCTTGCGTGTCCGGCTCCATATACGCGAACGCCTCTGCCGCAAGCTCTTTCGGCAACAATCGATACAAGGTCGGTTGCTGCGTGCTCGGCAGTTCCTCAAACAGTTCGGCGATATCAACCGCGTTTTGTTCATTCAGCCACGTGCGGATCGAAGAAAAACGCCGTTCTTCCATCCACTGCACCAATTTTTCTTGATCGTTTTCCCAGTTTTTCATCATATCAAAAAAACTCCCGTCCGTGTCCGGCGGGAGGTTTTAAGCGCACGCAAAAATGCAGGGATAGTTATCCCTGTCTGCAAACACTATGAACCGCCGACGCCGGCTTCTGATTATTGCACTGTCGAGGGTCGCCCGTATCCATAGCATTCACTATCCTTTCCGTTTTTATCATTATCATATTGCTCACAAATTTGTTTCATTCTATCAAAACCTTGTCCATTTTGCAAGAAAAATTTTCAGATTCAAGAAAACACCTTGCGTTTGAATGGGAAAAGTTGTATAATAGCCTTACGTAAGAGGGGTTTTTCGGCATAGACTGGAGGGCAGAACATTGGCTGGCGATTTGCATTGTCATACTAAAATTTCGGACGGTTCACTCGGTATTGAAGATCTGATCAGCATCGCAAAACGAAAAGGTCTTTCCACCATTTCGGTAACCGACCACGATACCACCGCCGCCGCAACGCGCGCTGTTATTCTCGGCAAGCGTTTGGGCGTTCAGGTGCTGCACGGAGTGGAACTGTCCACAATGGATCACGAACGCGGTCGCAAAGCGCATCTGCTGTGTTATCTGTGCGATTCCCCCGATCGTTTGGAAGGGTTGTGCCATCGCATCAACGAGGGACGTCGTGCCGCCGGTATGGAAATGGTACGCAAGGTTATGCGGTATTACCCCATAACGCCCGAACTGGTCGTTAAATGTGCGACGGGCAGTGTCAATATTTTCAAGCAACATATTATGCACGCATTGATGGATGCCGGCTATGCCGATTCGTTGTTCGGCGATCTATTCCACAAGTTGTTCGGCAAAGACGGTTCTGCCATTGTCCCGATCGAATATCCCGACACGCGCGACGTTCTCACAGCCATACACGAAGCAGGCGGTGTCGCCGTGTTGGCGCACCCGCACGTATATCAAAGCGAAGACCTGCTCACGGAGCTCGTATCGCTCGGTTTAGACGGCGTAGAGGTTTGGCATCCCAATCACTCCGAAGAACAGCAGCAAGCGTTGCTGGACTTCGCAACTCAACATTCCTTGCTGACTACCGGTGGTTCGGATTTTCACGGTATGTATTCCCGTACCGCGCGCCCGCTCGGCTCCACCACCGTTTCAGACGACTGTGTGAATGCCTTGTTACGTTACAAACAACAACTGGCAAAGAAAGGTTGATTCATTTGGCATATCGTTATCAGACGCGCGGCGTCTGCTCGCGTTCCATCACCTTTGACGTGACAGACGGTCGCGTACACAACGTGCAGTTCGAGGGTGGGTGCAACGGCAACACCAAAGGCATCGGCGCATTGGTTGAGGGTATGGAAGTCGAAGAAGCCATCCGCCGCTTATCCGGCATCCGTTGCGGCTTCAAATCAACCTCCTGTCCCGATCAGTTGTCTAAAGCCTTGCAAGAAACCTTAAATAACGCGTAAAAAACCGCCACGAAAACTCGTGGCGGTTTTTTATATCATAACACCGTAGCACACACCGTGCTCCTGTTTGGTAATGCGAACCTGACAAAGTATCCCCTCTTTGCCACCGTCAACAATCACCGGCACATAGGTATCGGTATATCCCTCAAAACAGCCGTCCTCGCGCATCGTTTCGAGCAACACTTCAACAGTCTTACCGACAAAGCTCTGTGCGTACGCTTGTGCACATTCTTCACCCATTTCAATCATCAAACGATTTCGACGAGCTTTTTCGGCATTCGGCACCTGCCCCGACGCCTTTGCCGCAGGGGTGCCGTCACGTTTGGAATACGCGAAGCAATGAATGCGAGAAAAGGCAATCTCTCTCGCAAAAGCAAGCGACTCTTGGAATTCCTCCTCACCTTCGCCCGGGAAACCGACCATAATATCCGTCGTCAGTGCCGCATTCGGGAATCGCGAGCGGAGTTTGTCACACAACGTACGGTATTCTGCTGTCGTGTAATGACGGTTCATCCGTTTGAGCGTCGCATCGCAACCGCTTTGCAGTGCTAAATGAAACTGTGGGCATAGTTTATCGCACGCCGCCAAGCGATCGATCACATCATCGGTCAAATGATCCGGCTCTATGGATCCCAATCGCACGCGGCGGATTCCCTCTACCGCGCAAGCACGCTCAACGGCATCACAGACGGATAACCCTAAATCCTGCCCGTAAGCAGTCAGATTAATACCGACCAGCACCACTTCAACGTATCCTTGACCCGCCAACTCACGAACTTCTTGTTCAATCTCGTCAAGCGGCTTGGAGCGCACGCGGCCCCTGGCATACGGAATGATGCAGTATGAGCAAAAACGATTGCAACCGTCTTCGATTTTAAGAAACGCGCGGGTGCGTCCCTGAAATTCGCGAATCGATAGTTTTTCAAAAACGGTATCGTGCGGCGCAATATCCACCACCCGCGTGCGACGAGTTAAAAACTGTTGCAGTTTGGAAGGCAACTCGTTTCGTTTAGCATTGCCGAGGATAATATCCGGTTCAGCAAAACTTTCCGCCGTTTCGGGAAATGCCTGCGGCATACAGCCGGTCAGGACCAGCACCGATTGCGGATGTTCGCGGCGACAGCGCCGCAACAGTTGTCGCAGTTTGCGGTCACTCTCCCCCGTAACGGTACACGAATTGATAACCAGCACCGCATCTCCGATATCCGGCTGACCGGGAGTGAATTCCGCCGTCACGTAGCCCTGCTCCTCCAACCGTTGGCGCATGGCTTGCGTTTCATATTGATTCACTTTGCAACCCAGTGTGTAAAAATAAGCGTTCATATACTTTCTCCTTGATGTATTTGAGTATACCGCGAAATCATAAAATTGTAAAGTGCTTCGCTTGACTTATCCCTATGGGGACGATATACTGTTATCCATAAAGGAGTTGTGACTATTGGATATCATCGCTTTGCTTTCCATTTCTCTCGGTTTGTCTATGGATGCGTTTGCCGTGTCGCTCGGGAACGGCACGTTTTTAAAAAAAGCCTCTCCCCTGCAAACCGTGAAAATTGCGGGGATGTTCGGTTTGTTTCAGGCAGTTATGCCAATCATCGGATATTTGGTAGCTCGGCTGTTTGCAAAACAAATCATTGCGATTGATCATTGGATTGCTTTTGGTCTTCTCCTGTTTATCGGCGGCAAAATGGTATGGGAAGCCATACGCGAGGATTCGTGCGAGATTCCCACCGAAGATCCGACCAACTGGAAAACGCTCACCCTGATGGCTATTGCTACCAGCATTGACGCTATGGCGGTCGGTGTTACCATGGCGATGACGCGCACCGACTTGCTGGAACCTTGGTACGGTTTCCTCCTGTGCTCTGCCGGGATCGGTATCATCACCTTTGCGTGTTGCTCGCTGGGCGTGCAGCTCGGCTGCAAAACCGGTAGTTGCTGGGGAAAACGCGCCGAGATCGGCGGCGGAATCGTATTGGTTGTCATCGGCGTTAAAATTTTGTTGGAGCATCTGCTTGGATAATAAAACACAAGGCGCAAACCGTAACGGTTTGCGCCTCTTTTATTTATGCATTACTGAATCACTTTTTCGCTTAACGGCTCATACGGAGAACCGATTTGTCCGTTCTCATTTTTGACAACACCACAGGCGCGTATAGCATCCGCTACCGCTGTGCCAAGCAAGCAAACGCCGGCTTCGTTTGGATGGATCATATCATCGGACAAGTACGCCTCCCGCTCGGGATACATAAGCGAAAACAAATCGTTAATGATAATATCCTCATCTTGATACGCTTCCAACACGGCGGCATTGTATGCCATAATGTCTTCGTTACGATGGGCTGGCGGCATCGGTCCGGGAAACGACACCTTGGCATCGCTCACAGGCGTACTGGTCGAAAAGATCACTTTTGCGCCTGTTTTCTTGAGCTCGCGCAATACACGCACCATCTGTTTGACGTAACTATCTTTGTCCGTAAAACAACCGTCTTCCGGATACAGAATCGCCGTATCCCAAAGCCCGGCATTGAAATGAATAATATCAGGTGTAGGAAACTGCGGCAACCACCGACGCAAACTGTTCAGCACGTAGGAAGAAAATCGGCAATTTTCTTCAGGCGCGTACACCGTATACTCCTCGCCCAGTTGCTTTTGAACTTCCTCGCGATAAAACATCCGTATCGAGTCACCGATCAATAACACGTTCATTTCAAAATCCCCTAATCACACCGTCTTAATTTTGTTTTTGTACCAGTTTATATTCATCGTAAAACCGAAACAGCGGGCACGTATTGCCGCGATTAGCCGTAAAGCGCGCCATGTCGTCTTCGTCAAACCCGCCAACTGCATCACAGACGTATTCTTCCATCACATCATCATATGCAAAATAAGCACAATGCTCACATTGATCCACGGCGCACCCCCCTCTCGGTATTTCAAGGTGATTGTACCACACCACGGCATATTTTTCAACACTTCAAGCAGAAGTTGAGTTGCCCACTCCCCTCCTTGCCTGCTGTTCGATCGCGCTCCCAACCCACGCAAAATCATACCCCCGAGTATTCGTACTCGGGGGTGTTTTGTTAGGCGTTAATCATCGTCTTCGTCATCATCCCACGAAGAAACAAAATGAAGCTCGCCGGAATCCATATCCATCGCCATATTATCCGACATTCGCATCATCATATTTCCGTCAGAATCAAATCCTAAATTGCCTGATGTTGAAAAGATGAAATCGCCATCTTCTAAATCAAAAATCGGGTTTGTCATTTACTTTGCCTCCCTAAATAGTTGGTGTGATATTTTGTATTTTATCGTATATTTCATTCACTTCTTGAATGAGTCGGTTGGTATATGCATCTTCTGAGGTTGCGGTTACTTTAATTAAATTAGTAATTATTCCGTCTTTGGCATGAATGGTACGATAACTGACTATTTCGCCATCATCATAATAATCAATATCACGAACAATG
>JAZQTM010000079.1:0-37183 GCA_045630765.1 Acutalibacteraceae bacterium | reverse complement strand
GTATACTGTTATGGAGTGTGTTGGTTTGAGGTGATCTTGCTTGAACGCCCTTGTAACAAGCTTGAACGATCTCAATGATGAACAGTTGGTTGTTCTGGCACGCGAGAAAAATGAGGAAGCGTTTACGCGCTTGGTTTCCCGATTTTCGGGGATGCTGAAGTCCTTGTCGGCTAAATACAGTCGCGATGCTTCCGAGTCCGAAGACCTTGTTCAAGAAGGGTTGTTAGGGCTTCTCTGTGCTGTACAGACCTACCGTTCTTCCAAGGAGGTCACCTTCAAAACGTATGCGTATGCTTGTGCGCGTAACCGTATGGTGTCCGTTTTGCGGCGCCGAAACGGGGCGCAGATGCAGTCCTTGGATGAGGAGGACGAGCTTCCCGAACTGATCGGTGATGCAGATCCGGCTTCACTTTTGGTGCGTCAGGAAGAAATTGAGCACCTAAACAGCCGTCTGCGCGATACGCTCAGTTCTCTTGAATACCGTGTGTTGATGGCACGGTTAAGCGGGTATTCGTATCGGGAGATCGCAGATCGTTTGAGTATCAGCGAAAAAGCGGTGGATAACGCACAACAGCGTTTGCGCCGCAAGTTAGCCGCCGCACTCATTTAATTCTGGTTGTAAACGGATGTACACCGTTTCACAATATGCCGCGCAGCCAAATTAGAGCGTTGCTTTTCAAAAGGTGCCGATCTTATTCTGTTGCTGGGCAAACATTATAACAAGTGAGGTAAGACACATGTACGAAGACAAGACTCTGATCTGCAAGGAATGCGGCGCAGAATTTGTGTTCACCGCCGGTGAGCAGGAGTTCTATGCTGAGAAAGGCTTTGTGAACGAGCCCCAGCGCTGCAAGGCTTGCCGCGACGCTCGGAAGAACGCAGCGAGACCTGAAAGAGAGATGCACACTGCTATCTGCGCCAACTGCGGCAAAGAGGCGAAAGTGCCTTTCAAGCCCCGTGAGGACCGCCCCGTGTATTGCAGCGAGTGCTTCGCAAGCATGAGAGGCGAGAACTAATTGCTTTTCAAAAACCGCCCTTTTTGGGCGGTTTTCTTGCGTTTTACGGCAAAAAACCATTTAAAGTTGCTTGACAGTCCATTTTTATACTGATATAATATTTCTATCTTTTTAAGGAAAGGTGATAATTATGAAAAAAATTCTCAGTCTGCTTCTTGCGGCCCTCTTGATCGTAACCTGCTTTGCCGGTTGCGGTGAAGATAAGGCGAACGAGATCTTTATCGGTGCGACCGGTCCGTTGACCGGCGATGCTTCTTCTTACGGCATCTCTGTTAACAACGGTGCTATGCTCGCGGTTGAAGAGATCAACGCTGCCGGCGGCTTGAACGGTATCTCGCTCAAGTTTGAGATGAAAGACGACAAAGCCACTGCCGGTGACGCTGCTACCGGTTATGACAGCTTGATGGATGAAGGCATGCAGATCTCGCTCGGTAGTGTTACCTCCGGTTCCTGCGAGTCTTTTGCTGCAAAATCGGTCGAAGACAACTTGTTCTTCATCACGCCTTCCGCTTCCGCTGCCAACGTCATTGAGAACCGTGCCAATGCGTTCCGCGTTTGCTTCGGCGATCCTGACCAGGGCGTTTTGGCTGCTGACGAGTTGGTGAAGGCCGGTTACAAAAAGATCGGTGCGATCTACGACAGCAGTGACGATTATTCCAGCGGTATCTATGCTGCGTTCAAAGATGCGATGAAGGCGAAGAACATCACCTACATCGAGCAGTCCTTTGATGCAGAAAACAAAAAGGATTTCTCCACTCAGGTGGAAGCTCTGAAAGATTGCGATGCGATCTTCCTGCCCATCTATTACACCGAGGCCGGTCTTATTGCTAAAGCTTGTGTTGCCAAGGGCTGCAATGCAGTTCTCTTTGGTTGCGATGGCTTGGACGGTGTTGCCGATCAGATTGATGCGACCGTCACCAATAAGATTTCCTATGTCACTCCGTTCGACGTGAACAGCACGGACGAAGTTCCGGCAAAGTTCGTTACGGCTTACAAAGCAAAGTACAACGAAACTCCCGACCAGTTTGCTGCTGATGGTTATGATGCCATTTATGCTATCTACGAGGCAATGAAGGCAGCCAACATCGCTGATGCTGACATTGAGGCCAGCGAACTGTGCGAAGCCGTGAAGGCAGCGATCACCGATGCTTCCTTCAAACTGAACGGTGCTACCGGTGAGATGAAGTGGGATGCTTCCGGTGCTTGCACCAAGATTCCCCAGATTGTAGAAGTCAACTAAGTTTATTTCTGCTGTTTCGTCTGACCGGGAGGGGAATTCCCTCCCGGTCAGATTCTTCTCTTATCTCGTCTAAGGAGAGCGTGTTATGAGTACTATTTTAGACGGTCTCAGTCTTGGTGCGATCTACGCGTTGATCGCACTTGGTTATACTATGGTATACGGCATTGCTAAAATGCTGAATTTTGCCCACGGTGATATTATCATGGTGGGTGCTTATGCTATTTTCGTTACGTTGGCGAGTACCAATCTGTGGATTGCGCTTATTGTATCGATTCTTCTTTGCGCCGTCACGGGTGTGGTTGTTGAAAAGCTTGCCTATAAGCCGTTGCGTTCGGCATCTCCGCTGGCAGTTCTGATTACTGCGATTGGCGTGA
Organism: Acutalibacteraceae bacterium; assembly: GCA_045630765.1. GTDB lineage: Bacteria > Bacillota > Clostridia > Oscillospirales > Acutalibacteraceae > RGIG3009. The sequence continues at coordinate 34,553 of JAZQTM010000079.1, read as the reverse complement.
GTTATTTTCTGCAGGGCACGGCCCAATTGATTTTCGGCTCGAAATCGCAGCCGATTACGCTGCCTACGTTGGGCAGTCTTCAAATCGGAAATTTCCAGGTCGAACTGCGCACGGTGATTACACTGGGTGTAGGCGCCCTGCTTATGGTTGGGTTAACGATGTTTGTCAAGTGCACCCGTACCGGTCGCGCTATGTTAGCGATATCGGAGGATAAAGGTGCGGCACAGTTAATGGGCGTAAACGTTAACCGCATTATTATGATTACGTTTGCCATCGGTTCCACGTTGGCGGCGTGCGCCAGTTTCTTCTATTTGTTGCAGATTCCTTCCGTAAGCCCGACGCTTGGCGCTATGCCCGGTATCAAAGCTTTTGCGGCAGCGGTCATTGGTGGTATCGGTTCCATTCCGGGCGCAATGGTCGGTGGCGTGTTGCTGGGCTTGGTGGAAAAGATTTGCACCAGTATTCCGGTGCTTAACCCGTACACAACAGCCATCGAGTTTGGCCTGCTGATTATCATTCTGCTTGTCAGACCGATTGGTTTGATGGGTGTCAGAAGAAGAGAGAAGGTGTGATGCGCGATGGGGAAATTACAAGCTAAACGAACTTCTTTTAAGTTGCATCACCACATTAACTGGATCATCGCTGCGGCAGCACTTGTTTTAATCGTCATCCTCAGTCTTGCTGATGCGCTTGGACGTAGTGACGTTTCCCTTTTGAACCGTGTTGCGTACAGCATTATTCTGGCAGTTTCGCTCAATTTGGTTGTTGGCTTTTTGGGTGAACTTAGTCTGGGACATGCCGGCTTTATGTGTGTCGGTGCGTACATTGGTTGTTACCTTGCCAATTACTTAAACAGTGTGATTGACAGTCCCGTCCTTGTTTTGATCGTGACAATGTTTGTCGGCGGTTTGGTAGCGGCATTTTTCGGTTTTATTATCGGCTTGCCGGCACTCCGCCTCAAAGGCGACTACCTGGCAATCGCTACGCTGGCATTTGGCGAGATTGTCCGTAACGTCTTTAAAAATCTGCCGTATTTCGGCGGTGCCAAAGGCTTGATGGTAAGCAAGATTTTCAGTTCCACAAAACCCACGTTGTTGATTATTTCGTTCATTGTTGTTCTTATCACGCTGGTCGTGACGCAGAATTTGATCCGCAGTAAACACGGCCGCGCGATTACCGCTATTCGCGACAATGAAATTGCTGCAAAAGCAATGGGTATTAACGTTACCTTCTACAAATTGTTTGTGTTTGTTTTTGCGGCATTCTTTGCCGGCGTCGCCGGTGTGCTGTACGGTCATCAAACGACCCCTGTTATGTATTCCTTCTTCTCGTACAACTACTCCATCGAAATCTTGGTTATGGTTGTGCTTGGCGGTATGGGTAATATCACGGGTTCGATTTTGGCTGCTACGCTTATCACCTACGTGAACTTTGTGTTACAGAATGAGTTGACGGGTAATTTGGCTGCGTTAAAATTGTTGATTTACGCCATCATTTTGGTGGTTGTGGTCCTCTTTAACAATGCGCCTGTTTTCCGTCCGATTAAGGAAAAATTGAATTTACGTCGCTTCTTTGAAAGAAAACACTCACCGGGAAAAATCAAAGATGATGATGCGGCTTGGGATCGTGTGCCGACTAAGATACAGATGGATGAACTGTTATCGGTTGACATCACACCGACGAATTACGAACCGGATAAAGGCTCGAAAGATAGGAGGGACGACTGATGTCGGATATCGTTTTGGAAACGAAAAATCTGGGGATCTCCTTTGGTGGTCTGCACGCTGTTCAGAATCTTAATTTACAGATTCGTAAACGGCAGTTATACGGTTTGGTCGGCCCGAACGGTGCCGGTAAAACAACAGTGTTTAATATGCTGACAGGTGTATACGCACCGACTACAGGATCTTTCTATTTGGAAGGCGAAGATCTCACGGGCAAAAAGCAAGAGGTTATCAACCACAAAGGCATTGCGCGTACTTTTCAGAACATTCGTCTGTTCAATAATATGAGCGTCATCCGTAACGTGATGGTCGGTCTTCACAATCAGCCGGAATTTAAGTGCAATCCGTTTACAGCTATGTTCCGCTTGCCGCGCTTCTTCAAAAATGAAAATAAAATGCGTGAACGCGCTAAAGAAATCTTGCGCATTTTTGATTTGGAAGAAGAGCGTAATAACCTTTCTTGCAATCTTCCGTACGGTAAGCAACGTAAATTAGAGATCGCTCGTGCACTTGCTACCAATCCGAAATTGCTTTTGTTAGATGAACCGGCCGCGGGTATGAACCCCCACGAAACGGAAGATCTGATGAACATTATTCGGTATATCCGGGACAACTTTGATATGACCATTTTGCTGATTGAGCACGATATGAAATTCGTGTCCGGTCTGTGTGACGAGGTTACGGTTTTGAATTTCGGTACGATGTTAGCGCAAGGCACTCCCGCTGAAGCACTCAATGATCCCGAAGTTATCAAAGCGTATATTGGAGGCTGATGACATGGCTTTATTGGAAGTAAATGATTTGACCGTGTTTTACGGTGTAATCCAAGCGCTCAAAGGCATCAGCTTTGAAGTGAACAAAGGGGAGATCGTGACCTTGATCGGTGCGAACGGTGCCGGCAAGACCACCACGATGCAAAGCGTTATGGGCTTGATTCCCAGCAAAGGCGGAACGGTTGTCTACAACGGTGTGGATATTACCAAGAAGCCGTGTCACAGTATCGTGCACTTGGGAATGACGCAGGTACCCGAAGGACGCCGTGTGTTCCAGGAATTGACGGTGTACGAAAACCTGCTGATGGGTGCTTACACGGAAAAGAGTAAGGCAAAGATCAAGCGTGACATTGAGCAGATTTATGAATGGTTTCCTCGGCTTGGTGAGCGTAAAAAGCAGGTTGCCGGTACGCTTTCCGGTGGTGAACAACAAATGCTCGCTATGGGACGCGCAATGATGAGCCATCCCGAATTGCTGATGTTGGACGAACCCTCGATGGGCTTATCGCCGTTGCTTGTTGATCAGGTGTTTGAGATCATCAAGAATTTCCAGAAAAACGGCACCACGATCCTGCTTGTTGAGCAGAATGCCGGTAAATCGCTGGCGATCTCCGATCGTGCATACGTACTGGAAAACGGCCAGATCGTCTTGTCCGGAAAAGGGGACGAACTCCTCCAAAGCGATATGGTCAAAAAAGCGTATTTGGGCGGTTAAAACATAAAAAAGGGGGTGTATCCATACAGGATACACCGCCTTTTTTATGTTGATTATTTCGAAACACAAACACCGCCGAGAGGACGGATGAAGAGAGTGTGACACGAACTCTTGCCAAAGACGCTTTCCATTGTTTCAGTGAATTCCCCAAGGAGGTGATCCGGTACAAAATTCTGTGTAGTGCCGCCGAATCCGCCACCGTGAACGCGCCAGGCGCCGTTTCCGTTAAGCACGCGTTGCGCCAATGCCAGTGCTAACGAAATATCTTGTTGTTGCACCAAGGCGTTAGCGTAGATGTTCTGCAAGTATTCAAACGAGGAATGTCCGGATTCAATAATCAGTTGCTTGAAGGTTTCAAAGTCACCTTCTTGAAGTGCGACAACCTCTTTTCCAACACGCTCGTTATCACCTAAGAAATGTAGAGCGCGCAAAACGGCGCGGTCACCGCACGTTTTACGCAAGGAGGGGATTTTTGCAAGGAGTTGCTCGTAACTCGTTTCACGCAAGAATGATACTCCCAACTCCTGTGAAACTGCCTTCATTTCGGTGGTGATATCGGCATATTCGTGCGTGAGATCGGCGTGGTTACCGCCAACGTCGACAATGCACAAGTGATGTCCGCTTTGAGCAAAATCAAAATCAACCGTTCTAACGATCGGTGATTCGGGATCGGCAAAATCAATGGCGATGATACCGCCGACCGAAGAAGCCATCTGATCCATTAAACCGCACGGTTTTCCAAAATGTACGTTTTCGGCATATTGCGCGATTTTGGCGATTTCGATTGCGTTGACAGCGCCGTCGTTGAAAATGTGACTGAGGATAGTGCCCATCAATACTTCGAATGCAGCAGAAGAGGAAAGACCGGAGCCTTTTAGTACGTTTGAAGTGGTGTATGCACGGAAACCTCCGATCGTATAGCCTAATTGGCAAAACCGATCGGCAACACCGCGAATGAGGGAGGCGGAACGGTTACGCTGTGCTTCATTTACCTGCAGGTTCGCAAGATCGATGATATCCATATCATATCCGGCGGATTTTACGCGTATTACCGCTTCCGTTGTCGGTGCGACGACGGCAATTACATCGAGATTTACGCTGCCCGCCAATACGCATCCGTGATTGTGGTCGGTGTGATTGCCGCCGATCTCCGTGCGTCCGGGTGCTGAAAACAGCCACAGATCCTCTTCTTCGCCATATAAAGCGGTGTAACTGTTAACGGCATCTATATAACGTTCCCGTTGGGAAATGACGGCATCTTGCCCGTATAACTTTACGAAAAGCGCATCAAATGCGCCGCTTTGCAACTTGTTAAGAATATCTTGTGTGCTGTTCATAATCATTCCTCCGCAGTTCCACGTTAATTGTTTTAATTATACAGCATTTTATATTGAAAAGTAAAGACTAATCTTCGTCAGAATCCGCCATCGTTTCTTTGTATAATGGGAAGCAAGGGGATGAAACGTATGCCGATCATCTATTTGGATATTTTGATTGCCGTCAATTTTGTGATCGATTATTTGTTGCTGTCGGCTACTTCCCGTATGCTGCGGTTAACACCGAAGCGGTGGCGACTATTGCTTGGCGCGTTACTTGGTGCCGTAAGTGCGTGTTTGATTTTTTTGGCAACGGTACCAACATTGCTGATTTTGGTATTTCATTTTTTGATCGCCTGCATACTGATAAAGACGGTGTTTGCGTTTTCCAAAGTTTCCGCTTTTCTGAAGCAAGTGTTTGTTTTTTATGTAATTTCATCGCTATTTTCGGGAGTTGTATCAGTGCTTTGGTCGCTAACCGAAAGTGAGATGTTTTATGCGTACAACGGTATTGTCTATTTTGATATCTCACCGCTGATGCTAACGACTTTTTCCGTTATCAGCTATGCGATCATTCGGTTATATGAGTACATAACACGAAAACGAGCGCCGCACGGGTATTCTTTTTTACTGTATATTGATGACGGGAACGGAGTTTGTGAATGTCGCGCGTTATACGATACGGGTATGCATTTGACAGAACCCTTTTCGGAGAAACCGGTGGTGGTCGTTGAACGGGCGGTCGTCGAGCCGTATTTATCGGAGAAACATAAAGACGCGTTGTGTTGTGCGCAACTAACGTCAGTCAGTGCACATCTGCGCATTGTTCCTTTCCGTTCGCTTGGAGCAGACGGCTTACTTTCGGCGTTTCTCCCAGAACGATTGTCGATTGAAGCGAATGGTCGAAAACAGTGGGATATCAGCGGTGCGTACGTTGCTCTATCAAATAGTTTAGGGCGCGGCGAGTATCAAGCACTTATCGGTAGTGATGTTGTGAAAGGTGAGTTTTTATGATGAAATGGTGGCAGAGAGTAATAACATTCGTGAAAAGGTGTTTTGCTTTACAGATAAAGAAGCTGGGCGAGGGTGTTTATTACATTAACGGCACGGATGCTTTACCGGCTCCGTTGTCGGCGGAAGAAGAGCGTGAAATGCTGATAAAAGCGGATGCAGGAAGCGATGAGGCAAGGGATCGGCTCATCACCCATAATCTCCGTTTGGTGGTGTATATTGCGCGTAAATTTGAGAATTCAGGTGTCGGAATTGAGGATTTGATTTCCATTGGTACGATTGGTCTTATCAAGGCGGTAAGAACTTTTTGCCCTGATAAAAACATCAAATTAGCAACGTATTCATCGCGTTGTATCGAAAACGAGATATTGATGTATTTGCGAAAGAATGCGCAAATACGCAACGAGTTATCCATCGACGAACCGTTGAACGTGGATTGGGATGGTAACGAGCTGTTGCTGTCTGATATTTTGGGCAGTGATCCCGACGTGGTGAACCGCGGTGTTGAGCAGGAGGCAGAACGCGATCTGTTACTGGAATGCGTGTCCCATTTATCACAGCGCGAGCAAACGATTATGCGATTGCGGTTCGGTATCGGTGGGGAGCAGGAGCATACCCAAAAGGAGGTAGCGGATCTTTTGGGGATCTCGCAATCCTATATATCCCGCCTTGAAAAGAAGATCATTAAGCGATTGCGTAAGGATATTGAACGGGCGGGGTAGATCAGAGTTGCTTTTTGATGCGGTCTAACGCGCCTTTTTCTAGTCGGGATACTTGTGCTTGAGAAATACCAATTTCGGTGGATACTTCGATCTGCGTCATTCCCTTGAAAAAACGGAGGTTTAAAATGCGCTTTTCGCGGTCGTTCAGATTGCGGATGGCTTCTTTTAGCGCGAGTTCATCCAGCCAACTGTTGTCATCGTCGCCGTCACCGATTTGATCCATAACGTAGATGGTATCGCCGCCGTCGGAATAGATCGGTTCGTACAAAGATACCGGCTCAACAATCGCTTCCAAGGCTAAAACGACGTCTTCTTTCGGCGCGTCCATTTGAGCGGCGATTTCTTCTATTGTCGGTTCACGATTCAGTTTGTTTGTTAAATGTTCCTTCGCTTGCATCGCTTTGTAGGCGGTGTCACGCATACTGCGGCTGATACGGATCGCGTTGTTATCGCGTAAATATCGGCGTATTTCGCCGATGATCATGGGAACGGCATAAGTCGAAAAGCGGACGTTCTGCGAAATGTCAAAGTTGTCGATGGATTTGATAAGCCCTATGCAGCCAACTTGAAAGATGTCGTCCAAATTTTCACCACGCTGCGTAAAACGTTGAATGACGCTGAGTACAAGACGCAAGTTACCGTTGACAAGTTCTTCGCGTGCTTGTTTGTCGCCTTCTTTTGTACGTTTCAGCAGTGCCATTTTCTCTCGCTCGCTCAACACTTTGAGCGTGGAGGTGTTTACACCGCAAATTTCCACTTTGTTGTACAAGCAATCGGTCACTCCCTTGCTATATATGCACAGAGAGTATGCTCGGTTTTGATGCAATGAATTCAGTAAATGATTGGAAACCGCTCATTTTTCCTAGAATCGATGAATAGGTATGTTATATAGGAGTGATGGTAAATGGTTTGCAGAATAACGGACATGCACAACAAAGAAGTCATTAATATTTGTGACGGAATGCGATTGGGGCGCGTAGACGACGTCGAGGTAGATACGTGTACCGCACAGTTGATTTCTCTTGTGATTTACGGGCGTTCAAAGGTACTTGGCGTGTTTGGTCACGAGGAGGATATCGTCATTTGTTGGAAAGAGATCGAAGTGATAGGGGAGCATACGATTTTGGTGAATCATCCGATGTCTTTATGCGGTCCTGAATCGTGTAAAAAGCGCTACCGTAACAGTATTTTGAGCGGTATTTTCGGTACTTAAAAAATTTTTTATTTTTTAAGTAAAAAGACTTGCTATTTTACTTTGGTTGTGATACAATATCACGGCAAAATGCATACGGGTATCCCTGGCTCCGGTGGTGTCGCAACAGGCGATTCCGGAGATGCGGTCAAAAAAACTGTCTTTGACCGACAGATCCCGTAGAGGTGAAAACCAAGGAGGATTTCTAATGTCAGTCGTATCCATGAAACAGCTGCTTGAGGCCGGTGTCCACTTCGGTCACCAGACCCGCCGCTGGAACCCCAAAATGGCACCGTACATCTTCACTGAGCGCAATGGTATTTATATCATTGACTTGCAGAAGACGGTGCGTAAGCTTGAAGAAGCTTACATGTTCATCCGTGACCTGTCCGCCGAAGGCAAAACCGTTTTGTTTGTCGGTACCAAGAAACAGGCTCAGGATTCCATCGCTGAAGAGGCCGTTCGTGCCGGTGCGTATTTCGTAAACGCTCGTTGGCTCGGCGGTATGCTCACCAACTTCCGCACGATCCGTGGTCGTATTGCTCGCTTGAATCAGTTGAAAGCGATGGCAGAGGATGGCACGTTTGATCTGTTGCCGAAGAAAGAAGTTATCAAACTCAACCATGAAATTGAGAAGCTCGAGAAATTCCTCGGCGGTATCAAGGGTATGGAAAAGATCCCCGGCGCTTTGTTTATCGTTGATCCCCGCAAGGAGAAGATCGCGGTTGCCGAGGCGAAGAAGTTGGGTATTCCGATCGTTGCGATCGTTGACACCAACTGCGATCCCGACGATGTCGACTATGTCATCCCGGGTAATGACGACGCGATCCGCGCTGTTAAGCTGATTGCCGGTGCAATGGCAAGCGCTATCATCGAGGGCCGTCAGGGCGATCAGGGTGCTGCTGAAGAAGCCCCCGCTGCTGAAGAGGCTGCCGAAGAAGCTGTTGAAGCTCCCGCTGCTGAATAATCACAGGAGGTATATTAGCTATGGCTTTTACTGCACAAGATGTTAAGAAATTGCGTGATATGACTAACGTCGGTATGATGGACTGCAAAAAAGCATTGACCGAGACCGACGGTGATATGGACAAGGCCGTTGACTGGCTGCGTGAAAAAGGTTTGGCAAAGGCTGCTAAGAAAGCAGACCGCGTTGCTGCAATGGGTGTTGCGTATGCTGCCGTTGTGGATGGCGTCGGTGTTGTGATCGAGGTTAACTCGGAAACTGACTTTGCTGCTAAGACTGATGCATTTACCGATCTCGTTAAGAATTTGGCTGAGGTCGTTGCCACTCAGGCTCCTGCTGACGTTGAGGCTCTCAAAGGCTGCACTTATCCGAACAGCAACCTGACCGTTACCGAGATCATGCAGGAAAAGGTTATGTCCATCGGTGAGAATATGCAGATCCGCCGTTTTGACCGTTTCCCCGAGAACACCTCCGTTGCGTATGTCCATGCTGGCGGTACGCACGGCGTGCTTGTCAACCTCGCTGTTGAGGGTGACATCGACGTGACCGAGGTCGGTAAGAACGTTGCGATGCAGATCGCGGCTATGAGCCCGAAATATTGGGACAAAGCACAGGTTCCGCAGGAAGATGTGGATAAAGAACTGCAGGTTCAGATTGCTCTCATGAACAACGATCCCAACATGGCTTCCAAACCGGATGCTGTGAAAGAGAAGATCGCTGCCGGTAAGATGAACGCGTTCTACAAAGAGTCTTGCTTGCTGCAGCAGGAATTCGTTCGTTCCGATCTGTTCAAGGGCGACGTTGCCGGTTACATTGCCGATGCCGGTAAGAAACTCGGCGGCACCATCGCTTTCAAAGATGCGATCCACTACATCATGGGTGAAGGCATCGAGAAGAGAGAAGACGACTTCGCTGCCGAAGTTGCTGCAATGTCCAAATAAGATAGCATAACTAAAAACGGACGAATCATTTGATTCGTCCGTTTCTTGTTTTAAAAAGAGCCTGTGCAACTTTGCACAGGCTCTTTTTTATTGGATGTGATTTTGGGCTTTCCAATCCAGATAATCGTCATAGGACATCATCTTATCAATGATAGTGCCGTCCTCTCGGAATTCGATAATACGGTTGGCAACCGTTTCGATAAACTGGTGGTCGTAGGATGAGAACAATACGTTGCCCGGGAACGCGATCAAACCGTCGTTGACCGCCGTGATGGATTCCAGGTCAAGATGGTTGGTCGGTTGATCCAACAACAGTACGTTAGCACCAAACATCATCATACGAGAGAGCATACACCGTACTTTTTCACCACCGGACAAAACCTTAACCGGTTTTTGAACGTCGTCACCGGAGAAAAGCATTTTTCCGAGGAAGCCGCGCAAATAGGTTTCGGTGTTGTCGGCGGAATACTGGTTGAGCCATTGCAACAGGTTTAAGTCACAATCGTCAAAAAAGGCGGAGTTGTCTTTCGGGAAATAGGACTGAGAAGTGGTGCCTCCCCATTTGAAACTGCCGGAATCGGGTGTAATCTCTTCCATAAGAATACGGAAAAGAGCGGTGATTGCCAGTTCGTTTTCACCGACAAACGCAATCTTATCGCCCTTATTAACACGGAACGATACGTGATCCAAAACGGTGTTTCCGTCGGTAGTGAGGCAAAGATCTTCCACTGCCAAGATTTCTTTGCCGGCTTCGCGGTCCATATTGAAACCAACGAACGGATAGCGGCGGGAAGAAGCGGGCATTTCCTCGACACTGAGTTTTTCAATCAACTTCTTACGAGAGGTTGCCTGCTTGGATTTGGATTTGTTGGCAGAGAAACGTTGAATAAAGTTCTGCAATTCGCGAATCTTATCTTCAGCTTTTTTGTTCTGCTCTTTCATGATTTTCTGCATCAACTGGCTGGATTCATACCAGAAATCGTAGTTGCCGACGTAGATCTTGATCTTGTTGTAGTCGACGTCCACGATATGTGTGCAGACATTGTTGAGAAAATGACGGTCGTGGGATACCACGATGACCGTACCAACGTAATCCATCAAGAATTCTTCGAGCCAGGCGATAGAGGCAATGTCCAAGTGGTTAGTCGGCTCGTCAAGCAGAATGATATCGGGTTGACCGAACAATGCTTGAGCCAGTAACACTTTTACCTTGTCTTTATCCGGCAAGGAATTCATTTGTTGATAGAGAATGTCGGTGGAAAGGCCGAGACCTTGCAGGATCTGTCCTGCTTCGGTTTCTGCTTCCCATCCGTTAAGCTCGGCAAATTCGCCTTCCAGTTCGGAGGCGAGAACGCCGTCTTCTTCACTGAAATCTTCTTTGGCATACAGAGCATCCTTTTGCTGCATGATCTCATACAAGCGCGGATTGCCCAAGATGACGGTATCCAGTACCGTGTATTCGTCGTATGCGTAGTGGTCCTGCTTGAGCACTGACATACGGTTCTTTTTATCGATGATAACTTCGCCGGATGACGGCTCTAAATCACCCGATAAAATACGCAAAAAGGTGGATTTTCCGGCGCCGTTAGCACCGATTACGCCATAGCAGTTTCCCGGCGTAAACAAGAGATTAACATGAGTAAAAAGGTTTTGTCCGCTAAAATTGATTCCTATATCTGATACGGTAATCATGGCGCCTCCAAGGTCATTTAAAATTCGTTCCTTATTCTACCACGATTTTTCCCGCGTTGCAAGAGTTGTTGATAATTCTGCGGCGAAATATCCGAAAATGATCGCTTGGCGGTCGCGGCACGGGCGACGTGAAACAGCGGAGACACATAAAAGAAGGGGATAAGCAACAAAAAGGCAAGTGACCAACCGGCATAATCCAAATAAAGTAGCGCCCAGTGATTGGTGTATCCTTTGGATAAACGTTTGGATAGTAAAAGAGCCTCGCGTGATGGTATACCTTTTGAAAGCAGATACACAGCGGGGATATAACGAAACAACAAAATTTCGGTGACGATAAATGCGACTACCAAAAAGAGGAGTGAGAAGATAAATGCAATCATTGCCAAGGTTTCTGAGCCGTTTTTTTCGACCGTTCTGCTGATGTATAAAAAAAGCGCTGAGGGAAGCGATAATATGACATGCCAACCGATTCGGCGCAACCATAGTCGAATGCGCCAGGTAACACTGTGAACATAACCGTGTTTATAGAATCGGAACAGTAGGGACAGGCTCGAATCTTCTTTGTTTGTAACGACTGTTTCGTAAAATAATCCACGCCCCGCTTTGAGCGGTGATAACAGCAAAAGATCAGCCAATAACCCGAGCGGGAGCAACGGCATTGCGTGCACGCGAGTAATGCCAAAACCCTCTGTGGCAATCAACACCATTTCTGCGCTTATACAAAGCAGTTGTACAAATATCGCAAGTTTCCATTTACCACGCAAGTATGCGGCGGCACTTTTTCGGTTTATCAATGCGTTTTCCATTGTTTGTCACCCCACGGATAGTATGAGCGGGTGTGGTGATTGTAATCATATGGTACCGTGTCGATGATATAGGCGAATAATGCTTTTTCGAAGAAGATCAAATGGAATCACCAAAGCGGACATTGCCAAAATGATGAGCAATTCACGCACGGAGAGTCCTGCTGTACGGAATAAGCTGCCGCCGTAGTAGATTAGGGCAATCTGTATGGCTGTAACAGCGGACATAATGACAACGAATGAGGGATTCTTTTGTAAATGGGAAAGTAAATTCATACGCGTAGTACGTGCATTAAAACTGTTGAAAATACCGCAAAAAATAAAGAGAGCGAAAAAGGCGGTCATCCAATAAACGGGTTGTGTATGGTAACGAAACAGCATTTTTGAAAAATCCAGCCGCAGAAACGCCACGCACAGCGCAACGGTAAATCCGCCCGTGAACAGAATTTGGTTGAGCATATATCGATTAAGTATTGGTTCGTCACGGCGCTTTGGCGGCTCATCCATATATTCATCAAGCGGTGGTTCGCCGGCGAATGCCAATCCTGCCAAGGTGTCCATAATGATGTTGATCCAAAGCATTTGCATAACCGTTACGGGTGAATCTACACCGATAAACGGACCAATGATAGATATCCCGACTGCACATAGGTTCATCGTCAACTGGAAGATAATAAATTTGCGGATGCTTTTAAAGATCGTACGTCCGTACAGAATGGCTTTGGAAATGGATGCAAAGTTATTATCCAATATGATGATATCGCCCGCTTGCTTGGCAACCTCGGTACCGCTTCCCATAGCGAAGCCGACGTCCGCTTTCTTTAAGGCAGGGGCATCGTTAACACCGTCGCCTGTCATCCCGACCACGTGCCCGAATTCCTGCGCTAAACGCACTAAGCGGCTTTTATCGGCGGGAAGAGCACGCGAAATGACAAGGATAGAGGATAATCGTTCTTTTATTTGTTCGTCGCTTAAACGTGATAACTCGTAGCTTGTCAAAACCGATTTTGATTCGTCGGTTGTTGTGCCAAAAATGCCTGCCGAACGTGCAATGGCACAAGCAGTCTCTTTGCTGTCACCTGTCATCATCACAACCTGAACGCCAGCTTTTTGTACCGCTAACACTGCACGGCGCACTTCCGAACGAACGTCGTCTCGTAATCCGGCAAAACCGACTAAAGTCAGATTGGTGGGATGCTCCTCGAGCGGGCGGTCACTGATAGCTATAACGAGGACGCGCATGGCGTTTTTTGCTAACCGAGAATGGATTTCTTTTGCATTTTCCGGTAACGGGCGAACAGACCCTTCCGCTGTCAAATAGTGAGTGCACGACGACAGTAGGCGATCGGAAGCCCCTTTGTAAAACGAAAGAATAGTATTATCGGCATCGACGGTTTCTACCGCCGACCATTTTCTATCGCTGTCAAAAGGAATTTTGCGCCGAGCGGCGACGGTGGTGTGCAGGGGATGACGATCGTAGATATAACGAAGTAGGGCGCGGTCTGTGGCGTTTCCGCCAAGCACCTCGCCGTCTGACAATTGACTTTCGGTGTTGTAAAGACAAGAAAGCTGCACGTACCGCCATAAGGACTTTTTGTGTCGCAGTTGCGAAGCGGTATCATAGCAGTTTCCGTCACCGTCTATAAATAGGGATACTTTTGGCTTTCCCTCTGTCAAAGTTCCTGTTTTATCGGTAAACAGCATCGTTAGACTGCCTGATGTTTCAATTCCTACGAGTTTACGTACCAGTACCTGATCTTTGAGCATTTTGCGCATATTAGAGGATAAAACGACCGTAATCATCATAGGTAACCCTTCCGGTACTGCTACCACAACGACCGTGATTGCCAGCGTGATCGCGTGCAGAATGTGACCGATCAGCGTTCCGACATCGGCGCAGGTGGCAGTTATTGCGGTTAGGGAATAGCCGTTTTGAATAACAAGGCTGTTAAAGAGGTCGGCGAGACCGACAACGCCCGCGGCAACAAAACCGATCCTGCTTAATGTTTTTGCGAGTGTCGATAGTCGCAATTTCAAAGGGCTTTCTCGAGTTTCTTCCTGTAACTCGTCCGCAACTTGTCCGTAAATGGTTTGCTCGCCGACTTTTAAGATGCGCATCGTCCCGTTTCCGGAACAGATTACGCTGCCTCGAAAGAGTGAAGATCTGCCTACGAGTGAAAGATCTGTTTCGTTTGGATCGGCACGTTTTTCTATTTCTTCACTTTCGCCGTTTAGGGCGGATTGATCCACGCGCAAAAGACCTTTGACGAGAACACCGTCTGCCGGTATACGCTCGCCGCTTTCCAAAAGAACAATATCACCAACAACGATATCTTCCATCGGCACTGAAGCTAGTGCCCCGTTTCGTTGAACACGGCAACAAATGCGTCCCGCTTCCTCTTGCAGCTTTTCGAAAGCAGATTCGCTTCCGTATTCCGAAAGAGTGGATACAAAGGTTGCGAGGAAGACGGCGATAGCAATTCCTACCGATTCATACCAATCGTGATTACGGAACAAAAACAATACGTTGATCCCCAAAACTGCCAACAGCACTTTGATGATCGGATCACCGAAATTACTGAGATATTGTCGAAAAAAGCTTTCCTTCTTTTTATGTTTAAGTGTGTTTGAGCCGTGTTCTTTACGTGAAGCGGTTACTTGTTGATCGTTAAGTCCGTTTGTCGAATAGTCCGTCATGATCGTCAACTCCTTTTACCACACTATATTCATAGCCTGTACGGAATAGACACCGGCGCTTGAATTTGTCAATTATCGTGAAAACCTTTTATTTTTCTCTGACGATATATGACAGGAAAGAAAATGGACAGGCCCTATAATAGAAGTGAAAAAGGTGGTGCAAGAAAATGAAATTCATCAGTAACGGTGGTGTGACTGCTGTCAAAAAAGCTTGGTGGGACAATGGCGTCGGCAGAACGTTGGTAGAAATGGTGGGTGGAATCATTTTAGGAATTTTACTGCCGCGTGCCTCGGTGTACGAAGGGCTGATGCCGTTTGGAATCGGTTTGTCGGCGTCGGTGAGTGGCCCCGGAACGGTGTTGGTTTATCTGGCGGTGTTGATGGGCTATTTGTTGCAGGGATCTGCGGTTTCCTTGCGTTATATGGCTGCGCTTATCGTTGTGGCGGGTGTGCGATGGGCTGTCAGTGGTTTTCACATCGTATCGCGTTCTGTTATCTTTCCCGCTGTGGTTGCGTTTGTTGGGTTGTTGGTAACCGGTAGCGCACTGTTGTTGGGTGCGGATCCAAGTGTCAGTGCTATTCTGACGATTATTGCCGAAAGCTTGCTTGGTAGTGGATTTGCTTATTTTTTAACAGTGTTTTCCAAAGAAATACCCGATATGAGAGAGCACCACCTTTCGGTGCGTGGACAAATCAGCGCGATGGTACTGACGGCTGTTTTGATGATGGCGTTGTTGACGGTTGAGTTTTCAGGTATCGCGCCCGGTCGGATCGTGTGTGGAGTATTGATTTTGTTGGCAGCTCGCTGTGCCCGTATCAGCGGTGGAACGTCGCTCGGCGTGTTAATGGGAATAGCTATAGTACTTTCAACGCCGGAAATGGGGCATTTAGCGCCTGCGTTCGCTCTTGGAGGGATGTTAGCGGGGGTGTTTTCGGAGAAGGCAAAATGGGCTGTTTCTGCGGCATATCTGTTATCTGTTGCGATTGTGACTGTACAAGCCGGTAACGAAGCCGTCGTGATTATCGGCTTATACGAAGCGGCTGCATCGTGTTTGTTATTTTTGGTGTTACCTTCTGCAACGGAATCGGCTATTGAACGAACTTTTTTACAGAGACGCAGACTTCCGGAGGTATATGCTTCTCGCAAGGCAACGGCACTTAAAATGGAGTACGCGGCAAAAGCTATGACCGAAGTGGTCGACACGGTGGATGCGGTATCTTCACGATTGGCAACGCTCGGCGCACCGGAAATCGGAGGCGTATGTCGTGAATGTGCGGATTTTGTATGTGCCAAGTGTAAAAAACGAACGACGTGCTGGGAATCGCATTTTTCCGAGATGATGGATTCTCTTAATCATGCAATACCAAAACTGCGCGAAAAAGGAGAGATGCAAGCAGATGATCTCACGGGATATATGCGATCAAACTGTCAATTTGGTCAAGAATTTGCTGATTGTTTGACCGTACGATATGGTGAGTTTTTGACGCGAGAAGCCGCTTTTCGCCGCTTGAATGAACTGCGAGCTATCGTTAACGATCAGTTTGCCAGTATGTCAACGATGTTAGAGGAATTTTCACAGCAGTTTTCGGATCCCGAATGGTCGGATAGTGAAACCGAAAAGCGATTGCGAAAGGTTTTGGCAAAGGAAAAAGTTGAATTGCTGTCTTTGTCGTGCCGCATTAGTGACCGTGGGCGAATGACGATAGAAATACTGCTGAACGGAAACTGTCAACCACACGATAAAAGTGTGCTGCGCCGTAAATTCAGTGAGCTTTGTGGACGATCTTTTGCACAGCCTATTACGGAATACGCAGCAGGCGTTACACGCATTTCATTCGTGGAAGAAAACGCTTACCGAGTAGCTGTCGGCACGTCTCAACTTACGTGTAAAGGTGAAAAGCTTTGCGGCGATGCGTACGAAATTTTCCGTGACAGTGAAGGCAGTCAGTTGATTGTGCTTAGTGACGGTATGGGAAGCGGCGGCAGAGCGGCGGTAGACAGTGCGATGGCGGTAGGACTTGCCGTCCGTTTAATCAAGGCAGGATTTGGATATGAAAGTGTTTTGAAGATGATCAATACGGCACTTATGGCAAAGTCAGAGGATGAAAGTCTGGCAACGCTTGACATTGCCGAGATCAATCTTTTTAGCGGTAGAGTGTGTTTGTTGAAAGCGGGTGCCGGTGCCTCTCTTTTGTACAGTAAAGGACGCGTATCACGTATCGAGGAATCATCACTTCCGCTTGGTATTTTGCGCGAGTTGACGTTTGCAAGGACAGACGATCGTTTGGTAGAAGGAGATATTCTTGTTACGATGAGTGATGGGGTAAGCAATGAGGGCTTGTCGTGGGTCGAGGATATCCTGAAAGGATTTACCGATGATTCGGATTTGACCGAATTGGCACAAACGATTGCTGAAGCGGCACGCGAACATCAGGGCGCAGAGGAAGATGATATCACGGTTTTAGTAGCACAATTGCGTAAAACGGCATAAAATAAGCCCCACAGTCATTTGACCGTGGGGCTGTTTGCTTTGGACGTTAACGTGCCTTTTCGGCAACCTCTTTAAGGGCTTTAGCGATGAACTCATCGACCGTCATCGTGCCGATATCGCCATCTTTTCTGGAACGTACGGATACCAGACCCGCTTCCGCTTCCCGCTCGCCGATAACCAGCATATACGGAACTTTTTGCATCTGTGCTTCGCGAATCTTATATCCGATCTTTTCGTTGCGGACATCTGTTTCTGCACGGAAACCGTATTGTTTTAAAGTATCGGTGATTTCTTCGGCTTTGTCCAACATTTTTTCAGACAAGGGGAGGACACGAATCTGTTCCGGTGCCAACCAGAGCGGGAACGCACCGGCGTATTTCTCGATGAGGTATGCCAGCGTACGCTCATAGCAACCAAGGCTGGTACGATGGATGATGTACGGACGAACCTTCTGTCCGTTTTGATCGGTGTACTCCATATTAAACTGTTCTGCCAACAGTTGGTCTACCTGAATCGTAACAATGGTATCTTCTTTGCCGAATACGTTGCGATACTGGATGTCCAGTTTCGGTCCGTAGAAGGCAGCTTCGTCAATACCGATCGTATACTCAAGACCGAGGTCGTCGAGGATTTTACCCATAATGCCTTGGGCTTCTTCCCACTGCTCGGGAGTACCGATGTATTTTTCTTTGTTGTCGGGATCCCATTGAGAGAAACGGAAAGTGCAGTCTTCCCACATACCAACGGTATCGAGCACGTGCTTGGCAAGCTCCAAACAGCCTTTAAATTCTTCTTCCAACTGATCGGGACGCAGGATCAAGTGTCCTTCCGAAATGGTGAACTGACGCACACGGATAAGACCGTGCATTTCGCCGCTATCCTCGTTACGGAAGAGGGTGGAGGTTTCGCCCAAACGCATCGGCAGATCGCGATAGGAGCGGGCACGATTCAAGAATACCTGATATTGGAACGGGCACGTCATAGGACGCATTGCCAAACATTCTTTGGATTCGTCCTTGGGATCGCCCAACACGAACATACCATCCAAATAATGATCCCAGTGACCGGATATTTTATACAGATCACTCTTTGCCATCAGCGGTGTTTTGGTTAACAGATAACCGCGTTTTTGTTCTTCGTCTTCGATCCAGCGTTGAAGCAGTTGCACAACACGCGCGCCCTTGGGAAGAAGGATCGGTAATCCCTGTCCGATAACGTCGACCGTTGTGAACAGTTCCAGTTCACGACCGAGTTTATTGTGATCGCGTTTTTTAGCTTCCTCCAAGCGGCTCAAATGCTCTTCCAGTTCAGCACTTTTGGGGAAAGAGATGCCGTAAATGCGCTGAAGCATTTTGTTCTTGGAATCACCGCGCCAATATGCGCCGGTGGCGCTGAGTAATTTAACAGCTTTCAGGCGACCGGTATCCGGCAAGTGAGGACCTGCGCAAAGATCGGTGAAATCCCCTTGGCGATAGAAGGAAATATCACTGTCGTCGGGCAGATTTTCAATCAATTCACATTTGTACGGTTCATCCGCCATCAACTGCAACGCTTCATTGCGGGGTAAGGTAAAGCGTTCAATCGGGAGAGCTTCCTTAATGATTTTTTTCATTTCCGCTTCGATAGCGAGCAAATCGTCGGGAGAGAAACCTTCCGTATGATCAAAATCATAATAGAAACCGGAATCGATTGACGGACCGATTGCCAACTTCACGTCGGGATACAAACGTTTTACCGCTTGTGCCATAACGTGCGAGGTAGTGTGCCAATATGCTTTTTTACCGTCGATATCGTCAAAAGTTAAGATTTCCAGTGTGCAGTCCTCGGTCAGGACAGCGCGCAGGTCGACAACCTCGCCGTTGATACGGGCAGCACAGGCTGCGCGATACAGACCCATGGAAATGTCGCGGCACAATGCGTCAACCGTCGTGTTCAGTTCGACCTCGCGTACGTCGCCGCCTTTCAGTGTGATTTTCAGCATCAGTCAATACTCCTTTCAAAAAACAAAACCCCGCCCCTGCATACGAGGGGCGGGGCATAATAGCCTCGCGGTTCCACCCTGATTTACAGACGTAGTCATCTGCGCTCATTGTTGCCGATAACGGGGCATACCGTCGCTCTTTCGTAAAACACTCCTGAACGCGCTCCGGGGTGGTAGTCGTTTGCTGATCTTTGCATCCTTTTCAGCTGCCGGATGCTCTCTGAAAGAAGACCGTGGCGCAAACGCTGTCCCCATCAATGCTTTAACGAGATTATGGTAGCACCAAACGCGACTTTTGTCAAGGAAAAAGGAGAAAAACCTTGACGCGTTTCTGTTGAATTGGTATACTTTTCAAGGATAGTGATATTCTGTCCAATTACAATTGAATCACGGAGGCCTTCAGGTGTTCGGCGTAATGCGCCGACCGAACAAGGAAGAGGGGTGAGAATCCCCCACGAACCCGTCGCTGTATTTGGGTGACTGCCGTTTCACGATGCCACTGAGTAATCGGGAAGGCGAAACGGTGCGACCCATAAGTCAGAAGACTTGCCTGTTGTAGCCGTGCAGGTAGCCACGAGTGTTGGCGAGGGCACAAGTTATAGCCGCTTTCTTTCGGCTACCCTTCTTGTACACCCTCCTGTCGGTATCGCTGACGCGATTCGGAAAGAAAGGGTGCATTTTTTATGCAAAAGAAGAAATGGTTAGGTTTGGTGATTGGGTTTGTGGTATTGGCATTGTTGGTCGCAACTGCGGCTGTGATATATGTCAAAACCCGTCCGGAACCGCAAGCAGGTGCCAAGACGATCGCAATTCAAATCGTATACGATGATGTCGATACGGTCGTCACGATCAATACCGATGCGGAATATCTGCGCGGCGCCTTGGAACAAGAGAACTTGATCGCCGGTGAAGAGTCGGAATACGGTCTGTTTGTTAAAACGGTAAACGGGCGTACGGCTGACGATTCCAAACAAGAATGGTGGAGCTTTACCAAGGGCGGCGAAACGTTGATGACGGGTGTGGATACCACGCCGATCGCTAACGGTGAAACATTTGAAGTGGTGCTGAAGGTTGGTTATGACTCGTTCTAAGTTGACACTATTGGAATTGGTGATTCTGAGTTTGCTCGGAGCACTGCTGTTTGTGGTACAGGTAGCACTCGGTTTTCTGCCGAATATCGAATTGGTATCGGTGCTGATTATTGTCTATGCTCGCGTGTACGGGTGGAAAGTGTTTTATCCGATCTATCTGTTCGTTGGCTTGGAAGCGATGTGGTACGGGATCAACACGTGGGTGATCCAATATTCCTATGTGTGGGCGATTTTAGCTCTGGTGGTTCTATTACTGCGGCGATATAATTCGCGTGGGCTTTGGATTCTTGTTAACACGGCGTACGGTTTTGTGTTCGGTGCCCTTTGCGCGCTTACCTATCTGTGCATCGGCGGTTTTTCGGCCATGGCGGCTTATTGGATCTCAGGCATCCCGTTCGATCTGTTGCATATGGGCGGCAATTTCCTTGCAACTCTCGTTTTGTGCGAGCCGTTATACCGATTGTTATCCCGCTTAAAACAACATTTACATTGATAGAGAAGCACGGTGATTCACCGTGCTTCTCTATTGACTTTACAGCGAAATTATTCTACAATAAAACTATCTTTATGGAACAAAAGGGGGAGATCGTTTTGAAAGTGCGTTTGCTGGCATTGGCCGTTGCAGTTTGCCTGCTGTTTTCAGGTTGTAACGTTATTGGTTTAGACGTTGAAAATCAATTGATTCCCCCTCAAAACGATAAAGAGCAAAATGCGATGCAGACCGCTTTGTATGATCATCTGCAAAACTATGATTTTACGCTTACTTATCCGATTGCCGGTGAGTATCAAGCGCCGTTTATTGTGCTTAATCAAATTAAACAAACCGAAATCGTGTCCGGGCAAACGGGCAGTGAAACGGTCACGCCAAATTCCGATACGTTAGGCGATTGGGGTATTGCTTTCTATCGTTTGAATTTGAATAACGCTAAAACGAAGATTCATCTTTTGAAAAAAAGTGAAGATGGTGTCTGGAAAACGGTCGCTGATGTTGAGGGGTACAGTGAAAACGTTGCGGAAGTGAATTTCGCGGATTTGAACGGTGACGGTTTCCCTGAACTTTTGGTTGGTTGGAATATGTATAATTCTACGGACAAACGCTTGGCGATTTATCGCGTTGATCGCAAGCTTTCCGAGGTCGCTTTTGAAAAGGCGTATACCGAACTTCGTTGTGCGGATATGACCGATGACGGAATGGCTGACCTTGTTTTGCTTAATGTCAATAGCGGTCAATCGGAGGTAAAAGCGCAACTGTACTCCTATGTTAAAAACAAAATGCAGTATCGCGGTGAAACCTTTTTGGATGGTGGAATCAAGCGTATCGGTTCTTCTGTTGTTGCCGCACTTTCGCCGACAGTCAACGGCATCTTTGTTGATTGCCAAAAAGATGCTGACACTACGGTGACGGAGTTGATTTATTGGAACAACAGCACGTTAGAGTCCCCTTTGAGCGATGAGCAGTCTAATTTGAACACCGTAACGGCTCGTGAAAACGGGTTGTCTTGCCAAGATTTTGACGGTGACGGTGCGGTAGAGTGGCCTGTTTCCAAGCGCTTAAACGGCAATGAAACGGCAATTTGGTATACTGATTGGATGACGTACGATTTTCGCTCGGCAGAAACCAATTGGAAAATTGGCAGTATTGTGAATTTGACGGATTCCTATATGTTGCGCTTGCGAAATGAATGGAACGAGGAAACCGTTACGTTTGCGTACGACCATGAGGCAAAAATTCTTTCGGTTTGTAAAATTGATAGCGATATACCGTTTTTGCAGTTGCTCGCAACCCACTCCGAAACCAAAATTGATTTACCGAAAGGGTTTTCGTATTTTGACGGCTTGGACACTTGGCAGTATGCCGTGTGGGTGGATGGCGATACCATAACACTGGAAGAAGCACAGTATTTGTTTGTGGTGCTTTAAGGAGGTTTTCCGTTATGTCATGTGTGTTGGTTTGTGAAGACGAGCGCCCCATCCGCGAACTGTTGGCTATCAATTTAAAACGGTACGGATACGAGGTCATTGAAGCGGCTTCCGGAGAAGAGGCGTTGCAAGTCTATGACAAAACGCCTCACATTGAACTGGCTTTACTGGATATTATGCTGCCGCAAATGGACGGATTCGCCGTTTGTGAAGCGTTGCGCGAGCGGGATTCTTCTGTTGGGATCGTTATGCTGACGGCTTGTGCACAGGAAAGTGAAAAAATCAAAGCGTTGA
Organism: Acutalibacteraceae bacterium; assembly: GCA_045630765.1. Taxonomy (GTDB): domain Bacteria; phylum Bacillota; class Clostridia; order Oscillospirales; family Acutalibacteraceae; genus RGIG3009. Next base: position 12,225 of record JAZQTM010000079.1, on the reverse strand, counting down.
AACTCGGTGCTGACGATTACGTGACAAAACCGTTCAGCCCGTCGGAACTGGTTGCGCGATTGGAAGCTTTGGAACGGCGGATCGTTCGCTCAAAATCAAGTGTGCTGCGCTCGGGAGAATTTGTTTTGGATCTACGCGCGCGTACTCTGAAAAAGGCTGACAAGTCAATCGACCTTACACAAGTGGAATTCCAATTGATGCAATGCTTCCTGGAAAATCAAGGTCGACCATTGTCTCGTGTGGATATTTTGCACCGTGTATGGGGCGATGAATATTTTGGCGAAGAAAAGATTGTGGACGTTAATATTCGCCGCTTACGTATGAAAATTGAAAATAGCGCGGCAGATCCACGGTATATTACAACCGTGTGGGGGACGGGGTACTGTTGGAATGAAGGCTAAACTGTGAAAAAGGAGGAACGAATATGCTGTTTAAAAAAGTAACGCGGCGCTGGCTGTTTAACGGTCTTGGCGCAGTTGTTGTTTTGCTGATTGTCATCGAATTTGCAGCGGCATTTTTAGTTCGTTCCTATTATTATCAGCAAGCTCAAAACAGCTTATATACCCGTGCGGTATCGTTGTCCGATATGCTCTCGTTATATGTCGACGATGCTGATTTTGATTTTCAAAAAAGCGCGAAGACGTATATGGAGGATTTTACGGAACGCAACAAAATGGAGTTCCAGGTCTTGGATGCTACGGGTAAAATTTTGGCAAGCTCCACCGGATTCTCACCGCAATCGGATGTGCCTTTGGATTATCAAGCGGCTGTGACTAATGCGGGAACAGAACCAAAATCGGCTTGGGGTGTGTGGAACGGTAAAAACACCGTTGGGCAAAATGTGCTTGCCGTAACGATGCTGGTGACAAAATCAGACGATACGGTTTGCGGTGCTATTCGGTATGTCGTTGCTCTGGATAACATTGACAAACAGGTATCTTTGATCACGTCTGCCATGATTACGCTTGGTATTGCGCTGCTATTTTTTATCGTACTTGTCAGCGCGTATTTTGTGAATAGTATTCTTCGTCCGCTTGGTGAGATCGGCGAAGCGGCTAATAAGATTGCGCAAGGTGAATATTCGCATCGCGTTACCAAGCAATATGACGACGAAATCGGAGAGTTGTGCGATACCATCAACGATATGGCGGCACAGATAGAGTTTTCGGGGAAATTGCAAAATGATTTTATTTCGTCTATATCGCACGAATTGCGTACACCACTTACCGCGATCAAAGGGTGGAGTGAAACCCTTAAAGATGGCGGAATGGACGACCCTCAGTTGTTGAATCGCGGCCTTGACGTTATCGGCAGTGAAACCGAACGCCTTACCGGTATTGTTGAAGAATTGTTGGATTTTTCGCGGATGCAAAAGGTAAAGCCTTCGGATACGAACACGATGATCGACGTATACGTTGAAGTACAAGAAGCGGTCTTTTTGTTAAATGATCGCGCAAAAAAACAGGGGATCACGTTAACTTGCACAGAGCAAGAAACCTTGCCCGCCATTTTAGGAAATGGTGATCGTCTGCGGCAGGTGTTCGTAAATATCATTGATAATGCCGTAAAATATACCAAAGCGGGCGGCTCCGTTCACGTGGATGCGGCGCCGATCACGGGCGGTGTTCAAATTGTTGTCAGTGATAATGGTATCGGTATTTCCGAGGAGGATCTGCCGTTTGTGACCGAACGGTTTTATCGCGCCGCTAATACGCAGCCGGGATCCGGTATTGGTCTGGCGGTCGCAAAGGATATTGTAACTGCACATGGTGGTACGTTACTTATCGAAAGTGAACTTGACAAAGGGACGGTCGTTACCGTCACATTACCGATTAAGGGGTGAACAAGTATGCCGGATATGAAAAAGACGTCAATTGGCGGTCAAGCGTTGATAGAAGGCGTTATGATGCGCGGTCCCCAAAAAACGGCGATGGCGGTGCGCCATACGTCAGGGGAGATCGTGACCGAGGAATGGGAACTTGATATCAATGCTAAACCGAAGTTTTGGAAATTACCGATTCTCCGTGGTATATATGGTTTAGTGGATTCCTTACACTTTGGCTACAAGTGTTTGATGCGTTCGGCGGAGTTGGCGGGACTGGAAGAAGAAACGCCTTCAAACGAGCCGCAAACTGCAGGGCAAAAGGCACTATTGACCGTTATGATGGTAATCAGTACCGTATTGGGTATTGGCGTGGCGTTAGCGCTGTTTATGTATCTTCCGTCCTTTTTATACAAGTTGATGGCAAGCGAGCTTGATCGCTTGAACGGCGGCGCATTTTGGATGAACAATGCGGTCTTACGCGGCGTATTTGAGGGCTTGCTTCGCCTTGTCCTGTTTATCGCGTATATTTCTGTGATTTCACTGATGAAGGATATTCGCCGCGTGTTTATGTACCACGGCGCCGAACATAAGACTATTTTTTGTTACGAGCACGGTGAAGAACTTACTGTTGAAAATGTGAAAAAGCAAAGTCGCTTTCATCCTCGCTGCGGCACCTCGTTTTTGATTTTGATGCTGTTGATCGGTATTATTGTTTCTATTTGTATTCAAGTGCAAACGGTTTGGTTACGTGTGTTGATTAAAATTGCTTTGTTACCCCTTACGGTCGGTGTGGGATATGAACTCATTAAGTTGGCAGGGCGAAAGGATAACACCTTTACACGTATTATATCGGCGCCGGGCCTTTGGATTCAGCGTATCACCACACGTGAACCGGAAGACGATATGATCGAATGTGCGATCACTGCCTTTGTGGCGGTTGTTCCGGAAGACGAAAAATCGGATAATTGGTAAACGGATATGACGATTTTTGAATTGCAAAAACAAATAGAAACTATCTTGGAGGCGGGTGGTTGTGAAACCCCCGCCTTTGATGCCATTTGCCTTTTGGAAGATATCGGCAAAATCGGCAGGGGGCGAGTGCCTTGCTCGTCCGAGCGTTCGATATCACCAATACTTGAAGAAGCGGTGCTCAACGCCGCAAAACGGCGAGCTGCGGGAGAACCGCTGCAGTATCTTCTTGGCACGTGGGATTTTCTAGATCTTACGTTAGAAGTGGGAGAGGGAGTTCTCATTCCGCGGCCGGAAACGGAATTGTTGTGTCAGTTGGTAGCAGAAAACTTGAAAACATCACCGCATAAACACGTGTACGATCTGTGTGCCGGCAGTGGTTGCGTTGGTTTGGGGATTGCTTCGCTTTGCCGTGAGGCATCGGTAACGGCGGTGGAGTTATCGGATAAAGCCTTTGTCTACCTGCAACGTAATATTTTAAGGTATCCTGATTTGAAGATGAGAGCGGTACAAGCGGATATTTTGACGGAGTACGATCGTTTTGAAGGCAGCGTTGATGCCATTGTATCCAACCCGCCGTATATTCCTACCGGTGATCTTGACACCTTGCAACGAGAGGTGCAGCGAGAGCCGCGAATGGCGTTGGACGGCGATGCAGACGGCTATCGGTTTTACCGCGCGATTGCTGAACAATGGTTGCCGAAATTGTCTTCTGACGGTTTTGTAGCCGTTGAGGTGGGAATAGGGCAGACACAGATGGTTGCTGATCTGTTCCGTCAACATGGAATGAAACATACGGAGGTGTATGCGGATTTTGCCGGTATTGACCGCGTGGTGATTGGTAAGCGGTGAATATTGAATGAATATACATTCTGACAATTTGGCAAAAATGCATATATCGATGAATATTTATGCAATACGACGCCTTCTGTATTCAAAAGTAAGGTTTATGTTGTGCAATATGCGGAACTTACTGAAACTTTATGAAAAAGTGTTGATTTTTTATCCAAGCGGTCGTATAATGTGAGTAGTTCATACAGAGCGAGGCTCTGATATTTATGTGAAAGAGGGATTTGTTGTGAAAAAAGTTTCCAAAGTTTTGGCTTTAGTACTCGCGCTTGTTATGCTCGTAGGTTGCTTTGCCGGTTGCTCCGCAAAAGAAGAGAATGTTCTTGTTATGGCGACCAATGCGGCTTTCCCGCCGTACGAGTATATTGAAAACGGAAAAGTTGTCGGTATTGACGCTGAAATCGCAGCGAAAATTGCTGAGAAATTGGGCGTGGAACTCAAAATCGAAGATGTTGATTTTGATACCATCATCGCCGGTGTTCAGACCGGTAAGTATGACATCGGTATGGCCGGTTTGACGGTGACCGATGAGCGTAAAGAGAAAGTTAACTTCTCCACCAGCTATGCCAAAGGTATCCAGGCTGTTATCGTGACCGAGGACAGTGCCTATACCTCCTACGAAGACTTCTACACGGGCTTCGACGCAGACGGTAATCCTGCAGGCGTCAAGGAAGGCATCAAGATCGGCGTTCAGCAGACTACGACGGGTGATATCTATTCTTCCGCCGATCCGGTGGATTGGGGCTTTGGCGATGCGAACGTCGTTCGCTACAAGACCGGTAACGAAGCGGTTGCTGCACTGAAAGCCGGCAAAATCACCGCTGTGATTATCGACAATGAGCCTGCGAAATCCTTTGTTGCTGCCAATGATGGTCTGAAGATCCTCGAAGGCGCATATACCGATGAGGATTATGCAATCGCGATTGGCAAGGAAGATACCGAATTGCTTGATAAGATCAATAACGCACTTGCCGAGCTGAAAGCAGACGGCACGTTGGATGACATCATCACGAAGTATATTCCGGCTGAATAATTCCATAAACACTAATGGGAAAGGGCGGTGTACAGCACCGCCCTTTCCTTGCAAAGGAAGAACTACATGGGAAAATTTGGAGAAATTTTGTTACAGTTCTATGAAAAATCCATTAAACAGCCTTTTATATCCAGCTTCATAACAGATGATCGCTGGAAGATGCTGTTGGAGGGTTTTGGCAACACGCTACTCATCACGTTGTTAGCCGCGATTATCGGTATTTTTATCGGTATTATCGTTGCTATGATTCGTACGACATATGACAACAATTTGGAATCGTGGTCCCGTCGAGGCGGATTCACATTCTTTATTATGCGTGTGCTCGACCGTGTGTGCAAGATCTATCTTTCCGTATTCCGTGGCACACCTGTGATGGTACAATTGTTGATTGCATACCTCATCATCCTGGACAACGTCGACAACACTCTGGTGGTAGCTACGGTCGCCTTCGGTGTGAATTCGGGCGCATATGTGGCTGAAATTATGCGTAGCGGTATTATCTCTATTGATCGCGGACAGATCGAGGCAGGGCGCTCGTTAGGGTTTAATTATGCGCAAACGATGTTGCGTATCGTTCTGCCCCAAGCACTTAAGAACACCTTGCCGCCGTTGCTCAACGAGTTTATCGCGTTACTTAAAGAAACCTCTGTCGCCGGTTATATTGGTGTTCGTGACCTTAATAAAGCCGGTGAATTGATCCGTGGCGTATCCTTCGAGATATTCATGCCTCTTATCGCCGTTGCTGCGATATATTTGTGCGTGGTGTTGTTGCTGACTCGCCTTGTCGGAAATCTTGAAAGGAGGTTGCGTCGGAGTGAACACTAATTCTCAAGTAATCATTTCCATAAATGATCTGAAAAAATCCTTTGGTGATCTTGAGGTTCTCAAAGGTGTTACAACCGATATTCACCGTGGTGAAGTCGTTGTCATCATCGGTGCTTCAGGTTCCGGCAAATCGACCTTTTTGCGGTGCCTCAATCGTTTGGAAGAGCCGACAGGGGGAACCATTTCCTTTGACGGTACCGATATTACCGATGCTCGTTGTAATATCAATCTTCATCGTCAGCGTATGGGAATGGTGTTCCAGCAGTTTAATCTGTTCCCGCATATGACGGTGCTTAAGAACTTAACGATTGCGCCCATAAAACTGCGTGGGTTATCCAATAATGAGGCAACAGAAACGGCTATGCAGTTGTTAAGCCGTGTTGGTTTGGCTGACCGTGCCGATGCCTATCCTTCGCAGCTTTCCGGTGGACAGAAACAACGTGTTGCCATCGTTCGTGCGTTAGCAATGAATCCTGACGTTATGCTGTTTGACGAGCCAACCTCGGCACTTGATCCCGAAATGGTCGGCGAGGTGTTGGACGTTATGAAACAACTTGCCTCCGAAGGCATGACGATGGTTGTGGTTACACACGAAATGGGCTTTGCCCGCGAAGTTGCTGATCGTGTACTCTTTATCGATGAAGGCGTGATCGCAGAACAAGGAACACCGGAAGAAGTGTTCGGCAATCCGCAACATCCGCGTACTCAAGAATTTTTGTCAAAAGTCTTATAAAAATCTGAACAGCCGAAAGCAAACGCTTTCGGCTGTTCTTTGTTTTACCCGACTGCTTTTTCGGCAAAGGTGTTATTGATAAGTTTATCGAATGGGGCAGGGGCATCCAATTCACCTGCACGTTGGATGACTTCTTGCAATCTGTTGAAAGCTTCTTCGGTCATCACAGGCGTGGTGGCAAATGCGCCGATATCCTTATAACTTTTTACAGCGCTGGCAAGCAATTTCACATCGGTATCGGCAAAGAACTCTTTAACACATTCGGCGATTTCTTCCGGTGTGTGTTCTTGTACCCATTTTTGCCCTTTAGCGACTGCATTGGTGAATCGCTGTACCAGGTCGCCGTTATCGGCAATAAAGCTTTTTTTTGCAAAATACGCGGTGTACGGCATTTCTCCCGCGGCAGCACCTACACTGGCGACAATATATCCCTTACCTTCCAATTGCACACTAGAGGCTACCGGCTCAAACATAGTAACGTAATCACCGGTTCCACTGAGGAAAGCGCCCGTCATCATATCAAATTGAATCGTGTTGTCCAAATTGGCATCGGTATCGGGATCGAGTCCGTTTTCCTCCATCGCATATCGAAATGCCATATAAGGCATACCACCGGTACGACCGGGCAAAATGTGTGCGCCGGCAAGGTCGCTCCAGCTGAAATCGGGATCCGGTTCACGAGCAACCAAGAAGCTCCCATCGCACGCCGTCAGTTGAGCGAATACCTCGGGGTAATCCTCGCTGCCGGAGTTATAAACGTATACACTGGCTTCCGGGCCCGCCAAACCAATATCGACGCTGTTACTGATAACGGCGCTCATTACCTTATCGGCACCTCCGCCGTTACTGAGCTCGATCGTTATGTTTTCCTCCTCAAAAAAGCCTTTAGCGATCGCTACGTATTGTGGTGCGTAGAAAATACTGTGTGTTACTTCACAAAGACGGACGGTTGTTATAGTAGGTTCATTGGAATTCGAACAACCCGACAACACGGGGATCAGTGCTAAAATCAAAACCATTAAACAGGCGAGAATACGTTTTTTCAAAGATAACACTCTCCTAATAAGATTTATGTGCCAAAACGCTTGCTGACAAGCTTTTGGCAGAAGGAAACGCCATGATACATCAGTGCGGCGACAACCGCTAAAATGAAAACGCTTGCCATCACGAGATCCATTTGAAATACTTGCCCGCCATAGACGATTAAATATCCGAGTCCCGCTTTACTGACCAAGAATTCACCGGCAATGACACCCACTAACGATAATCCGATGTTGATTTTTAAGGAATTAAACAGCGTGGGTAAGTTGGCGGGGAGCACGATCTTGAATAACACTTGCTTTCTTGATGCGCCAAAGGTTTGCGCCATTTTGATGATTTCGGCATCGGTGTGATGAAAACCCGAAAGCATCTCCAACACCGTTACGATCAGAGATATGGCGAGAGCCATAAAAATAATGGCTTTAGTGCCCGCTCCCGCTATCAAAATGATAACGGGACCCAGTGCGATTTTGGGGAGGCTGTTGAGTACCACCAAATACGGTTCGGCAACACGCGAAACAAACGGGCTCCACCAACACAGCACGCTGATTGCCAAACCAAATATCACGCCCAAGAAGAATCCTGTAAGCGTTTCGTACAGTGTGACACCGATGTGCTTGAGTAACCCGTTTTGAGAAGTGTTGAACAGTGTTTCAACGATTCGGCTCGGTTGGCTTACCAAAAAGGCATCAATCCAACCGAATGAAGCTGCAAGCTCCCATAAAATCATCAATCCGATCAAAAGTCCCCATTGCCATACTTTTATGCTAATGTTGCGTTTTTTCTGTTGGCGCAGCCAAAGAGCACGCTCTGTTGAGGGCTGCGTATTCTTATTCTGCTTCTTCATCTTCACGCAACGCCTCCCAAATATGACTGAAATACTGTGAAAAACGAGCATCACTGCGACAAGAAAGAGGGGAGTGATCCTCGTTAAACACGATCGGATAGAGTTCTTTTACGCAAGCGGGGCGAGCCGATAAGATAAGCACGGCATCTCCCATAGCAACGGCCTCGGGTATATCGTGCGTTACCATTAACATCGTTACTTTTTCAGCCTTCAAAATGCGATACACGTCATCGGTAACGTTTAGCCGTGTCTGGAAATCAAGTGCGCTGAACGCTTCGTCCAGCAAGAGAATATCCGGACGGGCGGCAAGCGGGCGAATCAGCGCTACGCGTTGGCGCATACCGCCGGACAACTGCCGAGCGGATTTGTTGCGAAATTCGTGTAGCCCGTATGTGTGTAATAAGGTTTCTGCTCGTTTTCTTGTTTCCTCAGTAAGCGTTCCGCGAATTTCCAAACCGAACAAAACGTTATCCCAAATGGTACGCCATTCTAACAGATTATCTCGTTGTAACATATACCCGATATGTGGGGATATCCCGTTTATTTCTTTGCCGTCGATCAAAATGGTGCCGTTGGAATGGGGGAGCAGACCGGCGATTAACGAGAGTAGCGTACTCTTGCCGCAACCACTGGGACCGACAATGCTTAAAAACTGCCCGCGCGGAACAGAAAAGGTGATGTTGCGAAACGCTTCCACTTCTCCGTTTTCCGCTTGATATCTGAAACCAACATTTTTTACGCGTAGCATATCCATAAAACACTTCACCTCTTTTATGCTAACGACCCTCACTTCATATCATGCAAAAAGTCGGGAAGAGGTGAATACTTTCTTATAAAACAAAAGTGGCAGATACGCAAATCCTACGTATCTGCCACTTTCATATTTTTGTTTTAATCACAGCAAGGGTCGCTCTTTTTAACCCGTACTGTCGCGGAAGCGGGCTCGGTAACGTCGCCGATACCGGTGGTTTCCGAGAACATGACGTTGGATTTTGCCATGTCTACGGCATCGGTGGGAACGATAATTTTGGAGGCCTTACCGTTGGACATCGCGACAAGCGCTTCATACTTCTTCAGTTCCAGCACTGCACTGTCTACACCGGCAGATTTGAGTGCCGCCAAACCGTCGGCTTCTGCTTTTTTAGCGAGCAAAATGGCTTTTGCCTCACCTTCCGCTCTGGCAATGCGCGCATCGCGTTCACCTTCAGCCGCAAGGATCATAGCTTGTTTATCACCCTCGGCACGCGTAATAACCGCCGCTTTATGTCCTTCAGCTTCCAACAAGGTTTCACGGCGATCGCGCTCCGCTTTCATCTGTTTTTCCATAGCGTTCTGGATTTCGGCGGGGGGGATGATATTTTTGAGTTCTACTCGATTAACCTTAATGCCCCATTGGTCGGTAGCGGAATCCAGAATATCTGTCATTTTCCCGTTGATCGTGTCACGCGAGGTTAAGGTATCGTCCAATTCCAGCTCGCCAACAATGTTACGCAGGGTAGTAGCTGTCAAATTTGAAAGTGCGCTGATGGGGTTTACCGCACCGTAAGTGAATAGCTTTGCGTCAAAAACCTTAAAATACACAACGGTGTCGATCTGCATCGTAACATTATCTTTGGTAATAACGGGTTGGGGAGGAGAGTCCAAAACCTGTTCCTTTAAGGTGACTTTTTTAGCGATTCGATCAAAAACGGGAATTAAAAAGTGCAAACCGGCTCCCCATGTTTTTTTGTACTTACCAAGTCGCTCAACAACCCATTCGGTTTGTTGTTGGACGACTTTCAAACTGATTATCAGAATAAACAGAACAACAGCAGCAATGATAATATGCATAAAATCACCTCATTTGATAGTTTGTAACATAAATGGTTACAATTTTAGTATATCACACGCGCTTACAACCTGTCAAATAAAAGAGCATGGAAAGAAAGTGTACGATGTATCCGTATCATAACAAAATAAAACAACGTATCAAGAACGGAGAATTAGTTGGATATCAATTTATTAGCGATTATCCTAATATTGGTGAATGTTTGGTGTTAGAGTTCAGTACTCCGCCGTTTATCAGGCCGATTCGCCCACACAAATACCAAGAGTATGTAACACTGTTAAAAGATCTGACGGTGTCGGAATAATCGACGATCGTGTCGATAGATAATTTCATAAATTTAAGGAATACCCCTTGACACTTTATAAGAATACTGGTATACTGTCATTGTTCTTAAACGAACATTCCATATCGCGGGGTGGAGCAGGGGTAGCTCGTCGGGCTCATAACCCGAAGGTCGGTGGTTCGAATCCATCCCCCGCAACCAAAACAGATACCTCTGTTGATACAATCGTGTCGACAGCGGTATCGTTATTTTACCGCAAAAAACATAGACAGAATAAGCACTTATAAAAACAAGCGTTGCATTTTGGGAGTATTCCGCCCATCCTGCAACGCTTTTTTCATTGTTTTTATAGCCCCACCCCGGGACTTAACCCAACATTTATACCGACCTATCGTTAAACAACCGCTATTCGTTAAACGATTGCAAGATCGCTATGATTCTAAAAAGTATTGCATTGTGCAAAAAGATTTGCTATAATAGAATAAGCTTATGGCAAGCTTGCTCGTTCGTGCAAAGATTTTTAATCAGCCATCATTATGATAATATAATCTTTATTAAGGGTTTATTGTCGAAAAAGCTTACGAACGCATCCTTTATTAGGCAATAGACTCAATCAATAAGGAGAAATATTATTATGGCAACCATTGAGTTTTTTAAGCAACAGTCCAAAAACTTTATGAAGGACTACAAAACAAGAGTATTTAACGAGGCTGAAGGTTTTTATGAATATAACCCTCGTTACTTTCAGGACATCGACGAGCTTCTTTATAACTTTGATTTTAAAGCTGACGAAGCTTTTACGTTGATGAATGCTCAACACATTATAGCTCGACTTGCAGGATTTTATAAGTGGAATGAATTAATCCAAGCTTCAGAATCAGCATTGGAAATCGGTAAGCTCCTTTTAACTCACCGAGAAGCATATCAGCAAAAACAAGGCATCTTTACAAATATGGTAGAAAGCCTTATAGTTGCGGATTGGCAGACATATGAAAGTCAGTATCTCCAGAATTTTGATGATGAAGCCAAATTAGAAGTTTTCAAAAAGGTGTTTATAGAGCAAGAAACTCCTTCAAAGCACAAAGCTCCAAAGCTTCGCATAGATTTTAATGATGACATAAATGCTCAAGATATGTTGAGGCAAATAATGAAGTCGAAAAATTTAACGCCTGACAAAGCCATCTTGTCATCTATAACTCAAAAAAATTGTGTAACTATTCTTTCGACAGGCTGGGCTGGGAATGCAGTTTCCTTGTGGGGACACGATGATCCCGATAGAGAATTTGAACAGTTGGATAACCCTGTAGTGGAAATCAAATTGAGCAAGGACAAGATTCGTCTGCTTGAGATTGTAATGGAAAAAGAAAATGTTACTTTAGAAGATGCCATCCTTTACTTTATGATTTTTACATTGGAGTCATTGGGTTATCACATTTAATTTAAAAACTACAGATTATTAGTATAAAAAAGCCGAGGTTGAAATTTTGACCTCGGCTTTAATCTTAATATTAGAGAATAAAAGAACAGGAATTTTGATTGCAACGCTCGGTGCGGTAGTGTTGCATTGTATCAAAATAGCACTGTATTTTCAAAGTAGCACCGATTTAGATATCGGGGCAGAAAACCCAGAAACTGAACGGTTTCTGGGTTTTTCTTTATCAAAAACTTATTGTATCTTGTTTAAGAAGGTGTTGCGTTTTGAAAATCACAGTAGTACAACCTCCATATTTTTGCGGAGAGAATCCCGATGAGAAAATTGCGGATTTTTTAATGAACGAGCTTCAAAAGGCAGAAAGAGATTCTTTAATCGTTTTGCCTGAGTATTCCAATGCGGGTGGAATTTCTGATATCGAAAGCGAAAAGGCGGCTATGCCGCGGGCAAAAATGATGCTTGAAAAAGCCGCATCTATTGCCAAAGAAAAGAAAGCTTATGTGGCAATAAATGTGCTGGAAGAAAGGAATGGAGACATTCAAAACAGCACCTATTTATTT
>JAZQTM010000078.1:0-10520 GCA_045630765.1 Acutalibacteraceae bacterium | reverse complement strand
GGACTTAAAGACCGAATGGCAAGAGTTATTACAAGCGATTTCACAGATTGGACAGATGCGCCAACAGCAGATAATATTGATACGGAATATATGTGCTCGACTGTCGGGAAGGAGGACTAATGCAGTCGAATGAAAAATTAGGGATTACTGCTCTTTACTGTCGCGTCTCTCGTGACGACGGCACCGAAAAAGAAAGTAATTCCATCACCAATCAAAAACGTATGCTTTCTAAATACGCGAAAACCAACGGCTTTAAAAACATCAAGGTCTATGAGGATGACGGATTCACCGGCACAAACTTCAACCGACCGGATATGCAACGGCTCTTAGATGACGTTGAAATGGGATACGTTTCAACCATTATCGTAAAGGATATGTCCCGCTTCGGTCGTGAGTATCTGCAGGTCGGTTATTATACCGAGCATTACTTTCCTGAAAAGAACGTACGCTTTATTGCGATTAACGATGGTGTAGACAGTGCCAACGAAGAGGATAACGATTTCACACCTTTAAGAAACTTTATGAATGAGCTTTATGCCAAGGATATTAGCAGAAAAGTAAAATCCGCTCATCGCGTTAAGGGAATGGCAGGCGAACCATTATCTCAACCACCTTATGGGTATATGAAGGATCCCGAAAACAAAAAGAAATGGATCATAGACCCCGAAGCCGCAGCAGTAGTGCGTGACGTTTTCAAAATGTGTTTAGAAGGCAAAGGCAATGAAACCATTGCAAGAATTTTACAAGAAAGGCAGGTGTTAATTCCAATGGCTTATTGGCAATCCAAAGGACTACCGAGAGGTGGCAAGATTAAGCAACCAAACCCTTACAAATGGTGCAAAACAAGCATTGCGAAGATTCTATCTCAGCAAGAATACTGCGGTGACGTCATTAACTTCAAAAGCTATTCTATCTCCTTTAAGAAAAAGAAACGCATACCAAAGCCCAAAGAGGAATGGATGGTGTTCAAGGACGTACACGAACCAATTATTGACCGTGAAACCTTTGAGCAGGTGCAGAAACTTACTAAAACAACAAAACGCAGAGCGCCAAAGTCAAAAGAAATCCCTAAAAATATGTTTGCGGATTTACTCTATTGTGCCGACTGTAAAAGTAAACTTTGGTTTCACATCAATACCAAGAATAAAGACATTCACTATTTCAGTTGCTCAAACTACGTTAAGGATTACAGAGGTACTTGCCAAACAAGGCATTATGTGAGGGCGGATGCGATTGAGGAAGTAGTAACCTATGAACTGCAACGGCTTGCGGATTTCCTGCGATACGATCAAGATGGTTTTGCTCAGCTCCTTGCCGATAAAACGAATAAGGATATGTTGACCGAGCAAAAGCAGACCAAGTCCACCATAGAACAGAGCCAAGCAAGAATCAATAAAATTGACGTGCTTTATGAACGGCTTTATGAGGACAATGTGTCGGGTAAAGTCACAGATTCATTCTTCATGGAACTATCGCACAAGTACGAAAACGAGAAAGCGGAACTTAAAAAGAAAATCATAAATCTCAAAATGAGGCTTGACGAGTTGGACAAGAAGGGTTTTCATAAGGATATGTTTATATCGGCAATTCGGCGATTTATGGAGATGAAAACCATCACGGCACCGCTAATTCGTGAACTAATTGACCATATTGAAGTCCACGAAACCGAAGGCGAAGGTAAATATAAAACTCAACGGATTGTGATATTCTACCGATTTGTGGGTTATATTGAAATCCCTGAAAGTGCTTTATCTCGGCCTTTAACAAAGGATACAAGACAAGGTGTGGCGGTTTCGTATATACCAAAAGCTTTGCCGGCATAACAAAAAAGAGTAGGTAAAACCTACTCTAAACACTAATGTGTATAAAAAAGAATGTTCATAACGGTCAATTCCGTTATGAACATTCAACATGGTGCCGCTGACCGGACTTGAACCGGTACGGAGTCGCCCCCGAGGGATTTTAAGTCCCTTGTGTCTGCCTATTCCACCACAGCGGCGTACCCACATATCATACGGGATTTTATGTAAAAAGTCAAGGGGTTATTACGATTTGTTTTTGCTTTGGATCAGCCGTTAATACAGCGGGGAATTCGAGAGCGGTACGTCCTCGTGATACAAATGGGAATCCGACGAATAGGTGCAGATTTTCGGAATGCTGTATCCGTTGTGTTCATTAAACTCAATGACGGTCAGCCCCGAATGGCACATCCCGAAATGCGTGCAAAACAGCGGATACGGAATGTCTAACAGACAACTTAAAAAGGCTCCGCCGAAGCCTGAATGTGCAAACAGAGCGATGCGCTTATCATTGCCGTTGATGACTTTGTATTTGCCCGTATAGCGCAGATGGTCATACCCCAATTCGCTGAGAAACGCGTCCGCCGCATCGTAGACGCGGTGAATGCCGTTTTCGTAGTGGTATTCGATCAGGTCGGGGTGTTCGTACCAGCGATCGCCCAATGCGCGGATCTCGGGGGTGGTAAACAGGCTTTTGGCTTTGGGAGAAGCGCTCAACCACGAGCGACCGCTGCCGTCGTCTTTGGGGATCGTAAACTCCCGCCACGCATAATCTTCGTGCGCAAAATCCAGCAACGTGGGTGTCATCCCCAAGCGTTCGCAGGTGGGGTGTGCCGTTTGTATCGCGCGGGTGGAGGTGGAGCTGTAAATCGCGTCCAAGCCGTAACGCGACAGTCGGTTGGACAGCGCTTCGGCTTGACGTACGCCGAGAGGCGTCAGGGAATCCGGTCGGTAGATGGGATCGCCGTGGCGAATGTAGTACAGCAGCATATCGAGTCACCTCAACAAATCAAGATAAAAAGCGGGGCGGCGTTTTGCCACCCCGCTCATCGTTTTTCGGCGGTTAGCGGTTTGCCTTTAAGGAGGCAAACAGCTTTGTGTTCTTGCGCTTGACGTTGGAGATAAAGGTGCCTTCCCACAACGTCAGGGTAACGGAACCCATACGGATGGGGAGAAGCATCAGCTTCATCATCGTTGAACGCGGCCGCGCGGCTTTAAGCGCTTCTTTGGCGCGGGGGTTTTGGATGATACGGCGAATCTCGGCGCGTTTTTCTTTGCCGGAAAGCGTGCAGGCGGGGTTGGTGATATTCTCCACACAACCTACCACGCGTTCAATGTAACGGCGTGCCAAAAACTCGCGGGACGGCTCGTCGTCGATCTCCCAATGCTTGTACAGATCGAGCATCCAACCGTGTTCTTCCTCACGCTTTTCGTACATTTCGGGGCGGTATTTTGCCGTTTCGCTCTCGGCGCGGGCGCGCATAAAGTGGTAATACTTCTTATCGGAGATGACCACGCGTTCCACGTCGCGCAGCACGCTTAAGTTGAACGGGAAATCGTCCCAGAACGTGATCGGGAAGCGAATGTTATGGTCCAGTATGTATTTGGCGAGATACAACTTGTTCCACGGCGTATACAGCAAGTTGCAATCGAACAGGCGGTACGCGTTTTCGCGGAATTCGCGACGCGAGGCAAACGTCTGCGGCGGTTGCGCGTTTTCTTGCGTGAGATACGCGGTGTCGCTGTAATAGGTGTCGATGAAAAAGCCGGTGATAACAAGCTCGGCTTCGTGCTGCTCGGCGAGGGCGACCATATCCTCAAGCATCGTCGGCTCGGTCCAGTCGTCGGAATCCATAAAATAGAAATACTTGCCGCGTGCTTGCTCGATGGCGACGTTACGCGCCGTGTGCGCGCCGCCGTTTTCCTTATGAATGACGATCAAGCGATCATCTTTGGCGGCGTATTCGTCACAAATCTCACCGCTTCTGTCTTTGGTACCGTCATCTACCAGGAAACATTCCCAATCGGTAAAGGTCTGCGACTGCAAACTCTCGATCGATCTGCCGACATATTGCTCAACGCCGTATACCGGCACGATGATGGATACCAGCGGTTTCGTTGCAGCCATAGTTCACTTCCTTTTCAGAACAGGGTGGCGGTCAGCGCGAGCGCCGACTCGATCACCTTATCCATATCATAATAGCGATATTCGGCGAGTCTGCCGCCGAACAGGGTGTTTTTCTCTTCCTTTGCGAGCGCCGCGTACCGTTGGTACAAGTCGCCGTTGCGCGCATCGTTGACGGGGTAGTACGGTTCCATACCGTCTTGCCAGTCGGTGGAATACTCACGGGTGACCACCGTCTTGGGTTGCGTGCCGAACTCGAAATGCTTATGCTCGATCACGCGGGTGTAGGGCGTTTCGCGGTCGGTGTAGTTGACCACGGCGACGCCTTGGTAATTCGCCTCGTCCAGCACCTCCGATTCAAAACGGACGGTGCGGTATTCCAGCTTGCCGTAGCAAAAACCGAAATACGAATCGATCGTACCCGTGTATACCACGGTATCTGCCATCGCGCGGTAGGTGTCGGGATCGGACAGGAAATCCACGCCCGTTAACACGTCCGCTTTTGCAAGCAGTTTGTCGATGATGCCGTTGTAACCGCCGATCGGAATACCTTGGTAGCGGTCGTTGAAATAGTTGTTATCGTAGGTCAATCGCACCGGTAAGCGTTTGATGATAAACGCGGGCAGCTCGGTGCAATCGCGCCCCCACTGCTTTTCGGTGTAGCCCTTGATAAGCTTTTCGTAAATATCCCTGCCGACCAGGCTGATGGCCTGCTCCTCAAGGTTTTTCGGCTCGGTTTGGATCTCGGCGCGTTGCGCTTCAATCTTTGCCAGCGCTTCGGCGGGAGTGCGCACACCCCACATCGCGCGAAACGTGTTCATATTGAACGGCAGGTTATAGATCTCGCCTTTATAATTGGCGATGGGTGAGTTGGTGTAACGGTTGAACTCGGCAAGCTCGTTCACGTAATCCCACACCGCTTTGTTATTGGTATGGAAAATGTGGGCGCCGTATTGATGAACGACGATGTCCTCCACCATTTCGCAGTGAACGTTGCCGCCGGTGTGATCGCGCTTTTCCAGCACCAGACAGGTCTTGCCCGCTTTGGCGGCTTCGTGTGCAACCACCGCGCCGAACAGACCGCTGCCGACGATCAGGTAATCATAGTGTTTCATACGCAAATCCCTTAACCGAAGAATAAGCTTTTATCGGGGAAATTCGGCTCACAAGTGATATTCAGCCCCATTTTGCGCAAGGTGGACTCATCACCCGAATGCAAGAGTTGCGTGGAATGAAGATCGCACCCGTGCAACAACGGCAGCTTGGACACCGCCAAGGCGGCAGTTTCATCCGACGCGGCACAAATGTATAAAGCGGTCAGCACGTCGTCCGCTTTGAGGACGCTGGAACTGCTCTTGAGCAGTTCGGTTTTGAGTTTCATAACCGGCTCCAACACTTGCGGGCTCATCAAAAGCACTTGTTTGGGGATGTCCGCCATTACCTTGATGGCGTTGAGCACCGCGCCGCTGCACGCGCTCATCAGACGCGTGGCTTTGCCCGTGATGATGCGACCGTCGGGCAGACGAATTGCCGCGGCGGGAGCACCGGCACACGCCGCTTGCTTGGCAAGGGCGGGGGCGACGACGGGACGCTCCTCGGGACGCAGGTTTAAGCCCTGCATAATGACTTTGATCTTTTCAGCCGTTTCGGCACGTTCGCGCCCTTGACGGACGTCGCACAGCGCCTTGTAATACCGACGGATGATTTCCTGACGGCTGGCTTCTTCGCACGCTTCGTTATCCACGATGGCGTAACCCGCCATATTGACACCCATATCCGTGGGGCTGCAATAGAACTTATCGTTGCCCGTGATGCGGGTGAGGATGGTGCGAACGATGGGGAAGGCTTCCACATCGCGGTTATAGTTGACGGTGGTGACACCGTAGGCTTCCAGATGGAACGGATCGATCATATTGACGTCCTGCAGGTCGGCGGTTGCCGCCTCGTACGCCAAGTTGACGGGATGTTTTAAGGGCAAGTTCCAAATGGGGAACGTTTCATACTTGCCGTAGCCCGCGACAACGCCGCGGCGGTGCTCGTGATACACCTGTGACAAGCAGGTGGCGAGCTTACCGCTGCCGGGACCGGGAGCGGTGACGACAACGAGCGGCTTGGTGGTGACAATATACGGGTTGGAGCCATAGCCCTCGTCGCTGACGATATGATCCACGTCCGACGGATATCCCGCGATGGGACGGTGGATGTAATACGTGACACCGCGCGCTTTCAGCTTGTTGGCAAAAGAATCTGCCGCCGCTTGACCCGTGTACTGGGTGATGACGACGCTGTTGACGGCGATGCCGAGTCCCGTCAAAATATCAATTTGACGCAACAGGTCCATTTCGTAGCTGATGCCGAGGTCGGCACGTACTTTGGTTTTTTCAATATTACCGGCGCTGATACAGAAGATGACCTCCACCTGGTCGCCCATTTCGCATAACAAACGAATCTTGGCGTCCGGCTCAAAGCCGGGTAATACGCGTGCGGCGTGATAGTCGTCAAACAACTTGCCGCCGAATTCCAAATACAACTTACCGTTGAAGCGGGAAATGCGTTCCGCAATATGCGCTTTTTGCCGCTCCATATACAGTGCGTTGTCAAACCCCTTTTTCATTTCACCACTCCACTCCATAATCGTCATTAGTATATCAAAAATTTTGTCGCTTTTCAAGAGGTATTTACACCGCTGTGCAAATTATGATAAAATCAAGGTGAGAGATTTTTCCAAATACTGCATCTAATAGGTGTAGCTACAAAGCGAGGTGAGCGCATGAACGTGAAAACAGAAGATCGGGGAATGGTTGCCTACGAGCGGTTTTTAGCCGGCGACGAGGGCGGTCTTGCCGTCATTATTGACGAATACGGCGACCGTCTTTTACGGTATATCAACAGTTACGTGCACGACGAGATGACGGCGGAGGATCTGTTGTCCGAGACCTTTTTAAAGCTTATCGTGCGCCGTCCGCATCTGCTCGGGGAAGCCTTGTTCAAGACCTATTTATACGCGATCGGACGCAATGAGGCGTTGCAATATTTGCGCAAAAAGCGGTGCGAGGTGTCGCTGGAGGAGTGGCTGCCCGACCGACAGGCGGTGGACGCGTATCACAGCGTGTTGCAACAGGAGCGGCGCCGAGGGGTGTATCACGCACTTGCGCAGATCTCCCCGCTGTACCGCGAAGTTTTATATCTTACCTATTTCGAACAGCTGTCCTGCCGCGAAGCGGCCAAGGTGCTGCGTAAAAGCAGTCGGCAGGTAACGAATTTGTTGTACCGCGGCAAGCAGGCGTTGCGAGCCGTGATGGAGAGAGAAGGAGTCGACTATGAGGACTTGTGAAGAACGCACGCGGGACGTGCTTTCCCGCCGTGACGCGTATCGAAGAAAACAACAGCGACAACAAACCGTTTTAGCGTTCGGTACACTGTGCGGGGTGTTGCTGCTGTCCATCAGTTTAGGGATGCTGCCCCGTTTTCGGAATCCCGCGATTGATCCCGCCGCCTATACCGAGGTGTACGAGGCGTTGGATAAGGAACGGTTGTATTACCTGTATGCGCAAGACGACGACGGTTTCGTCCAGGAGGATGCGGCGGAGGATGTGAACGTGGGAAAACCCGGTCAATCCTTCGGCAGTACGCGACCGACCAACGCGACGCAGGCAACCACGTTAAAGGGAACGTCGTCAACGGAACATTCCGACACCAATCTGCAGGTGGCGGGCGTGGACGAAGCGGATATTATCCGGACCGACGGACGGCATTTGTACGTGTCGTCGGGAGAGCGAGTGGTGATCGTGGATCCGAACGACGGTCACCCGCAGGTGCTTGCCGAGTTTACCCTCCCACACGGAGAGGCGACCGGGTACGGCGCGTCCGGCATGTATCTTGTCGGTGATCGGTTGGTCGTTATGCAAAATCGGTATATCCAACAGCGCACCGTAACGGCGGCGATTGTGTACGATATTACCGATGCCGCCAAGCCGTCGTTTATCACTTGCTTTGAGCAGGATGGCAGCGAGTTGTCGTCCCGCGTAATCGGGGACGTGTTGTATACGGTGTCGCGGTATTCGTTGGTGACTGAGCCGATCGAAACCGATCCCGCCACCTTTGTGCCGCAGACCGGCTGTGACGGTGAGGAAGCCGTGTTGGCGGCGCAGGATATTCATATCTGCGGTGACGGCAGTCAGTACGTTGTGGCGACGGCGGTACGCGTTTCGGGTGAGGGTGAACGGTTGTCAGAAAAAGCCGTGTTGACGAACGGCAACGCCGTATACGCCAACACCGAGAATCTTTACGTGGCAGGCAACGATTACGGAACGTACAAAACGCCGCTTGTGCGCTTTGCGCTGAACGGAGGCAAACTGGAAAAGCAGGCGGAAACTACCATTAACGGTGTCCTGCTCAACCAGTTCTCGATGGATGAATACGAGGGGTATTTGCGGGTAGTGGTCACCGAATACGGTCAGAGCACTACCACCAATGCGCTGCTGCTGTTGGATAAAGACCTGAACACCGTCGGTGCGCTCAAAGGACTCGCCGAGGACGAGCGGGTGTATTCGGTGCGGTTTGACGGGGCGGTCGGGTATTTTGTGACCTTCCGTCAAGTGGATCCGTTGTTTACGGTGGATCTGAGTGATCCCGCCAAGCCGATGATTCAAAATGAACTTAAGATCCCCGGCTTTTCACAGTATTTGCATCCGTACGGCGACGGCAAGCTGCTGGGCATCGGGATGGATGCCGACGAAAACGGACGGACGACGTTTATGAAGCTGTCGATGTTTGACGTCAGCGATCCCACGGCGGTCACCGAGTCGGATGTGACGGTGCTGGATCAGTCTTTCAGCGAGGCACTGGATAACCATAAAGCGGTGCTGATCGACGTGAAGAAAAACCTCATCGGTTTTGCCACCGGCGACAATACCTATCACATCTACGGGTACGATGCCGAAAACGGGTTTACGCTCAAAGCGCGGATCGCGGCGCTTGACGGTTACGGTACGCGCGGCATCTATATCGGTGAGTATTTGTACGTCGCATCGAGAAACGGTGTCCTGTCGTATCGGTTAAGCGATTTTTCAAGTGTCGGCGCCCTGTCGATCGTGAAAGCAACGCCGTCTACGGTGCAAACGGCGATAGATTTTTAATCTGTTTTTTAAAAAGCCCTCGGAGTCGAGGGCTTTTTTATATTTTTTGAAAAAGGGGGCACGATAGTCAAAAAGAGGTGTTAATCGTGGCATTGATTGAATTACAGCACGTTAGCAAAATTTACGACGGCGGCGAGCAGGTGCGTGCGTTGGATGACGTATCACTGACCGTTGACGACGGGGAATTCGTGGCGGTGATTGGGCAGTCGGGATCGGGAAAATCAACGCTGATGAATATTTTGGGGTGTTTGGACGTGCCCACGCGCGGACGGTATCTGCTCGGCGGGCAGGATATGAGCCGCGTATCGCCCAAGGTGGGTGCTTTGGTGCGCAGTCGGCGGATCGGGTTTATTTTTCAAGGGTTTCATCTCATCCCGTCGTTGACGGCGGAGGAAAATGTGGAGTTGCCGCTTTTGTACCGCGGGATGGGGCGCGAGGAACGGCGTCGCCGCGCCGCCGAAGCACTTTGTCGCGTGGGGCTGAGTGCGCGGGTGAACCACCGACCGAGTGAGTTGTCGGGCGGGCAACAGCAGCGCGTGGCGATCGCCAGAGCGCTCGCTGCATCACCGCCGCTCATTTTGGCGGACGAGCCGACGGGAAATCTCGACAGTGCGTCGGGCGCGCAGATTATGGAAATGCTGCACGAACTTAACCGTGACGGACACACGGTCGTGCTGATCACGCACGATCAGACGATCGCGGAGTCGGCGCCGCGGCGGATCGTGATTCGGGATGGGAGAGTGGTGCAGTGAAACACGGAACAAAGCGTAAACAATGGAACCACACGCCGATCACGGTGGCGGGCGCGTTTGTATTATCGTTGCTCGGGTTTGGGTTGATTATGCTGTTGCCGCTCGTTGCCGCGTATATGACGCCCGATGAGGTGCCCGAGGAGGTGCTGGGCGAGCGCGGTATGGAGAGGTCGATGTGGGTCGTTTTTCACGACGGGGATACCTTGACGGGGGTGGTGAAGGTCATCACCGACACGCGCACGATGGCGGTCAGCGTGGTGGGATATCCGCCGCAGACCGAGATCATTGACGGGGTGCGGCTCACTACCGCTGAGGCGCTTTATCCGACACTCGGCGAGCGGGTGGCGGCGGAAATGGAGGACTTGCCGTTGCTGTCGTTGCCGATCACGGGGGCGGCGACGCTCGTGGGGAGCGTATCGGGAAATTTGCCGCTCACGTTGCCGCAAACGGTGGGCAGTTTACCCGCGGGAGAGGTCACGTTGACACCGTTACAGGTGGGTGATGTGCTGACCTTTGACGGTTGGGAGCAGGGCGGTGTCGGACAAGCGTGGGCGCACGCGCAGTTGACCGCCGCGTTTTTGGATCGTGTGTTGACCGGTACGCAAACC
Source organism: Acutalibacteraceae bacterium (assembly GCA_045630765.1). Lineage (GTDB taxonomy): Bacteria > Bacillota > Clostridia > Oscillospirales > Acutalibacteraceae > RGIG3009. Next base: position 98 of record JAZQTM010000078.1, on the reverse strand, counting down.
CCGGATGCGGCGTACGGTGAACTGGCGGGGGGATGTGATACGCGGGTTAACGTATCGCAACTCGAAGCGAACAGAGGCGAATGGGAGGCGGTCTGCCT
>JAZQTM010000077.1:0-3674 GCA_045630765.1 Acutalibacteraceae bacterium | reverse complement strand
CGTAATTGGCTTCACGAATATTGGCATAAACACTACTGGAACTTTTGCGAATTTGGAAAAGAGTGTTGGACGGTGCTTTTATGTTTTGACAAAGCAATTCGACATCAGTTGCAAGTTGTTCTGCATAGGTCAACAAATAATTTTTTGCCATATAAACACTCCTTTCAAACGCATTATACCGCATTTTAGGAAACAAATCAAGGCGAAGCCTTGTATATCATCCGTAACTTGTTGCGGTATATCACCAACACGCAGTGTTGTATCTCATCAAGCCGCAGGAGGATACACGCTGGCGCGTGATGAGATACAGCCCGCAGGGCTGATGATATGCACCGCACTTCGCGCGGTGATGATATACCAAGCCTGCGGCTTGGATAAAAAAAGAAGTAACTTTTGGTAGACAAAAGTTACTTCTTTTTTGGCGCGCCCGAAGGGACTCGAACCCCTGACCTCTTGATTCGTAGTCAAGCACTCTATCCAGCTGAGCTACGAGCGCAAATGTGGACAACGAAATAGATTATAGAGGGTTTGCGTAGAAAAGTCAAGGGCTTTTTGAAATTTTTTTAGGGTTTAGTGATGCCAGACGATTACGTGTGCGTTTACACAGTGTGACGGGTACCGAAAGCAGTGTTGCGAACGGTTGACGGAGATAAATATGCGCGATCGCGTCTGCAAAACCGATAATCATCAAAAAGTTGCCAACCAGTTTGGGTGAGAGGAACGGATAGTCTACCATACCGTATACCACGAATGCCACGACGAACATGACCATGGTGTGTCCAAGCCCGCTGCCGCAGCGGTTGCGATTGGCAAGTTCCAAACTGTTTTGCAGTACACGAATGGCGATCATACACAAAATGAACAGAGCAATAAAACCGCCCTCGAGCAATACTTGCAGAACGAGATTATGTGAATGAGGAGCATCGACACCGGCGTTGTTCAAGCGTTCCCAAAAATTGCTGACACCGGGGCCAAGACCGAAAAGCGGGCGATCAATGATGGTGCGGATCGCAACGTCCCACGCTTCAAAGCGTTCGGAAATGGCGTGATCGGTACCACCTTTGCCGATGGATAAAAAGCGGCTCGTAACCGCTTCGGGAATCAAGGAAACGGCGGCGACCAAAGACAAGGCGAGCGGCGTGATCCGTTTCAGATTAGAAACGAAGATCATCAGCAGGAGGGAGATCATTGCGATGTATGCACCGCGAGAAAACGAAACCGCTGCACCGAGAATGGCGACAAACAGGAAAAATCGCGAGAGCAACGCGCGGCGGGTACGGAGCTGCGAAAACCCACAGTAGCCGATCAATGGCAGTACCATCGTTAAATATTCGCCGAGAATGTTGGGGTTGTTAAACGTGCCGCTGGGGCGATTATCCGCCATGTGTATATCGACGTCCATGGGGAAATACGTATAGAAGAATTCGTCCAGAGGCAACCACAGTTGACTGGGTGCTCCTTTTCCCAAAACGGCGATCAGTACATATTGTACGCAAGCAACCGCCCCGATAAATGCCGCAGCCACCCCTACCAAAAACAAAGCGGTGTGTAAGCGGCGGCGGGTACATACTGCGGTGGTGACGGTCAGATAGCCGCAAAACATAACTACCCACATAGCAAGGGTGGACAGACTGTTGAGTGGGTGTGCGGAATAGAAAATACCGATCGCGGTATAGACCAAATACACTAACAAGATTTTGCCCAGCGTACCGATTTGAATGTCCTCGCCGCGTTTGCGGGCGTCCGCTCTCGCGACAAGGAGCGAGGCGATCGCCAGTACGGGAGCAAAGTATTCGGGGAAAATCGGAATAGCAATGAGCAATAGGATAGCCCACATAAACGTATGCTCGTTTAAAAACAGACGGCGCCATTCTTTGCGCATGAGCCATCCTCTCCTTTCAAACAGTACTGTTATGAGTATAACCAAAAGTCCACCATTGTTCAATTATTGTTACAAACTTGTTACACTTTTCTCTTTACAGCGCCCTGCTGAAAATGCTACACTATGAACAACAAGGTAAGGAGGGGTCGTATGAAACGGTGTGCATCAATAGCGGTGCTCGTTTGTTTTTTGTGCGTGTTATGCGCCTGTACTGCCGAGCCCTCTTTACCGTCACGTACGGATTTTGCCTTGGACACCGTTGTGACGATCACCCTTTACGACACCGGCAAAGCCGATGCAGAAGGCGCACTTTCGGCGGGATTTGCCGAGATTGAGCGGCTGGAAGCCTTGCTCAGCGCGACAAGGGAAAACAGCGATGTCGCGCGTATTAACACTTCAAACGGACAACCGATAACGGTGGCAACAGAAACTGCCGAGGTCATTGCCCTTGCTCAACGGTATGCACAACTGTCCGAGGGTGCATTGGATATCACCGTTCGTTCCGCTACCGTGCTGTGGGATTTTTCGGCGGGGAGGCTGCCTGATGCGGCGGCGCTTCGGCAGGCGGTGTCGCTCATTGATTATCGTGGGTTACACCTGGACGGTCAGACGGTTACTTTAGAGAAGGGTGCCATCGATCTCGGCGGCATTGCTAAAGGGTATATTGCGGATCGGGTGGCGAACGTATTGAAAGAGAAAGGCGTTCGGTCTGCACTTATTGATTTGGGCGGTAATATCGTGGTGCTCGGTGATAAAGCAGGCGAACCATTTCGCATTGGTATCAAGGATCCGTCGGCGACGGATTCGCTGTGTGCCGTTATCGAGAAAAGTGATATGTCTGTTGTTACGTCGGGCATCTACGAGCGCGGCTTTGATCAAGATGGCGTGCGCTATCACCATTTATTGGATCCTTCCACCGGTATGCCGGCACAGAACACACTGGCATCCGTTTCGATCGTATGCAAAAAGTCGGCGGATGCGGATGCGCTGTCCACTGCTTGTTTCGTGATGGGTGAGGAGCGGGCACGCACGCTTATTGAGTCGCTGGACGGTGTGGAAGCACTGTTTGTGCGGCGGGATGGAACAATTGCGACAACAACGGGGCTCACTTATATAGCCCCGTAGAAAATCACGCGTTTTTATTGCTTTTCTAAAAGTAATATGGTATACTAACTCATAGCGCCGTGTACTTTGGGGCATACGGGCTGATGGGTCCTGTGCGACGGTGGCCCGTGAACCATGTCAGGCGGGGAACCGAGCAGCATTAAGCGGATTCTTCCGTGCGCCGCAGGTAACCTGTTGGCCCGTATGCCCGAGAGAACATGGCGCTTTTAGAAGGAGGCGAGTGTATGTACCAAGTATTATATCGCAAATGGCGACCGCAGACCTTTACCGACGTTTACGGTCAACCGGCTGTGACGACAGCGCTCAAAAACGAGTTGCGCTCCGGTCGTTTAGCGCATGCCTATCTGTTCACCGGCTCTCGGGGAACGGGCAAGACCTCCTGCGCCAAAATTCTTGCCAAGGCTGTTAACTGCTTGCATCCGCAAGACGGTGATCCGTGTAACGAATGTGACAATTGCCGCGGCATTGATGCGGGGGCTATCTTGGACGTGGTGGAGATCGATGCGGCATCAAACAACGGTGTCGATAACATTCGTGATCTGCGCGACGAGGTCAATTTTGCTCCTGCGGTCGGAAAATATCGCGTATACATCATTGACGAGGTGCATATGTTGTCCGCCGGTGCGTTCAATGCCCTGCACAAAACCTTGGAAGAGCCGCCCGAGCA
>JAZQTM010000076.1:0-1657 GCA_045630765.1 Acutalibacteraceae bacterium | reverse complement strand
AGCCGCAGGTTCAGCCTTATCTTTACCTTCCCCACGGCCGCTACCCATGTGGGCATAGCCGGCATCCTTCATGATAGCGGTAACGTCCGCAAAGTCGAGGTTGATCACAGCTTCCGCGGTAATCAGCTCGGAAATGGACTGTACGCCCTGGCGCAGAACGCTGTCAGCTGCCTGGAACGCGTTTGCAATCGTGATGCGCTGCTCGGTAACGAGCTTCAGACGCTCGTTGGGGATAACAACCAAGCTATCCACGTGCTCGCGCAGGATCGCAATACCGTTTTCAGCCTGCTCCATACGGCGGCGGCCTTCAAACGCAAAAGGTTTCGTAACGATACCAACCGTTAAGATACCCATCTCACGTGCGATCGATGCTACGACGGGAGCAGCACCGGTACCGGTACCACCGCCCATACCTGCGGTAACAAAGACCATATCCGTGCCTTTGAGGGCAGCCATAATTTCCTCGCGGCTTTCCTCGGCAGCGCGCTGACCTTTTTCAGGGTTTGCGCCGGCACCCATACCACGTGTCAGTTTTTCACCAATTTGGAGTTTAATTGTCGCCTGAGAGCGCAGCAAAGCTTGGTGATCGGTATTGATCGCCACAAATTCAACGCCCTTAACACCGGCGGTAACCATGCGATTGAGCGCGTTTCCGCCGCCACCGCCGACACCGATTACTTTAATTTGAACGCCGGTATCCAAGACTTCATCATCGTATTCAAAGTTCATGGAACATCCTCCTACTTTTTATTTCGCAACAGTTAATCTTTTATTTACAGAGTCACTGCATATCATACTACAATAATTTTATCATGTCAACACTATAATTTCAACACTATTTTTGAAAAATTTTTGTTTTTTTACGGAGTGGTTTCGGGCTCATCGTCTGCAGGCTCTTTATTGTCTTGTTCAAGCAACGAAGACGGGGTGAAAATGATGGTCGGCGTTTCCACCGTAGCATCGGAATACTGGCTGACGTTCAAAAGTCCCGTTGCCGTTTCGCCGTGACGCGCCAAAATCTTGGGAATAGAGGTCGCCGCCACCGCGATTTCGTACGTAAGATTGGAGTCGTTGCCGAGCGCAATGTCGATCTGATTTTTCCAATTCACGCGAATGTCGCCGAGATTTGTCATGTCGATCTCGCTGACATTGCCCAGTTCGTACAATTCAAAGGCGGTACAGATCTCGGCAATGATCGCAAGACTGCGTTCGTCGAGCACCTGTTTTCCGATCTCGTCGGTCAGTGTGCCCGCGCCTTTCAGATACATCCGCCGAAGTGGTCGTTCGCTTTCGATCGGAAGCTTTTGCAAGCCTTTTCCGTCTTCGTCCACGACAACCCAGCCGCCGTTTGCGTACACGGCGCCCATTTCTTCCGCTTCGGTAATATTGATGGTAACCTCGCGCTTAAAGCTGATGTCAATGTCTACGTTCCGCACGTACACAAATTCTTTTTTAAGACGTTTGGCAATTTGCCCTTTGTTCACCGAAAACACACTTTGCCCGACCTTAAGCTCGCTGACACCGATAATTGCCTCGTTATCGTACTGCGTGTTTCCCGTCACGGTAATGCTGCGCACACCGAGCGTCGAAGGCTTGTCCTCGGCAGCGGGGTTTCGAAGCGCCGCCGGCAGCAGTAATACCAAGTCGGATCGTAGCC
>JAZQTM010000075.1:0-26297 GCA_045630765.1 Acutalibacteraceae bacterium | reverse complement strand
CGGGTGCGATCGTTATCCAAGGTCACATGGACGAGGATGCCGGTAACGAGTATCAGGACTTGACCGTGAGCGGTATCTCCATTGTGCTTACGGCTACCCAGTACACGAAAGAGCTTGACTCTTTTGGCAAAGAGTATGACGCAGCGGCTGAGTATTCCGTGATCGGTTTTGGTGATCTTAACGGAACGGAAGCCACGCTTACTGCAGACAACGTCAGCGTGACGGTTCCGGCGGGTTCGCCTGCCGGTACGTATGTGGTGGACGTGAGCAACCGCAGCGAAACGACCGATGATGAAGGCAAAACCACCTTTAAAGCCGATATTAACTTGCTCAAAGACGGCGTGAAAGTGGCGAGCAACGGCACGACGGTTTACGAGGTAAACATCAACATCGGTACAGAGAAAGTGGTTGCGGCCGTGTTGCATAACGGCGAAGAGGTTGCCGATTATACATACGATGCCGCTACGGGTATTTTGACGTTTGAGACGGCTTCTTTCAGCCCGTTTGCCGTTATCTTTAAAGAAATCAATATGGTTGAAGTTGACACGACAGAAGCACTGTTTGAGGTGTTGGGCAACGTTACCGAAGACGTTGTGATTGATGCAACGGGGGTTACGTTTGACATCAACACCGTCGGCACTGACATTCCCGGCGGCAAAAAAGCGGTCAACATTCCCGCAAACGTTACCATTCAGAATCTTACCGTCGTTGGCTCGTACCGTGGTGGTAATACGCTTTATTTCCAGGGCCCTTCGGATAAGGAAATCGTTTTTGAGAATTGCACCTTTGAGCTGAGCGGCAGATCGATGGGATTTACTTTCTTGCGTGCTGAAGGTGGCGCTAACTCGGTGGTATATAACAACTGTGCTTTCAAGGGCGCTATTGTGCTTGAGTCCGTGAAAAGCGTTGGCGTATTCACCTATAATAATTGCACCTTTACCAAACATCCCGGCAGTGGACAAAGTTACGTTATGGCTTACGGAGGCACCCATCTCTTTAACGGTTGCACCTTTGACTATACCGGTTTGACTCAGAGCAATATGGGTACTATCAATACGGCATCTGTTAACGCTTCCAGCGACTCTGATGGTTCTACGACGACTGTTGTTGTCCTGGATGGTTGCACACGTATTAATTGTGGTACTCGTCAATACGGTTCCGACAGTACGTTGACTATTAAGTAAAGTGAATTTCCGTCCCAACCTTTCGGGGTTGGGCGGCGATCAAAGGGCATAAGAGTCCTTGTGCCCTTTGATCGCTGAACGTCATAGTTTTTGAAAGGAGGTAACAACGTGTTTGGTCGAACAAAAGTGAAAGGTGCTGTCATTGCGTTGGCGGCGGTTGCGGTCACTTTCTTGTCCCAAAGTTCCGTTGCGTATTATTCGACGGTTGGGAAAGCGACGAACGTTGTGACTTCCGGTGATATTCAGCTGGTTATTCATGAAACCACCGATCAGGGAGCGGAATTCCCTGCGGATGGTGTGTACGTTATCCCGGGTGACGTGGTGTCCAAGAAGGTAACGGTTGAGAACGATTGCGAGCATCCGTTTTACCTGCGTGTGAAATTGTTGTACGGTATTGATTCCACCGAGTTGCCGGCCGAGGACTGTTTCAAACTCAACATCAACGAGGAATGGTGGGAGTTTTGGGACGGGTGGTATTATTTTACCGACGTTGTCACGCCCGAGATGATCACGCCGTACGTGTTCTCGCACGTGGAGATCGTGGGGGCGAACGTGGATAATCGTCATATCGGTAAAGTGCTGACGTTAACGGTGGAGGCACAGGCCGTGCAGAGTGAAAATAATCCGTTGACCGACGGTAAAACGTACACCGCTTCCGGTTGGCCGCAGGAGGCAACGATATGAAAAAAGCGGTTTGTGCGATGCTGGTTGTCCTCTTGTGTTTGGTATTCAATTGTTCCGTGTGTGCGGCGGACGGCAACGTGACGTATAGTGGTAATGCGGGAGAATTCGTATTTGGTCCGGGTAGTGAGCAATCGCTGACGGACTTGTTCTCGAATTTCAAGGACGTGATGCCGGGTGATACGCTGACTCAGCCGATCACGGTAAAAAACGATGCGGATAACAAGGTAAAAGTTAAGATTTATATACGGTCACTCGGTGCGCAAGCGGAGTCGGCAGAATTTTTGTCGCAACTGCGGTTGCAGGTCGCCAAAAGCGAGCAGAATACAATGGCGTATATGTTTGATGCTGACGCCGATCAGACGGCCGAGTTTACCGATTGGGTATGTCTTGGTACGTTGTACTCGGGCGGTGAGGTCAACTTGGATGTGGTGCTGACGGTGCCTGTCGAGTTGGGAAATGAGTTTAAACAGGCGGTCGGTTTTTTGGATTGGGAGTTTATGATTGAGGAATTCCCGATTGAGCCGAGTGATCCGCAAATACCGTCCACAGGTGAAAAGACGACGGGCGGTGTGATCGCCGTGTTGTTGGCGGTCGTTGGTTTTATGTGTTTTTGGCTGTTTTACGTTCGGAAAGCGAGACGTGACACAGCGGATTGATCCAAGGAGGGACAAGGCGTGAAGCCCCAGAAGAATAAGACGCTTTACAAAAGAATAGCCTTGATCCTCAGCTTGTGTTCTTTGATCGTGTGGGGAGTGCTTGGTACAGGTGCTTCGTTGGCGTGGTTTGCCGACACCGACACGGAGGTTAATAACATTTTTCATTTTGCGGATTTTTCCGTATCGGTTGCCTATCAGGAGGCGGACGGTACGTGGGCGGACGTTGACGGTGCAACGGAAATTTTCGACCGCAACGCCCGTTATGAGCCGGGATATACGCAGGTGGTATATTTGCGGGTGGAAAACAGTGGTGACCGTGAGTTCCGATTTGACACGGCGGTTATGGTGACGGGATATACAGTGGCGACCAACGTGTTCGGTCAGTCGTTCAGTTTGCAGGATCATCTGCGGTTTGGGTTTGTGACGGCGGCGACCGAGGCGGAAATCAAAGCCCTCGTTGCTACACGTTCATCGGCACAGGCGATTGCGACCACGCCGCTGAATCGGTATTACGAAGGAAATCAACCGGAAGAGGAATTGAACGTTGACGGGGTACGGTACGTGGCGTTGGTGGTGTATATGCCCGAGGATGTGGGAAACATTGCCAACTATGACGGCGGACTTGTGCCGACGGTTGACCTGGGGATTATTGTGACCGCTAATCAGATCGTATAAAGCGGTTCGGCAGTGTTTTAAAAGGAGGTGACTTGTATGAAAGAGCGGATTCGTGATCGGGTGATGCTTATCCGTTTGGCAAAGATGACGGCCGTGATTGCGGTGTCGTTGATGCTGATGACGGTTACGGCGTATGCATATTTTTCATACAATGTTATCTCGGATGCCAATCGCATTCAAGCGGCGATGTTTGAGGTTGACGTGTTGGTGCAAGGGCAGAATGAAAACGGTCAGGCGGTGGCGGTGAATCCAATTACCGATGATAACAAGGCGTATACAATCAACGCCGAGGTGGGCGTGACGTATACGGTTACCGTGATGCCTGCCGACAACAGTACCACCAAGACCGGTTTTGTGAAGATAACGGCAGCCGATTGCGAGGACGTATATCACACGCAACAAGTGTGGGTGGAAGCGGGCGAGGAGCGGCCTCGTGCAGTTACGTTTCAGATGACGGTATCGGCACCGACCGTGATTCTTTTGCAAGCCCGTTGGGGAACATCGGTGTTTTATGCCCGTTACCGAGATGAAGGGGTAGACGGTGATTATTACGTTACGCAGGGCGAAACGATTGCCCTGACGGTGGATGTGCCGACAGAGATGATTTCGACCGATACGAGTCGTACGGAAGTGACGACAACGACCGATACGAGCCGTACGGAAGTGACGACAACGACCGAAACGACTGCAACGACGACGGAAGAAACGACTGTGCAAACGACGGTTGTGACCGAAACCACACCAACAACCGTGACGACCGAGGTGGATGAGGATGTGCTTTCTTAAAGCGTGGATAAATAAAGTTTTGAAAAAAGTTTCAAAAGAAGAGATCCGTACCGAAACGGCAGAAGAGTATGAGCGGTGTGTGTTGTGCGGTGCGATGACCGAAACACTTGCTACAACCCCTATTGAATTCCGAACGAATTATGAGGTCGGTTGCGGTCAACTGTGTGTAGCGTGTTACGCAAAATTAAAACAGGAAGTGACCGAGGAAGAGGAGCTGTCACCCGAACAGATTTTGTTTGCAGTGGTGCAAAGTCAACCGGAAGACAAGTAGTTTTGAGTGAACACAGGGGACGGTTCTATGTGTCAACACATGATTAACCCCAAGAGGGGCGGTCGGCTTTTGCCGACCGCCCTTTTTATGTCTTGCGGAAAGTGCCCCGTCATCTTGATTTAAGTGAAACAAGGGGATTTGTGCGTGTGATAAATAAAAAACCTATTGACGGGGCGGTTTGTTTTGCTATAATTTGAGTGTAGCAAAAAAGGGGAGATTTTATATGTTTGAAAAGACAAAGGCGTTTTGTGATTCGTTTTTAGAGCGTGGGTTGCCGGGATTTGATTTGGCGGTCTATCAGCACGGAGAGTGCGTGCTGCGCTATATGAACGGTTACAGCGATCTTGAAAACGGTGTGAAAATGAACGGCCTTGAGCGGTATAACCTGTATTCGTGCTCCAAGGTGATCACCTGTACCGCTGCTTTGCAGTTGTGGGAAAAAGGGTTGTTTTCACTGGACGATAAGTTATCGGATTACTTGCCGGAATTTGCCGAGATGATGGTAAAAGACGGGGAGGAAATCAGGAAAGCGGAGAAACCGATCTTAATCAAGCATTTGTTTGAAATGACAGCCGGATTTTCGTATGAGTGCGATTCGCCGAAATTGAAAGAGGCGGCGGCTGAAACGGGAAAGGCGTGTCCGACCCGTGAAACGATGAAACATTTGGCGAAAGAACCGCTGTTGTTTGAGCCGGGTGATCGCTGGCAATATAGCCTTTGCCACGACGTATTGGCGGCGTTGGTGGAAGTGGTATCGGGCGAAACGTTCTGCGATTACGTGAAGAAACATATCTTTGACGTTGTCGGGATGAGCCGATCGACGTTTATGTTGCCGGAAGAGGAACTGGAGAGTATTGCCCAGCAATATCGGTTTGTTGACGGTAAAGCGGTGAACGTTGGCAAGCGCATCGTCACGTATAAATTGGGAAGTGAATATGCCAGCGGCGGTGCCGGCGGTATTTCAACGGTTGACGATTATATCAAGTTTGCGGAAGGACTGCGTACGCATAAATTGCTCAAGCCGGAAACGCTCCGGCTGATGATGACAGACCGATTGACCGAGCAACAAAAAAGAACGTTTTGGTTGTGTGGTTCCCACGGTTACGGTCTGGGCGTTCGTTGCCCGAAAGGGCACGAGCGCTATACCGATTTTGGTTGGGGCGGTGCCGCCTGTGCTTTTTTGGCGGTGGATATGGAAAACGAAATCACGCTGTATTTCGGAGCGCATTTGTTGTTGTCACCCGTTCAGCCGCTGCGTCAGATGGTTTACCGTTTTGTAAGAGCGGAAATTCTTGATAACGGTGAAATTGACGGTGTGTACCAAGATTTGAAGAACATACACAATTACAATTTGACATATTGAGAAATTAAAGAAGCCCTCCCGCTCAACCGAGCGGGAGGGCTTTTTGTGATTATCAGATGCTGTTTAGCGGTATTTTTTGCGATATTCAGAAGGGGAGTGCCCGGTTGCCGCGCGAAACAAGCGGCAGAAATTTTTGTGTTGGTTAAAGCCGACATCGTAGGCAACGTCGCAAATGGAACGGTTGGTTTCGGTGAGCAGAAGTTTTGCCTTTTTGATGCGGTAGGTGTTGAGATAGTTGTGGAAGGTGGTGTTGGTGGCGTTTTTGAAGTTGCGGCAAAACGAGCTTTTTTCGTAACCCGACACCTCGGCGGCTTGCTCGATCGTAATGTTATCGTGATAATGCGTGCTGACAAAGTCCAGCACGTTTTGGATCTTGGAGACCGCAAAAAGGCGTTCTTGGCGGTGCTCGTCGAGTTTGTCGGTGACGGGCAAGCCGTTCAACAGCAAGTGAATCAGGTGATACAACTGGGCGCGCAGCTCCATATCGGAGGCGAGCGTTTTGGTGCCGCTGTGCAGCGTAGCGATGTTGCTGATGACCTGCTTGACCTCGGGGTTGTTTTTCAAAATCGGTGAAGCAAAGCGAAGGTTACGGATCTGTTCGAACTTATCACCGAAAAACAGGAAGCCCAAACTGATAACGTACAGTTCCACATCGGATCCGGGAATGAGCTCGTGAGGCTCACAACTGCCGATGAGAATGACGTCGCCCGCTTCCAGATGATAGGCGCTTTCCTCGTTTTGCAAGGTGAAATCCCCTTTGCAGCAATACAGGATCTCCAAATCACTGTGCCAATGCAGAGGGTAGTTTGCCGTGAAAAGCCGTTTGAAGTGGAATCCGGTTTCGTCTAATGCGATCGGTTGAAAGAACAACAGCCACACCTCCTTTTTCCTTGTCAAGATACCATAAAATCGTCGTGATGTCAATCTTATGCAAATTTTTGGGAAAAATACGCACCAAAAGTGCATTGTTTTAGGGATGTGTTTTTGTTAAAGTGAAATAGAATAGGGGTTATCCCCATCAAATGGATCATTATGAAGGAGGAATATAGTATGTTTAAGTATTCAGTAGGACCTTGGAACGTTCACGAGGGTGCGGATGCGTACGGCCCGGCTACCCGCGGCAGCTTTTCTTTTGAGGAGAAGATCAAACGCTTCAAGGAAATCGGCATCGACGCGATCCAGTTCCACGATGACGACGCGGTTCCGAACATGAACAATCTCAGCGAGAGCGAGATCATCAAGGAAGCGAAAGGCGTTAAAGAACTGCTCGACAGCTATGATCTGAAGGCAGAATTCGTGGCACCCCGTTTGTGGATGGATCCGCACACCATCGATGGCGGATTTACCTCGAACTCCAAAGAGGACAGAGAGTTTGCTCTGTGGCGTGCAAAGCGTTCGATCGACATTGCGAACGCTTTGGGTTGCGACAAGATCGTATTGTGGCTCGCCCGTGAAGGTACCATCTGCCCCGAAAGCAAGAGCGCTGTGGAGATCGTGAAGCAGTTGGTAGATGCTCTCAACGTGATGTTGAGCTATGACAGCAAGATCAAAGTGATGATCGAAACCAAACCCAACGAGCCGATCGACAGAAACGTCTGCCCGACGCTCGGTCACGCGCTTGCTGTGTCGGCGGCAACCATCGATCCGTCCCGTGTGGGTACGCTTCTCGAAACCGCGCACGCTGTGCTTGCCGGTTTGGATCCCGCTTCCGAAATGGGCTTTGCTCTGGCGATGGGCAAACTCTGGGGCGTGCATCTTAACGACCAGAACGGTATGAAGTTCGACGAGGATAAGAACTTCGGCGCTGAGAACCTGCGCAGTGCGTTCAACCAGATCAAAGTGCTCAAGGAGCACAACTTCTGCGCCAACGGCGAGTACATCGGTCTGGACGTCAAGGCTATGAGAACGCAGAGCATGGAAGACAGCTTCCGTCACATTGAGACCAGCTTGAAGGTTGCAAAAGCAATGGAAGAAAAGGTCAACCGCTACGATTATGCGTTTGCCGAGAAATGCATTGCTGAGCGCAACTACGAAGCACTTGAGTGCTACGTGCTCGAGCTCATCATGGGTCTTAAATAAGAAAACACTTAAAAAAGCTCCCCAAACCGAACGGTTTGGGGAGCCTTTTTTGTTGATTTTACAGACGGGCGGCGGTTCTTTTATTCTCCATCATATCACTTGCGCTCGAGATAAGACTTGCCACAAGACCGAGGATTCCACCGATCACGAGGGTGTCGGAAAGCGAGTCCATTCCGAGAATGACCGAGACGATCCCCGTTACTACGGCAGAGAAAGGCATTATCACCGCGACCACGTTGGGGGAGATGTGCTTCATCGAAAGAGTGCGCATCGTCCAGCAGACGGCATTCGTCAGCACACCAATGCCGATCACGTAGAGAATAAGCCATATATCGGGGGCGAAAACGATCGTATCGATCGGCTCGCCGCCTATTGTGCAGAAATGGAATACCACCGAAACGATGACTGAAACGATTGCCTGCATAAAAAGCTGTATCATGACGTAGAGGGGGGCATCGTATTTCTTGGCGTGAACGCCCGTTATGGCGATGTTGATACCGTAGCAAATGCCCGCAAGAGCGTTGAGTACGTCAGCGATGCCGAATGAAAGTCCAACGGTGAAAATATCACCGAGTATAAACGAGGAGGCAAGGCAGAGCGCACAGGCCAGCACCGTGAGCAGGGATGGCTTTTTTCGTGTCATGATAAAGAGCAGAACAGGCACGACCACGCAGGAGAGGTTTTCGAGAAACGCTTGCTTCGTCGGTGATGCGTCATACTTGTAGGCGATCGCTTGCAAAAGTGCCGCTATGCCGACAACAAGACCGGTCGGCACCGCTATTTTAAAATACGAAAGATTGATTTTTTTGAGATTACGGCGAAAGATCAAAAGCAGCGCGATCGCGCCTGCACCGGTAGTGACGGCGCTGTATATCGTAGCGGAAAAGTGCCCGCCGATAAGTGCCTTCTTTACCGTTGGGATAACACCCCAGATAAAGACGACGGCGATGATACCCAGATAGGCCAAGAGAGTGGATTTGTTTTTAGAATTCATAGCGGATCATCAACCTTTAAACGATAAGATTTCCCAACGTACCGTCCTGATTGATTTGGGGCTTTTTGTATAGATGATGGGGGATTACAGACGGGTTTCGTCGTAAACGGCACGGGTGCCGCCGATGAATTTCGGGCGGGTACGGGCAGCGAGCACCGTAGCACAGCCGATGGTGTTATTCAAAAGACGAACGGGGACTGCCACCTTTTTGAGGTGCATACCGATCAGCGTAAAGCCGATGTCCAGACCGGCATCCGCTTTGATCTCTTCTACCGCTACGGGATCGCGAAACGTTGCGTATGCCTGTGTTGCCAACGAGCCGCCCGCTTTCGGTTGCGGGACGACGTTGACGGGTTCTGCAAACGGAACCGCCTGCCGTTCGGTGATGATGGCGCGGTTGAGGTGCTCGCAGCACTGCACGGCAAGGTGCAAGCTGTTTGCGGTGGTGTAGTCGTACAACGCGCGGAAGATCTCTGCGGCGATCTCGGGACTGGAATTGGTACCGATTTTATCGCCTGCCACTTCACTGGTAGAACAGCCGACAACCACGAGGTTACCTGCCGAGAGTTTTGCCGTTTCGCACAGTTCTTGTACGGACGCGTAGGTTTGATCGTAAATCGACGTTTGCATCGTTATCACCTTAATCCAACATAATCTTGCTTTTCTCAAATACTTTTGCCAGCAACACACCGATCACCAGACCGGCGATGCCTTGCACGCCGTTGGCCAGAATGTTGACGGCTGACGGGAGAAAACCGTACAAAAAGCCTTCAAACACGAAATAACCGAGAACCATAACAAGTTCTGCCGCAAGTCCGCTGAGGATGCCGGAGGGGAGGTTGCCGAACTTTTTACGCAGAAGTTTGAAACCGTAGAATGCGACGAGTGCCATCAGGCCTTTGATGACGAAAGTAGCGGGAGCGTAGGTCATATATCCCGAAAAGACGTCTGCCAATGCCGAGCCGAGACCGGCAGCCAGGAAGCCGTAGGTCGGGGACAGCATCCAGCCGGCTACCAGCACGATACAATCGCCCAAGTTGATATAGCCGTTCAAGGGGGAGGGGATCTTAATAATCATCGTGGCGACACAAGTGAGTGCTGCCATAAGTGCTGCCATTACGATCTTTTTGGTTTTTCCGTTCATACATTTCAGCGTCCTTTCTTGTTTACAACGTACATTATATAGGATAAAGCAGGGATTAGGCAAGAGGTTTTTGCGGTTTTTCGCGGAATGAAACCCAAAAAAATGCCCATTATAGTAGTAATAAGGAGGATGGGCTATGTGTGGAATCGTGGGTTATGTCGGCGGTCAGGCGGCGGCGCCGATCTTGCTGGACGGGCTTGCAAAACTGGAATATCGCGGATACGATTCGGCGGGGCTCGCCACGATGGACGCGGGCGCGCTTCACGTGAACAAGGTGAAAGGGCGCCTTGCCAATCTGTATGAAAAGACCGAGGGCGGGCAACGGATGCGCGGGACGGTCGGTATCGGGCATACGCGATGGGCAACGCACGGGGCGCCGACCGACACGAATGCGCATCCGCACGTCAGTAACGACAGACGGTTTGCGGTGGTGCATAACGGGATCGTGGAGAATTATCTGACGTTGCGTACGGAACTTACCGCTGCGGGGTATCGTTTTGAGAGCGATACCGATACCGAGGTGATCGTGCATCTGTTGGAACAGTATTACACGGGTGACGTGAAGGCGGCGGTCATCAAGACCGTGTCCCGTTTGCAAGGGTCGTATGCGCTGGGGGTGGTGTGCACCGACGAGCCGCACACGGTATACGCGGCGCGCGAGGCGAGTCCGCTCATCGTTGGTGTGGGGAGCGGAGAACAGTATTTTGCATCGGACGTGACGGCACTGGTGCCGTATACACGTAACGTGATGTATCTGAACGACGGCGAGTTTGCAATACTCACCGCCGAGGGTGTGACGATATTTAACGCGGCGGGGCGGACGGTGGATAAGCCGCTTTCTCGCATCGCGTGGGACGTACAAGCCGCCGAAAAAGAGGGGTTTGAGCATTTTATGCTCAAGGAGATCTTCGAGCAACCCGCTGCGGTGCGCGCAACGTTGGCACCGCGACTGCAAGCGGGAACGATTCGCTTGGATGATATCAAACCCGAGGATCTGCGGGACGTTCGCCGTATCGTGATTACGGCGTGCGGGTCTGCCTATTACGCGGGGTGTGCGGGAAAATATGCGATTGAAGCGTTATGCCGCTTACCCGTGCAGGTGGAGCTTGCCAGTGAGTTGCGGTACAGCGATCCGCTGATGGATGAGGAGACGCTGCTTATCGTTTTGTCACAGTCGGGCGAAACGGCGGATACCATTGCGGCGATGAAAGAATGTAAGGCGCGCGGCGCGAAAACGCTTTCGATCGTGAACGTGGTGGGCAGTACGGTGGCGGCGCTTGCCGATTTTGTACTGTATACCCACGCGGGACCCGAGATCGCGGTGGCGACTACCAAGGGGTATACCACGCAATTGGCGGTGTTGTATCTGTTCGCATTGTACGCGGCGCGCGAATGGGGAACGGTGACGACCGACGAGTTTAACCGTTTGTTCGAGGAACTGGAGCAGCTGCCGCATCGCGTACAGAATGCGCTGGATATGAACCCTGCAACGGAGCGGCTGGCGCATAAGTACGGCTCGGCGCCGTCGGTGTTTTTCATCGGGCGGAACACCGATTATGCGGTGGCACTGGAGGGAGCACTGAAACTAAAAGAAATCTCGTATATCCACGCGGAGGGGTATGCGGCGGGTGAACTCAAGCACGGGACCATCGCGCTTATTGACGAGCATCAGCCGGTGTTGGCGCTGTGTTGTAATGCGGCGGTTGCGGACAAGACGGTGAGCAATGCGGTGGAAGTCAAAGCGCGCGGTGCCGAGGTGTTGGCGGTGACGTTCCAAGGGGATACGGTGCTGGCGACGGTGGCGGACGAGCTGTTATTCGTGCCGCCGACAGAGCCACTGTTTGCGCCCATTGCCGAGGTGATCCCGCTGCAGTTGTTTGCGTATTACGTGGCGAGAGGAAAGGGCTGTGACATTGACAAACCGAAAAACCTCGCCAAATCGGTGACGGTGGAATGAGGAAAGCCCCGACGTTTGTCGGGGCTTTTTTTGTTAACGAATGCCGTATTTTTCGATGATGTAATCCATATCTTTGTCGCCGCGACCCGACAGGTTGATAAGCACGGAGCCTTTGCCGAGCTGTTTGGCGAGTTTCATACCGTACGCGACGGCGTGCGCCGATTCGATGGCGGGAATGATGCCTTCCAAACGGGAGAGCGTGAAGAACGCGTCGACGGTTTCTTCATCGTCCACCACGTCGTATTTTACTCTGCCGAGGTCGCGCAAAAATGCGTGCTCGGGACCCGAGGACGGATAGTCAAGACCGCTGGCGACGGAGTAGACGGGAGCGGGTTCGCCGTTTTCGTCTTTGAGCATAATGCTGTTAAAGCCGTGCATAATGCCCTCCGTGCCGTATTTGAGCGACGCGGCGTGATCGCCGAGTTTCGGGCCTTTGCCGAGCGGTTCAACACCGTACAGATCAACGGGATCGTTTAAGAAGCCCGCGAACATACCGGCAGCATTGGAGCCGCCGCCGACACACGCGACAACCGCATCCGGCAATTCGCCCGTCATACCGACGAACTGTTCTCTTGCTTCGATGCCGACAACGCTTTGGAAGTCGCGCACCATCATCGGGAACGGATGCGGGCCGAGCACCGAGCCGATGCAGTAGATGGCGTCTTTATACTCGTTTGCGTAGGCTTCAAACGCGGCGTCTACCGCTTCTTTCAAGGTGGCAAGACCGTGGGTGACCTCCACGACGTTGGCGCCCAAAATCTTCATACGTGCTACGTTGGGGGCTTGCTTTTTGATGTCTACCGAGCCCATATAAATGTCACATTCCAGACCGAAATACGCGGCGGCGGTGGCAAGCGCGACACCGTGCTGGCCGGCGCCCGTTTCGGCAATGACCTTCTTTTTGCCCATATACTTGGCGAGCAACGCTTCACCCATACAATGGTTGAGCTTGTGCGCGCCCGAATGGTTCAAATCCTCACGCTTGACGTAAAGCTGCACGTTGCCGAGGGAGTTCGACAGACGCTCCAAGTACGAAATGGGGGTGGGGCGACCCTGGAAATCCTTGCGGATGCGGCGCAACTCGCTGATGAATTTTGCCGATTTGCAGATGGTGAAATACGCTTCGGTGATCTCCGCCATCGCTTGCTTTAAGTCGGCGGAAATGTACGCGCCGCCGTATTTGCCGAAAAAGCCGTTTTCGTCGGGATAGTGCTTAAAATAGGTGTCAAAATCAATGCCGTTGAAATTCATCGTGTATTCCTCCTGAAATAAAAAATCCTTGGCAGATAAGTCTGCCAAGGACGAATAAAGTACTTATCCGCGGTACCACCTTGATTCACGGCAAAGCCGTGCCCTTTGCGGGATACTATCATATCCCTGACAACTGACGCATGTCCTCGCGTTGCAGAATACTCTGTGATCGCTCACATTTGACTGCACCCTCAGCGGCCCATTTGACGAAGTGTTTCTTGCCCGATTCCCAGCACCACGGGCTCTCTGTGAAGGCATCTGCGCCGTTACTTCCGCTTCAACGGTTTGTGTTCAATTTGACAACAGTATAGCACCGCTTTTTTTCCTTGTCAAGTAAAACTTGATTCGCACGAATAAGAGTGATACAATAAGAACAGAATCGAGGGATGGGTATGAAAATCATTGATTTACTGAAAAGCGGGAAGCTCTCGTTATCCTTTGAGGTCTTTCCGCCCAAAACCGAAACAGCGTTTGACAGCGTGAAAACCGCGACCGAGGAGATCGCGCGGTTGCGCCCGTCGTTTATGAGTGTGACCTACGGCGCGGGCGGCGGAACCAGTCGGTATACGCTGGATATTGCCAAAAACATCAAAGAACGCTACGGCGTGCCGACGCTTGCGCACTTGACGTGCGTATCGTCTACCCGTGCTACGGTTGCCGAGAAGATCGCGGCGATCAAAGCGGCGGGTATCGAAAACGTGATGGCGCTGCGCGGGGACGTGCCTGCGGAACTTTTGGGTGCGGATCGGTCAACTTGGGATTACCGTTATGCGGTGGATCTGGTGCGCGAACTCAAAGAAGCGGATCCTGATATTTGCATCGGCGGTGCGTGCTATCCCGAGATCCATCCCGAGAGCGCGGATCAAAAAGACGATATTAAACGGCTCAAAGAAAAAGTGGATGCGGGATGCGATTTCCTCACCACGCAGATGTTCTTTGACAATCATTTATTATATAATTTCCTTTATAAAATACGCGAAGCTGGTATCACGGTGCCGGTGATCCCCGGTATTATGCCGATCACCAACGCCTCACAGGTGGCGAGAGCGATCGAACTGTCAAGTTCGTCCGTGCCGCAACGTTTCAAGAGTTTGGTGGACAAGTTCGGCAGCGATCCCGCCGCCATGAAACAAGCGGGAATTGCGTATGCGACGGATCAGATCATTGATCTGTTTGCCAACGGTATTACCAACGTGCACGTGTATTCGATGAACAAACCCGACGTTGCCGAGAAAATTCAAAGCAACTTGTCGGATCTGCTCGGCAAATGATCGCGGTAAGAACGTTGACGCCGCCGCCCGTTTGTGAACGCGAGATACTGCGCTATGCCGGGTGCCGCGAGGCGGATGAGGGTGTGCGGGCGTTGTTGGCAGAATGCCTTAACGAAGCGTTGCCCGTTTTATCGTATACGGTGTGCTTTCGTGAAATTGATCCCGCGCCGTTTACGGCACGTTCGGCACAACTGACGCGTCATCTTGACGGATGCGAGCGGGTGGTACTGATGGCGGCAACGCTGGGACTCGGTATGGATCGTTTGATCGCCAAATACGGGCGGTTATCCCCCGCAAAAGCGGTGCTCTTGCAAGCGATCGGCACCGAGCGCGCGGAAGCGCTGTGCGATGCGTTTTGCGAAGAACTGAAACGGGAAACCGACTTGTCGCCGCGTTCGCGGTTTTCGCCGGGGTACGGTGATCTGCCGTTGGAATTACAGCGGGAGGTTATCACACTGTTACAGGCGGATAAGCATATCGGTGTGACGCTCGGTGACAGTTGTTTGATGTCGCCGTCCAAGTCGGTGACGGCGTTTGTGGGGTTATCCCGCAAGGCGGATAAGAAAACGGATAAGTGCCGTTTGTGTGATAAACAAGAGTGTATGTTTCGGGGTGTAGTATGACAGTTCGCGAACTATTACAACAACAGATCGTGCGGTTGGACGGCGGCATGGGTACGCTGTTGCAAGCCGAGGGGTTACAGCCGGGTGAGTTGCCGGAGCGGTGGAACGTATCGCATCCCGACAAGATCACGGCGATTCACAAAGCGTATTACGAGGCGGGAAGTCAGATCGTCAGTGCCAACACGTTTGGCGCGAACAGCCTTAAGTTTGACGATGCGGAATTGGAGAGTCTCATCAAGGCGGCGTTCGATAATGCGCGCGCCGCGAAAACGCGGGACGATCAGTTTATTGCTTTGGACATCGGCCCGACGGGAAAATTGTTAAAGCCGTTCGGTGATCTGGATTTTGAGGATGCGGTAAAGGTGTTTGCCAAAACCGTGACGCTCGGTGTGAAATACGGAGCGGATCTCATTTTCATTGAAACGATGAACGACAGTTACGAAACCAAGGCGGCGGTGCTCGCGGCAAAAGAAAACAGCGACTTGCCGGTCTTGGTATCCAACGCGTACGGCGCGGACGGGAAACTGATGACGGGTGCTTCGCCCGCGGCGATGGTAGCGTTGCTTGAAGGATTGGGTGTTGACGCGCTCGGCGCCAACTGCTCGCTCGGTCCCAAACAGTTGCGCTCGGTGGCGCTCGAATTGCTCGCGGCGGCATCGGTGCCGGTGATCTTAAAACCGAATGCGGGATTGCCGAAATCTGTGAACGGTAAGACGGTATTTGACGTTTTGCCCGACGAGTTTGCCGACGAGGTCGCTTCTCTGATGACAGAGGGCGTGCGCGTGGTCGGTGGTTGTTGCGGAACGACACCCGCGTATATTGCCGCCCTGACCGATAAAACGGTTCAGATGAAGCCGAAGCCGATTGCGGCAAAAGCGCAAACGGTGGTATCCTCCTACACGCATACGGTCGCGTTCGGAAACGAGCCGATCCTCATTGGCGAGCGCATTAACCCGACGGGGAAAAAGCGGTTTAAGCAAGCGCTCTTGGAAAACGATATGGATTACATCCTCAAAGAGGGTGTGGCACAGCAAGAAAAGGGCGTGCATATTTTGGACGTTAACGTCGGGTTGCCCGATATTGACGAAACCGAGATGCTCACCCGCGCGGTAGGTGAGTTGCAGGCGATCATTGATCTGCCGTTGCAAATCGATACCGCCGATCCCGTTGCGATGGAAGCGGCGCTGCGCCGTGTCAACGGTAAACCGCTTATCAATTCCGTCAACGGTAAAGAGGAGAGTATGCGCGCGATCTTCCCGCTCGTCAAACGATACGGCGGTGTGGTGATCGCGCTGACGCTGGATGAAAACGGTATTCCCGACACCGCCGAGGGGCGCGTTGCGATTGCCGAGAAGATTTTGAAAACGGCGGCGGAATACGGTATCCCGAAACACGAGATCGTGTTTGATACGCTCGCGATGACGATCAGTGCGGATACGCGGTCGGCACTGGTGACGCTCAAAGCGCTGAAAACCATTCGCGAGGAACTTGGTTGCCATACGTCGCTTGGGGTGTCGAACGTGTCGTTCGGGTTGCCGACGCGTGACGTGGTCAACAGCACGTTCTTTGCGTTGGCGCTGGAAAACGGTTTGTCGGCTGCCATTATGAATCCCTATTCCGCTCCGATGATGCAGACGTATTACACGTATCGCGCTCTTAAGGGGTTGGATGAAAACTGTGCGGCGTATATTGCCGCAGCAGAACAGTTTGTGGTGACGGCAACGACCGCACCCACCGCCGTGAAAACGGAAACCGAGAGTCGCTCGGCTTTGCAACACGCGATCGCCAAGGGCTTGCAGGACGAGGCGGCGGCGGTCACGGGCGAACTGTTGAAAACGCAACAACCGCTTGACATTGTGAACAACGAGATCATTCCCGCGCTGGATACGGTGGGGCAAGGTTTTGAAAACAAGACGGTGTATTTGCCGCAACTGTTGATGAGCGCCGAAGCGGCGAAAAGTGCGTTTGAATGTATTAAAGCGACGATGCCGACGGGGCAGAGGAACGGTCCTGCCGTGGTGCTCGCGACGGTCAAGGGCGATATTCACGATATCGGCAAAAATATCGTGAAATTGCTGATGGAGAATTACGGGTATACCGTCATTGATCTCGGTCGCGACGTGCCGCCCGAGGCGGTGGTCGATGCGGTGAACAAGCATAACGCGAAACTGGTGGGGTTAAGCGCCCTGATGACGACTACCGTGCCTGCGATGGAGGAAACGATCGCGCTGTTGCGCGAGCGGGTACCTGCGTGCAAGGTGATGGTCGGCGGTGCGGTGCTGACTCAAGAGTATGCCGATCGCATCGGTGCCGATTTTTATGCAAAGGATGCCATGGAAGGCGTGCGGTATGCCGAAACGGTAAAATAACATAAAAGAAAAAGCGCCCCGAGGAGCTTCGTCGGGGCGCCTTCTTTTGGGTTATACTTTCCGCAGTTTTTCACCGATGGTGGTGACCACGTCGAACAGTTCGTCCGACGGACCGGAGATGACACACGCACCGCAAATGGGGCAGGGGGGATTTTCGCGAATGCTGTCCACTGCCGCTTGGCAAGCGGAAATGTCGCCCTCCAGCACCAAGGTTACGTGACCGCCGCAGGAGGTTTCCCGTGCGCTCAAGTAAAGCGTGGCACATTTGAGCATTTGATCGACTGCCTGAACGGCGTGGGAGGCGCCGAGGACCTCTACCAAGGCATACGCTTCGGGTTTATTCATCGTCATACGCCTCCTTATCGACCAATGGTGGCAGCAATGCCGTGTTCGGTGCCGGCATCCGGTGCCGAGATAACGGTGGATGCCGTGACCTTACCGTAAGGCGCTGCGGCGGCAAGTGCCGCATCCATGGCAGCGCGCACGCTGGACACGTCACCGCGCAGTTTTACGCATGCACCGGCTTTTAAACGGTTGCGTTCCACACCTTGAATTTTAACGTCCGCTGCTTTTGCCGCCGCATCCAGTGCGACAAGACACGCCATAAAGCCGTCTAATTCAAAAATGCCGATCGCCTGACCGGTATAGTTTTTGTCTGTCATACCAAAAGAGCACCTGCCTTTGTTTACTATGCTTTCAGTATACCACATATTTTCGACACATACAAGTATAAAAAGTTGAGAAAAAGGCAGAGGGGTGTCTGATGAAATGCGGTTTACTTTTGGAAAAGGTTGAGGTATACTGTTTTTAAGAGGAAGATAAAAGGAGAGGGAACATATGAAAAAAGCACTTTGCCTGTTGCTTGCCGTGTTGATGGTGTTATCGTTTACGGCTTGCGGTGAAAAACAAAACGAGGAAGGTCAGGCGACGACCACCTCGACGGAGCAGATCACCACGACCGAAAGCGGGGAGGAAGCGGCGACCACGACCGCTGTCGAAAACAACACGACGACCAACAAGCCTTATTTGACGACCGTAGTGCCGGCACCCACGACTACCGCCGGTTCTGCTGCCAAAAAAACAACGGCGGCGACCACCACGGCGAAACCCGCCAAGTTGAATCCGAAAACCGCTTTTACGTTTGGCAAATACACCGCGGCGTTTTTGGACAACAATAATCAGACGTACCGCAAGGTGTCCTTGTATTTTTACGAGGAGTTTAACACCGTGCAAGCCGATTATACCGACTTTTACACGATCGAACAATGCAAAAAGCAATACGAATCGTGGGGGTCTGACTTCGACGAAAACAATTTTTCGTATGAAAGCAAACTGACCGTCGGCGGCGTTACCTATTACGATATCGGCATCTGGGGCAATTTGCCGACCTTGTACGAGTTGACCGACACGCTCGTCAAAACCGGTGAGGGCGACGCATCGGAAGGGTTGACCCTTGGTGCCTTCGCTGAATTTTCACTGAATCAAAACGGCACCTTGAGTCTGGAAAAAGACCACGGTGTATTCGGCAAAAAAGGTACGGTTTATACGTTTAAGGCGGAATAACTGCACCGTAAAAAAGCAGAGGGGAAACCCTCTGCTTTTTTGTATGTGTGGGAAAGTGGTCACAGTCACAGGGGTGCTTCAATCGCCGAACGCAGCTTTAATGCGCTCATTCACCCTTGCATTCATTCCATTCGGCAACAGGACAAGATCATCTTCTTTGACCGAAATTTCTGCAATGTCCGGTTTCTCGCCGTATTGAGGGAAGCACACATCCCATTCACCATCAACACAATCTTCTAACCATATAATGCCCTGCATACCTTTATGCACGCCATTCTTTGCGTACTTTTCTTTTTCAACAATTACTTCGACGCAATCAAGATATTTTATTTTCATACTCATTTTCCTCCATAAGGTGTGTTCAAGGTGAGTTGACCGTTCGGACGAACCATCCAACCGGTTATAAATGAAACCGTTCCACCTTGGGATTTGTTGGGGATTTCAACTCTTATACTGATTCTTTGACCGTGTCTATTTAGTTGTCCCAATTGATAATCACCATCAATGTATTTTTGTAGTCCTTGCTTTTCAATCTCTTCCTTCAAATATTGAGAATCTTCAACAGAGTATCCCCAACTTTCCAACATATCGCTTTTGCCATGCCCATAATGATTTTCGGGATCAAATAGGTACGGATCAAATTTAGAATAGGGGCAATCGGCATGGCTTTTTGTCAATACGTCGTTATACGAAATATCTTCCAGTATACAATGACAAAATAAATGGTGTGGCCATTTTGGAGTTTTCCCTTTTTCGAACCAACATTCATCAAGCTTCAAACATTCAGGGCAGTGTTTATCACTTAAATTCCTGTGTAACCACTTGTTCCATTTCGGTGATTCGGGCGGTTGCTTCCCCCACACTGCCGCACGAATAACATCGGATAAATAACTCAATTTTCTTTCTCCTTTCGCATTATACCATATTTCTTTGAAAAGTACATCCCTATGAGGTAACCGTACTTTGTTGGCGTGCAGAGTATAGCACAAAAGAGGAAGTCACTTTCAAGACACTTTTTGCATTTTTTTGGAAAAAAGTGAGCATACTGGAATGGCAAGCTTGTTTACAAATACGCGGTAAAAACAAATCGAAAATAAATGGTTGACAAGCCGAAATGCTTGTGGTAGAATGATTCTCCGTGGGAGTGCGCACTATGGGTGAACTATGCCCAAAAATGCGTACGTTCCGCACCGCAGACTGTTCGGCGATGAGCGGAAGATAAGCGGATCTTATATGCAGGAGGTGAAAAGATTGCCTACTTTTAACCAGTTAGTCCGCAAGGGCAGAGAAGAACTCGAGAAGAAAGCGAAGGCTCCGGCATTGCTCAAAGGCTGGAACTCCAAGAAACGCATTCCGACCGATCAGAATTCTCCCCAAAAGCGCGGCGTTTGCACTGCGGTTAAGACGTCTACCCCGAAGAAACCGAACTCGGCTCTTCGTAAGGTTGCTCGTGTCCGTCTGTCGAACGGTATCGAAGTTACTTCGTATATCCCCGGCGAAGGTCACAACTTGCAGGAGCACAGCGTGGTGCTGATCCGTGGCGGCCGTGTTAAGGACCTTCCCGGTGTGCGTTATCACATCATCCGCGGAACTCTCGATACACAGGGCGTTGCAAACCGGATGCAGGCTCGTTCCAAGTATGGTGCGAAGCGTCCGAAGGCAGGTAAATAATTGAAACGACATTTCATCAGCGGCTACATAGTAGCGGCAGATTCATATAACGGGTCATCCGTTTGCGACTGCCCTTTCTATGGCCAACGGGAGTATGTCACTTTCGAGTACCTATGATATCATTTTTATGAAGGAGGGAAGTAAAGTGCCGAGAAGAGGTTCTATCGCAAAACGTGATGTTTTGCCCGACCCGCTTTACAATTCCAAGTTGGTGACCAGACTCATCAACAACGTTATGTACGACGGTAAGAAGGGTGTTGCCCAGAAGATCGTGTACGACGCATTCGAAATCATCCGCGAGAAGACCGAAAAGGAGCCCTTGGAGGTTTTCGAGCAGGCAATGGAAAACATTATGCCTCTCTTGGAGGTTAAGGCTCGCCGTGTTGGCGGTGCTACCTACCAAGTGCCGATCGAGGTTCGCCCCGATCGCCGTCAGACCTTAGGTCTGCGTTGGTTGACCACCTATTCGCGCACTCGTTCCGAGCGCACCATGAAAGAGCGTCTTGCCAACGAGATCCTCGATGCGATCAACGGCAACGGCGGCGCCGCGAAGAAACGCGACGACACCCACAAGATGGCAGAAGCCAACAAGGCTTTCGCACATTTCCGCTGGTAATCGCAGTTTTGTATTTTGCAAGAAGGAGGATGACTTATGGCAAGAGACGTATCTTTGGCTAAAACCAGAAATATCGGTATTATGGCGCACATCGACGCAGGTAAAACCACTACGACTGAGCGTATTCTGTACTATACCGGTGTTAACTACAAGATCGGTGAAACCCACGACGGCGGCGCTACCATGGACTGGATGGCGCAGGAGCAGGAGCGCGGTATCACCATCACCTCCGCTGCTACCACCTGTTATTGGGATAAGCAAGGTACTGCCGATAAGCACCGCATTAACATCATCGACACCCCCGGCCACGTGGACTTCACCGTTGAGGTGCAACGTTCCCTGCGTGTTCTGGACGGTTCGGTGACTGTGTTGTGTGCTAAGGGCGGTGTTGAGCCCCAGTCCGAGACAGTGTGGCGTCAGGCGGACGAGTATCAGGTACCCCGTATGGCGTATGTCAACAAAATGGACATTATGGGTGCCGACTTCTATCGCGTTGTCAAGATGATGCGCGATCGTTTGAAGTGTAACGCCGTTCCGATTCAGCTTCCCATCGGTTCCGAAAACCTGTTTAAGGGCATCGTCGACCTCGTGGAGATGAAAGCCGACGTCTATTATGACGAAATGGGTAAGGATATGCGCGTGGAGGAGATCCCCGCGGATATGATGGAGCTCGCGGAAGAATATCACGAAAAACTGCTTGAGGCGGTTGCTGAGCAGGACGACGATTTGATGGAGAAATACTTCGGCGGTGAGGAAATCACCATCGATGAGATCAAAGCCGTTATCCGTAAAGCGACCATCGCCAACACCATGGTTCCCGTTTGCTGCGGTACTTCCTACCGTAACAAGGGCGTTCAGAAACTTCTGGATGCTATCGTGGATTACATGCCCTCTCCGCTGGACGTTCCCGCGATCAAGGGTGTGAACCCCGAAACCGAGGAAGAGGAGAATCGTCCGTCTTCCGACGAGGAGCCGTTTGCCGCGTTGGCATTTAAGATCGCGACCGACCCGTTCGTCGGTAAGCTCGCGTTCTTCCGTGTGTACTCCGGTATCGTTAAAGCCGGTGACACCGTGTACAACTCCAGCAAGGATTCCAACGAGCGCCTTGGTCGTATCGTTCAGATGCACGCCAATGCTCGTAAGGATCTGGATATCGTGTACGCCGGTGACATCGCTGCTGCGATCGGTCTGAAAAACACCACCACGGGTAACACCCTGTGCGACGAGAAGCATCCGATCATTCTGGAATCGATGAACTTCCCCGAGCCGGTTATCCGCGTGGCTATCGAGCCGAAAACCAAAGCCGGTCAGGAGAAGATGGGTATCGCTCTCGCTAAATTGGCGGAAGAAGATCCCACCTTTAAGACCTACACCGACGAGGAAACCGGTCAGACCATCATTGCCGGTATGGGTGAGCTCCACTTGGAGATCATCGTTGACCGTTTGCTCCGCGAATTTAAAGTGGAAGCTGACGTTGGCGCACCTCAGGT
This sequence comes from Acutalibacteraceae bacterium, assembly GCA_045630765.1. GTDB lineage: Bacteria > Bacillota > Clostridia > Oscillospirales > Acutalibacteraceae > RGIG3009. The sequence continues at coordinate 3,650 of JAZQTM010000075.1, read as the reverse complement.
TGCGTACAAAGAAACCATCCGCAAGCTTGCTGACGTGGATACCAAGTATGCTCGTCAGTCCGGTGGTAAAGGTCAGTACGGTCACGTTAAAATCAAACTCGAGCCCAACGAATCCGGTAAGGGTTATGAGTTTGTCAACGCTATCGTCGGCGGTTCGATTCCGAAGGAATACATCCCCGCTGTCGATGCCGGTATCCAGGGTGCTATGCACGCGGGTACCATCGCCGGTTATCCGGTTGTTGACGTAAAGGTCACGTTGTACGATGGTTCGTATCACGAGGTCGACTCTTCCGAAATGGCATTTAAGATCGCCGGTTCCATGGCGTTCAAAGAGGCTATGCGTAAGGCCGATCCCGTTCTCATGGAGCCGATCATGAAAGTGGTCGTTGTTGCTCCCGACGAGTATATGGGCTTTGTCGTCGGTGACGTTGCGTCCCGTCGTGGCCAGATGGAAGGTTCCGAGAACATCAACGGTGCCGTGCAGATTCGTGCAAACGTTCCGCTGTCCGAGATGTTCGGTTATGCGACCGACCTGCGTTCCGGTACTCAAGGACGCGGTCAGTACGTTATGGAGCCCAGCCACTATTCCGAAGTTCCGAAGAACGTTGCTGAAGAGATCATCTCCCGCCGCGCCAAGAACTAAGGAAATTTACAAAAGGTCTTGAAATCTTTTAGATTTCTTGATACAATGCAAGTAACTAATTATTGTGCTGAAATAAAGGAGGAAATTCACAATGGCAAAGGCAAAATTCGAAAGAAGCAAGCCCCACGTAAACATTGGTACCATTGGTCACGTTGACCATGGTAAGACCACCCTGACCGCTGCGATCACGAAGGTTCTCGCTCTTAAAGGCGACGCTGACTTCGTTGATTACGCAAACATCGACAAGGCTCCCGAGGAGCGCGCACGTGGTATCACAATCAACACTTCTCACGTTGAGTATCAGACCGAGAATCGTCACTATGCTCACGTTGACTGCCCCGGCCACGCTGACTATGTTAAAAACATGATCACCGGTGCTGCTCAGATGGACGGCGCTATCCTCGTCGTGTCCGCTGCTGACGGCCCGATGCCCCAGACTCGTGAGCACATCCTGCTCTCCCGTCAGGTTGGCGTTCCCTACATCGTTGTTTTCATGAACAAATGTGACCAGGTTGACGATCCCGAGTTGCTCGAGCTCGTCGAAATGGAAATCCGCGAACTCCTCAACGAGTACGAGTTCCCGGGCGACGACACCCCGATCATCAAGGGCTCCGCTCTGGTTGCTCTGGAGTGCGCTTCCAACGACGCTTCCGCTGCTGAGTATGCTCCGATCCTCGAGCTCATGGAGAACGTGGACAGCTACATCCCCAGCCCCGCGCGTGACGCTGACAAACCCTTCTTGATGCCTGTTGAAGACGTCTTCACCATCACCGGTCGTGGTACTGTTGCTACCGGCCGTGTGGAGCGTGGTCAGTTGGACATGTCCGATGAAGTTGAAATCATCGGTTTGACCGAAGAGCGTGCGAAGACCGTTGTTACCGGTATCGAAATGTTCCGTAAACTCCTCGACTACGCTGAGGCCGGCGATAACATCGGCGCCCTGCTCCGTGGTATTCAGAGAACGGACATCGAGCGTGGCCAGGTTCTCTGCAAACCCGGCTCCATCAACCCGCACACCAAGTTCCATGGCCAGGTTTATGTCCTGTCCAAGGATGAAGGCGGTCGTCATACCCCGTTCTTCAACAACTATCGTCCTCAGTTCTATTTCCGTACCACCGACGTTACCGGTGTTATCTCCCTGCCCGCCCGCACCGAGATGTGCATGCCCCGTGACAACGTCGAGATGGACGTTGAGCTGATCACCCCCATCGCTATCGAAGAAGGTCTGCGTTTCGCTATCCGTGAAGGCGGCCGTACTGTCGGTTCCGGTGTTGTTACCGCGATCAACGGCTAATCCCGTTATCTTGTAACAAAATCAAACGGCGTGTCCGAAAGGACACGCCGTTTTTTTTGCTTTGGCATAGAGGTGATAGTTACTCGCCGAATTGAGCCTTTATTTGTTCGTTAATGATGGCGTTCATGACAGGGATCATTTTCAAATCCTCCTCATTTATACTTATTTCGGCAATATCTTCTTTTTCGCCACATTGAGGGAAATTCACAAGCCACGTTTTCTCGGTTCGTTGTTCCAAACAAATCCAGCCCTGCATTCCTTTGTGAACTCCGTCTTTAACATACGCTTCTTTTTCAACAATCACTTCTACACAATCCATCATTTTCATATTATTTGCCTCCATAAGGTGTCGTTAACTGAATGTGACCGTTCGGATAAACCATCCAGCCGGTAATAAAAGAAACTTTTTCATTCTTATCTTTTTTTGAAATTTCAATTCGAATACTAATTCGTTGCCCATCTTTATTTAATTTACCTAATACATAATTGCCTGAAATATATTTTTCTAACCCTTGTTTATTAATTTCGCTCCACACTGCCGCGTGAATCACTTCTGATAAATAGTTCGATTTTTTCTCCTTTCATACTATACCATTTTTCCACACAAAAGTATAGTGTCGGTTTTTGTGGGCGTACTGAGTATAGCACAAAGGGGGGAGTCACTTTCAAGACACTTTTTGCTTTTTTTAAAAAAGGAAAGAGGTAATAGGTGAGGTATCGCGCTATGTGCGACGGAATGAAAACGGGCGGATGATATCCGCCCCTACGGTGTTGGTTTGCGTGTGTGCGGGGTAGAGAGTAAACGTTACGGGGTGGCGTATTGCCACCCCGCTTATCATTGCGTCGCAGACACCAATCGAATTGCCCGCCGCGAGGCGCGGGGCATCGTGGGCGCCGCCCCCCTACACAGTTTCATCAAGCCAGATTGATAACGGTTTTATTTTGTTTTTCTGCCAGTGCTTTGAACTTGGCGGCGCCGCCGATCGGGGCGCGGACGTAGGTGACGACGTAGCTGCTTTTATCAAGCATCCAACGATTGCGCCAGACGATTGCAAAGCGTTTTGGGACTGTTTCAATACCGTTGGGATAAAGGGTGTTTTTAGAATGGCGAGCATCCATTGCGGTGGGGAGATACGCTAACACAACATTGAACGTGATGAAGGGATACAGCTGTTGCAGTTTTTGTAAGGTGCGTGCCACCAAACGATCAAAATTGCCGTGATTCCCTACGTAAAAAATGGATACTCCATGATTCTCGATGAGATCAACCAACACGTTTTGCAATGCCGGTTCAACACGCTCCGGCGTATCGGCGTGCCCAAAGAACGTACAAGTTGCCATAGCGCCTCCTCATAAACTGTGCGTCACTTTAGCGTCATTATATCACCATTTCTGATGTGACGCAATAATTAAGTTAAAATGATGTCATAATAGCATCATAATGACGGAGGCTAAACATGGACGATAAGTTATTGCGTTATACGTTGCGTGTGGATCGTGAATTGTTTCGGAAGTTTCGGTATATTGCGGAGTCGGAAGGGCGTTCGGCAAATCGTGAGATCGAACAGTATCTCAAAAGGCGCGTAGCACTGTATGAGGAAAAGAACGGTGCCATTCCTAAGGATTAAATGCAAATAACAAAAAGGAGGCGGACACGGGGTGGCCGGGGGGGGCGGCTTTTTTTTTTGCCACCGAGGGAGGTTTTGCACCGTT